>NZ_AP019841.1:333710-667421 GCF_007990445.1 Leptotrichia wadei
TTATTGTGTGGGAAGGTCCTTTTATAGACTGAGATTCAATAACATCTGGATAAATTGTTCCCTGTGCCAAAAATTTTGCACCTTCTTGACCTTTAAGTTTTCTGATTTCTTCGTTAAACACTTCAATAAATTCATTTCCAATGATTTTTCTTTTAGCTTCAGGTTCATCTACACCTTTTAATTTGTTTAGAAATCTGTCTTTTGCATCAACAAATACAATATTCAAGTCAAAATGTTCCTTGTAGTATTCTAATACTTTTTTTCCTTCATCTTTTCTCAAAAGTCCAGTATCTACAAACATGCAAGTAAGCTGATGTCCAATTGCATTGTTAATAAGAACTGCGGCAACTGATGAATCTACTCCTCCAGAAAGTGCAAGAAGCACGTGCTCATCTCCAACAGTTTCCTTTATAAATTTTGTCTTTTCAGCAATAAAACTTGAAATTTTCCAATTTTTTTC
This sequence comes from Leptotrichia wadei, assembly GCF_007990445.1. Classification (NCBI taxonomy): domain Bacteria; kingdom Fusobacteriati; phylum Fusobacteriota; class Fusobacteriia; order Fusobacteriales; family Leptotrichiaceae; genus Leptotrichia; species Leptotrichia wadei. Next base: position 334,171 of record NZ_AP019841.1, read on the forward strand.
ACATTTACAAATGTTAAATACAAAATTTTTCAAAATTTGAGTTCCACATTCAGAATGAACTACTTCTGGATGGAATTGCAATGCGTAAATTCCATTGTTATTTGTAATTGCAGCAATTGATGAATCAGTTTTTGCAATTACTTCAAAATCTTTTGGCAATTCTGTGATGTGGTCATTGTGGCTCATCCAGATGTTAGAAGATTTTTTAACTCCTGTAAATAATGGATTATCATTATTTCCTACTTCCAAGACAGCTTTTCCAAATTCCCTCGAATCAGCTTTTTCAACTTTTCCGCCATTTAAATGCGTAATTAGCTGCATTCCGTAACAGATTCCCAGAATAGGAAGATTTAGGTTAAATACTTCAGGATTTACAGTTGGAGCATCTTTTTCATAAACTGAAGCAGGCCCTCCAGAAAATATAATCCCTTTTACCTTTTCTTTCCCGCTTTTTATTTTCTCAATATCAATTAAAGGCACAATTTCGCAATAAACTTCCATTTCCCTAATTCTTCTGGCAATTAGCTGGCTATATTGCGAACCAAAATCGATAATAATAATTTTTTCCTTCACTTTTCACCTCTATATATTAAATTTTTTTTATAAAACATAATTCTACATAAATATTTTATCATTATTTTTAAGTTTTTTCTATATATTTTTACATTAATTTTTCTTTTGATATGTAAATGTTAAGTGCATTGTTTTTTTATGAAATTTTATATTAAAAAAATAGATTTATTCATCAATTCAAAATTTATATTTATAAAATTAATAAATAAATCTATTTAATAAAAAAATCTTCCTTTTTTATAATTCTCTGATTACTGCTTCCCCTAAATTTTATTTTTGGGTCATAAAGTTCCTTTACAAACCGTCCATCAACTAGCACATCCACATATTCAAGGCATTTTTTCCGCAATTCATCACAGCGAATCTGTTCAATCGTATAACCTGTATAAAGCCATATATTCTTTCCTGTATTTTCCTTCAAAAATTTCAGAACTTTTAACATATCTATTGGATTAAAGAGAGGATCGCCACCAGTTATTGTAATTCCATCAAGAAGAGTATTTTCATTTATTTCCTTGGCAATTTTTTCTAAAATTTCATAAGTTAAAGTATTTCCATGATTTGGATTCCATGAATACTCGTTATGGCATCCTGGGCAGGCATGAGAACAGCCAGAAAAGTAAAGTGAATAACGAAGACCAACACCGTCAACGATTGTTTCCTTGTAAGTTGTTAAGATTTTCAATGTAAAATCATTTTTTGGAGTTTTTGAAAATTTTTTTTCTAAAATTTTTTCTTTTTCTGTCTTTAGTTTATTCACTTTAAATTACCTCGCTATTATATAATATATTTATTTTATACCATGTTTTACCCTGTCATGTTCTTCAGCTTGCTTAGCGCTGTTCCAGCTGTCTAAATCTCCTGTCAGATAGCCTGTTATTCTTCTAATTCTAGAAATATTATGACTTCCGCAAATTGGGCATTTATCATAAATTATTGCTTCTGTTCCACAATCTCTGCATCTGTCAACTGGATGGTTTATTGAACCGTAACCAATTCCAGAATCCTTCATAACCTTTACGATTTTTAACATGACACCTATATTTTTTCGTGCTTCCCCATCTAATTCCACATAGGTAATATGTCCACCTCTTGTCAATTTATGAAATGGAGCTTCCTTTCTAATTTTATCAAAAAGGCTAATTTCCTTTTTTACATCAATGTGAAATGAATTTACATAATAATCTCTATCTGTCACATTCTTGATTACACCAAATTCATCCCTGTCAATACGTAAAAATCTTCCTGCCAAACTTTCTGCCGGAGTTGCCAAAATTGAATAATTCAAATGATACTTATCTCTAAATTCATCTGCAACTGCACCCATTTTTTCAATCGTATCATAAAGCACCTTATAAGCAACTTCACTTGTTCCGTGTTCTGCATCAAATAAAGCATACATCGCATTTGCCCCTCCAACAAAACCAATTGAAAGAGAACCTGTATTTATTGTATCTCCAACTTCATCATTTCCATCTTTTCCCCCAAGCCCTTTCCATAAATTATTGCTTCTCATAAATGGGAATTGTTTTGCCAAAGCTGTTTTTTGAAAATTATAACGCTCATAAAGCTGATCTCCAACTAAATATGTTGCTTCCAGCACTCTTCTTTGAAATTTTCCTGTCAAAAGTTCAATTTTTTTATTATTTTTTTCTTCTTCATTCGCAAATTTTCCATCTTTTTCCATTTCTGCAATCTCTTTTTCTACATTTTTTCTAGTCAAAATCGCAATTCTGGGGAAATTAATACTTGTAAAAGACAAGTTCCCACGTCCAAGGCTAGTTTTTTCACCATTTACATTTTCAAATACACGTGTTCGGCAGCCCATTGTTGCAATTTCATATTTATATCTTTCAGGATCATCCATTCTCCATTTTTCGTGTTTGTTAAATTCTGAATCTAAAAATACAAAGTTTGGAAATAATCTTCTGCTTGAAGTTTCACAAGATAATAATAGCAAATCGAAATTTGGTGTTTCAAAAAGTGATTTTTTATTTTGTAAATTATCATCATAAGAAATTTTTTGTTTTTTTACAGTTTCTAAAATTCCATCAAAGTCGCTTCTAGCTAAATCGTAGTCATTTTCAGAATAATTAAGCCCTTCCTTTACCTTAAAAATTTGTATTGGAAAAATTGGAGTTTCATTTTTACCGAGTCCGCTTGATGTCGCCTTTAATAATTCACGGATAACCATTCTACCTTCTTCTGAAGTGTCAGTTCCATAATTTATTGAAGAAAAGACAACTTGATTTCCACCACGAGAGTGCATTGTGTTCAAATTATGTAAAAATCCTTCCATTGCCTGATAAGTTTCATTTTGAGTATCATCATAAGCCTCAACTAGCAATTTAATTAAATCATCTCTATTTATTTTAAAGTATTCTTCCAGTAATTTGATTTCATTTTCATTGCATTTAATTGAAGAAACATTTTTTTTCAAAAATTCTTTTGCATTTTTTTCATATTCTTGTATAATTTCCACTCCATTTTTTATTTCTACAAAGCTCAAAATTCTTCTTTTCAAATGACGTCTAAACGATTTTAACACACCTTTTGCCATATAGAAGTCAAATGCTGGTATTGCCTGTCCGCCATGCTGTTCATTCTGGTTTGTCTGAAAAATAATGGTAGCAAGTGTCGCATAAGTGGAAATACTCTGTGCTTCCCGAATATATCCGTGCTTAGTATAAAAACCATTCTCAAACATGTCTGCCAAGTCATATTGCAGACAAGTTGTAGTTTTGCTGGAATAAAAATCCAAATCGTGAATATGAATAAGCCCTTTTTCGTGAGCTTCCTTAAATCTTGGTGAAACTAAATTTTCCAAAGCATAAATTTTTGATACTTCACTTGCAAACTTCATCATTTGCCCTGCTGGTGTCATTGAAGACATATTGGCATTTTCATTGCACGTATCGTTGCTTTCGACATTCACTATTCCTGCTATTATATTTTTTAAATTTTCTGTTAATTGTGGTTGCATTTTTATTCCTCCCTTATTTTTACTTTCATACTTTTCCACTTTTCTGCAAACCATCAACTTCCCTTATCCCTCTAAACATATCTAATTCATTCAGGCCTTTTTTACCTGAAACACTATATATTGTTTTCATAACATAATGATAACACAATATTTTGTGTTTTTCAAGTTTCATAAAAAAAATATATAATTTCATAGTTCCCTATTTTTTCGAATTTTTAGATTTTTTATACTATTAATTAGGATAAAAAAAATTTATTTATCTTATTTTAATTATATATATCATAAATTTTTGAATTTGTTATGAGCTTACTATTTATAATATTTCTTATTTAAATGTTAGATTTTGTATGAATTTTTTAAATAAAAAATTTAGATTTCTTATTATAAAATAAATAAAATACAGTTTTTTGTTCTTCTAACTAAGTTAGTATTCGATATATTTTAGAGGTAGACAAAGTAAATTAGAAAAATTTTAAACGAATGGAGCCTTGTATTGGAGAAAAGTAATATAAAAAGGATTGTTTCATATAATTTATAAAAAACAATCCATAATAGTTGATTTATTTTAGATTTATTAATTAAAAAAATAGAAATTTAGTAATAAGAGATTTTGTCCCTTTGTTAAATAAGAATTTATAATAAATTTTCTGTTTGAATGGATATAATATTAGATATTTAGTAAATATTTTTCTCCTTTTTCAGAAACCTTGAAAACATCATTATCCACATAAATATATTTTTCCTTTTTTGCCTTTTCAATAACTTTATCTAAAAAGCTTTTATTCCAACGAAGATGGTTATCAATCGTTTCAGTTCCACATTCATCTTTTTCATGTTTAGTATTAGCATGGTTAGACAAATGGATTAAAAGAATTCTAACTGAAAAAATCATTTTTTGGCTTCTTTTACGATTAATTGTAAAAATTAGACCTTTTTTAGGAGAAAAAATTAATGTTAAAAGAAAAATTACTCCTATTATTACTGCGATACTTCCCGCTATTGAAATATCAAAAAATCTTGCAAAATGAAATCCAATGATACTTGCTACAGCTCCCAGAACGAGGCTTAATCCTATCATTACTTTTAGCTTATCTGTTAATAAATACGCTGTAATTGGAGGCCCAATCATAAATGCAACCACCAGTATTGAACCTACTGCCTCAAATGAGGATACTGCTGTCATTGATACAAGCGACATCAGCATATAGTGAATTAATATCGGCTTCATTCCAAGCGTTATTGCAAGAGCCTTGTCAAATACCGAAATTTTTAATTCCTTGAAAAAAATAACAACAAAAGATAAATTTATTAAAAATACGATAAAAGTTGCAACTAATCCTTTAGCAATGCTAAATCCAAATATCTGTATCCGATTAAATGGTGCAAATGCCAGTTCTCCCAGTAATACTGAATCAACATCCAAATGTACATTTCCAGCATATCTTGAAATTAAAATTACCGCAATACTGAATAACAGCGGAAAAACCACTCCAATTGCAGAATCTTCCTTGACAAGTCTTGTTGAATTAAGAAGTTCCACAAGGTAAACGGTTAAAACTCCAACTATTCCCGCACCAACGATTAACAAGGGAGAATTTAAGTCATGAACTGCAAAAAATGCAACTACAATTCCAAGTAAGATAGTGTGCGTAATCGCATCCGAAACCATTGCCATACTTTTTAAAACCAGAAATGTTCCTAAAATCGAGCAGGCACTTGCCACCATTATCGCAATTAATTGTATTTCCAATGAAAAATTCATAATTTATTTCCCCCTTTCCAAATTATTCATTTTTAAACTATTTAATTCAGATTTTTTATTTTCAAGTTTTTTCTTAAATTCTTTTTTTCTTTTCTGATTTCTTATAATTTTAAATACAATCCCTCTTTTATTTGAAAAAAGAATACTAATAATTACAATTATACTTATAATTATGACAATAACAGGCCCGGTAGGCAAATTACTTTCACTTATACTAATCAAAGTTCCAAGCAGACCTGATATTCCTCCAAAAAATGCCGCCAAAATTACCATAATCGAAAGTTTGTCTGTCCATTGCCGTGCTGCAACTGCTGGAGAAATAAGCATCGCACTTATTAAAATTACTCCTGCCGCTTGAATACCAATTATTACGGTTGTTACAATCAATATGGAAATTAATATTTCGATTTTCTTGCTTGGAAATCCCAATGTTTTAGCAAAATCAGAGTCAAACGAAACAATTTTAAATTCCTTCCAGAAAAGAATAATTATAATTAAAAGAATAATCCCTGTAATGAAGATAATATTTACATCTCTTTTAATAAATGTCGATGCTTGCCCAAAAATAAATTTATTTAATCCCGATTTATTTGCACCCGGCAATTTATTCAAATAAGAAAGTAAAACTAACCCTAACCCAAAAAATACTGATAAAATCAATGCTAAAGCACTATCAAATTTTATTTTTGTATAATTTTGAATTAATTGGATTAAACCAATACATACAATTCCTGTTATTAAGGCACCAAGCAGCAAAACTTCTGTATTTTTCACGTTTGTAAATAAAAAAGCTAAGCAAACTCCGGGAAGTGAAGCATGAGAAACTGCATCTCCCAATAAACTTTGCTTTCGTAAAACGGCAAAACATCCAAGTATTCCTGAAACCATTCCAAGCAATAGACAACCAAGTGCAACTGTTCTGAATGTATGATCTGTTATAAGAAGATTTAATATATTCATTTTATCGCTCCTTTTCAATTTCAGACAGATTTTCATTATTTTGAGTTGCTTTTTTACTCTTATATGTTTTTTCAATATTTTCAGGAGTAAAAATTTCTTCCACAGGTCCAGAAGCTATAACAGACACATTTATAAATGTCACATAATCAAAATAATCCTTTACTGTCTGCAAATCATGATGAACAACAATTACAGTTTTTTTCTCATCTCGCAATTTTTTTAAAATATTTACAATAGATTTTTCCGTTTTACTGTCGACACCTTGAAACGGCTCATCCATAAAATATATTTCAGCATCCTGCACTAATGCCCGTGCCAAAAACACTCTTTGCTGCTGACCACCAGACAACTGGCTTATTTGCCTATCTGAAAATTCATCCATTTCAACTTTGTGAATCGCTTCTTTCGTTTTTTCTTTATCAATTTTTCTAACTTTCTTTAACCACCCGACTTTTCCATAACGCCCCATTTCCACAACATCAAATACAGTAGTGGGAAAATCCCAGTCAACACTTCCTCTTTGTGGTACATAAGCTATCTTATCCCGCACTTTGCTATATTTTTCATTATAAAATCTTACTTCTCCAGTAACAGGCTTTAGTAAATCAAGCATTGCTTTAATTAAAGTAGATTTCCCAGCCCCATTTGGTCCCACTATAGCCATAAGGACTCCCTTTTTAATGTCAAGCTCAACATCCCACAAAACAGGCTTATCTTCATAAGCTACCGTTAAATCCTCAACCCTTATAATAATATCATCAGAAACATTTTGATTCATCTTTCCTCCTTCTCCTAAATTGTAAAACTGTTCTATTTCTGCAAATTTATTTTTTATTTAATGTCTCATTTTGTCTTAATTTTTAATAATCATTTTGTATTTTTATAAAATAAATTGTTATTAATAAATATTTTCCTTTAATTTTTTATGTTATTTTTTTAATTATTGCAAGGGTATCAATCGCCATACCCTTGCATCCCCGCTTGTCTAAGCATTTTTTGAAAATAAAAATTATGGTCTGAGAAAAGCGAGTTTAATTTTTATTTTAAAGCATTTACAATGGTATCGGCGTTTGCTTTAACTGTTTTAATATAAGTTTCAGAGTTATGTGCTTTATCTCCTAGCGAATCTGAATACAATTCTCCACCTATTTTAACTTCTTTTCCTCTAGCTTTTACAGCTTCCTGCAATGCTTCTATACTTTTTTTCGGAACAGAAGATTCTACAAATATTGCTTTTATATTTCTTTGAACAATGAAATTGGCTAAGTCGCTTATATTTTTTGTACCAGTTTCAGAATCTGTAGAAACACCTTGTATTGCTTTTACTTCTAGTCCAAATTGTTCTCCAAAGTAGTTAAATGCATCGTGAGCTGTTACAAGAACTCTGCTTTTTTCAGGAATTTCACTTATTCTTGTTTTTACATAAGTTGTAAGTTCATTTAGTTCAGCTTTATATTTTTTCAAGTTTTCTTTGTAGTAGTCACTATTTTTAGGATCAAATTTACTTAATTCAGCTTCGACTGCCTCAGCTTCTTTTTCCCATAATTCTGTATTGAACCATACATGCGGATCAGGAGTATTTTGGTCAACTAAATGAATTTTACTTTTATCTAGTTTGTCCCCAACATTTAGTATATTTTTGTTTTGAGAAGTTAATTTTTCAAAAATTTCTGTCATTTTACCTTCCAGATGTAATCCACCATACACTATAATGTCTGCATTTCCAAGTTTTTCAATATCTCCTGCACTAGCACTATACAAATGCGGATCTACTCCTTCTCCCATAAGTCCTGTAACTTCGACTTTATCTCCACCAATTGTTTTTACAAGGTCAGTAAGCATTGTCGTTGTTGTCGTAACTTTTATTTTTTTTCCTGATGAAGCTCCACCTTTTCCACAAGATATTAGTAGCATCATTGCTACACATACTGCGATTACTAAGTTTAATTTTGTTAATACGTTGTTTTTACTCATTATCTGTCTCCTCCAAATCTTTATTTTTTTTATAAACCTCAATCATATCTGCTGCATTAAAAGCCACTATTTTTCCATTATTTTGCTCACTTTTCAAATATATCGGTCCATTAAACGGATCTTTTCTTTCTACAATATATTTTTCCTTTAAATTTATATCTAAATCCCTTAGATAATCATATAATTCTATATTATCTTCCACACTTAATATAACAATTTCATCATCTTCCTCAGCTTCAGATAATTTTATAATATTTTCCTCATCTAAGTTTTCCAAATCATAGAAAATCGGGCTTCCGTGCGGACATTCCTTAGGATAAAACAGGAATTTTTCCAGCTTTTGAAGAAGTTTATTGCTAGTTACATGTTCCAAAATTTCTGCTTCTTTATGCACTTCTTTCTTTTCATATCCCAGCTTTTCAAACAAAAAAACTTCCCAAACCCTATGTTTACGTATAATGTCAAGTGCAAAGCTGTTCCCTTTTTCAGTAAGTTTTACTGTTTTTTTGTCGATAGTTAAATAATCATCGTTTGCCAACTTTTTTATCATTTCACTAACTGAAGCTGGAGAGATATTTAAATATTCTGCAAGTTTTTTATTGGAATATTCCTTCTTTTTTTTCAAAGTATATATTCCCTTTAAATAGTCTTCTATACTTCTGCTCATCTCAACTCCTTTCAGGTTTAGCTAAACCTAATTTTAAAATTAGGAAGACCTAATAACAATAATATATTAACATTATATACTTTGGTTGTCAAGATATTTTTTTAATATGAATATTTTTAACATTAAAATAATAAAATTGAGATAAAATAAAAAATGCATCTAATAACATCAGATCTTTTATCTGACTATTATAAAATGCATTTTAAATCAAAAGTTATAATGATATTTTCCAAAAAAGCAAATAATAAATCAATTTTATACTAAAATCCTAAAATAAGAATAGGAAATAGTATAAAACTGTTGATTTCTCTCCACTTATATTCTATAATATTTTTTCAAATAATACTGTAACTTATGTTACAAAAAAACTCCCGTTTAAAAAATTTTTTTTAAAACGGGAATTTATACGATAATTAATATATCAATTTTTATGGTTTCAAAATATTTGCTGAAAATTTATATGAATAATCTTCATTTTTCAAAAATTTTACTGTTCCTATAATATATGAAATAATCCAGTAAATCCAAAGTCCAGTAATACATAAGCTAATGGCTGTATAGCTGAAACAATTACAAATTGAGTGAGAATCACAGTAAAGTTCATATTCAGTATTTTATATACAATTTGTTTTACTTTTTCAGGCAATTTCTTTTTAGATAGATGTATAATAAATTAATTCTTTCTATTAGATATTTATTTGTCATTTTTTGGAATAAATTTCCACAATGTCGGAAGTAAAAGTGTTACAGTAGTTGATTTTAATGCATCTCCAGGAAGGAAAGGCAATACACCAATCATAAACGCGTTTTTTCCAGGTACAAATAATGACAATACTAATGAACCTAATGTTAAAATAATGGCACTTGAAAGTATTAGTGAAAGAATTGTTTTAACATAAGACTTTGTAACACCTCTATCTGCTAAATATCCTAAAATTATTGTAGCTGCAATATATCCTAAAATATATCCGCCAGTTGGTGAGAATAATGAACCAGCTTTACCTCCAGCAAAAATTGGAGCGCCTAAGCTACCTGCCGCAACATAGGAAAGTATAGTTGCAGTTCCCAATTTTCTTCCGTATAATAGTGCCATTAGTGTTACTCCAAATGTTCCAAGTGAAATTGGTACAGGAGTGTAAGGAAGCGGAATTAAAACTTGAGACATTATTGATAAAAATGCCACTCCGCCCAGCACTAAAAGAATGTTTTTAAAAGTTTCCTTTTCTTTTGCTTCAATTTTTACAATGTTGCTAATTAATGTATTCTGTTTCATAAAAAAAACCTCCAGTTTTATTATTTTATAGTATTATAACACTTGTTATTTAAAAAGTCAACAAATCTAAAATTTAGATTAAAAATTAAATCTGACTCCTGTTGTAAACACATTATTGTTTCCTTTACCTTTTCCGCCGTCAACAGAACCATCATAATTTACATACCATCCAAAGTCTTTATTTACTTCTGTTAATGCTCCAACTCCAGCCCAAGTCTTGTTCTTAGCAAGTCCAATACCTTTTACCTTGAATGTTGCTCCTGGAAGTCCAGTATATCTTGCATCAAAACTTAAATCCTGCTTATTAAAGGCTCTTTGATGTGTTACGTAACCTTGGAATGTAGTCTTGCTTCCACCTTTCCAGTTTACAGCTTTTCCAGCTCTAAGCCCAACTAATGCGGCTGTCTGATTATAATTCTTCTTATCAGCAGTCAATCCAAATTGGCTTTTTTCTTCAGAGAATGATCCTCTTACAACTGTATCGTGAGTTAATCCCACAAACGGTGTCACGACAAAGTCTCCGTTAGCATTTTTAACATCGTATCCTGTTTCTAAATATCCAGAATAAACCTTGTCATTATGATTAATTTTAGCTCTAGTATAGTCGTTGCTGCTTAAAATAATGTCTCTTTCAACATCACTGTCAATAAATCCGACTCCCAGACGTCCTTGCAGATAAACAGGAACATCTTTATTTCCTAATCTTCCATACAATGAAATTCCAAAGTTGTTAGCATCAGATTTTCCGCCATATCTGTCAAATTTAACATCAGCTTTTGAATAGGATAAAGCAGTACCTAAAATCAAGTTTTCTCCAAATTGCTTATCAATTCCGACTTGTCCACCGTATACTTTAGTATCTCCCTTTCCATATCCATCTTGTTTTAATTTACCGTTAGCGCCTAATCCAGTAATCCACAATCCAAATTTGTCTCCAACATTGTCAAGAGTTCCCAGCATAACCAATCTGTTAGACAAATCCTTGTTTACAGTTTGCGAATGCTGGAATGTCAATGCTTGTGCCGAAGCATAAATTTGTCCAGACAAACTGTCCAAAACAGCTGCTCTGTTTGAAGAAGTAAGGGCTTGCAATTTAGCGGCTTTTCTTTCAAACTGTGCAACATTTCCAGCTGTTCCATTTTCAATATCCTGATCTAATTTTTGAAAGGCAGTTTCCAGATTTTGTGCAGTATTTTTTTGCATTTCATCAGATTCTGAAATTTTTTCCACATAATCCAGTATGTTTTTTCTGCTTACTTTTGCAGAAACAGAATTTTCAGTCTGATTTAATTTAGCATTTAACATTTCATCAGTATTTACGCTATTAAAGTTTCCTTCAATCTTGTCATCTGATGTAATGACATCTTGTGCAGTTCCATTAGATGTTATATATTTTCTTTCTCCATTTTCTTCAGGTTTTACTTCAAGTTTTGAGTTGTTCAGGCTAACTTTCCCTTTTACATGTATATTAGAATTTAAATCTGTCACAACTCTAGAGTTTTCCAATGATGAATAATTTCCAGCAACTTCAGTAGAACCAGTATTTTCTACAGTACCGTTATTTATAACATCATTTTTAATTACAGCATTATTTGTAGAAAGAATGGCTTGTTTTTTTACGTTAATTGAAGAAGAATAAACGCCGTTTACTTGCAATCTTCCGCCATTTACCGTTGTAGGCCCTGTAAATGTAGAATTTCCAGATAAGATTAAATCTCCAGAACCGTTTTTAATTACCCCTGCATCTCCTGAAATGTCATTTGAGAAAATATAACTTCCGCTTGGAATATTAATGGTTACATTATCTGCAAGCGCAAGCTGCTTGCTAAATAAGGCAGGCCCTTTTAATGCCTTGTCGATATTTAAAAGTCCCCATCCATAAACATCATCAACACCAGGAGTTCCTATATCTGTTGCAGTTGATAAAATTGTCTGTCTAATTAAATCAGCATCCATCCAAGGATACTTTTGCTTAATTAAAGCTGCTGTTCCAGTTACAATTGGCGCTGCAAAGGAAGAACCTCCACCAATATAATTTTGTCCTTTTATTGTAAATATCTGGTCTCCAACAGCAGTTACAGTCCAGTTTTTAGCAACTCCTGCAGGTGATAGAGGAGTTAAATTGCTCCAGCTTGTATCTCCCAGTTTAGATTCATCTTTTGAAGTCAATGCAACTACATTTATCCATCCTTTTTGAAGTCCGCTTTCAAAATGTGGCAATCCTCCTTCAAGTGTAGGCTGCTTGTCAGAAGAATCATTTCCGGCAGACCATACAAATAATGAGCCGTTATTTACTTCATTTCTATAAAAATCAAGCATAGAGCTTCCAATTTGAAATCCGTAATAATGGCTTGAAGTATTGTCAGCATTAAAGTCAGTCACTTCTCCGTCAATTCCGAATGACTGGTTATAAATAGTTACGCCGTTATCTCTTAATTTTTGATACATTTCCAGTTTTACGCTTGGATAAGTGGCATTCTTGTCGGTATTTCTTTTTGCTGCATCAATTACATAGACACTGGCACCTTTTGCAATTCCATTTGAAGATCCTGCCGCAAGATCAGCAACAACAATTCCATGATCATCACTTGCAGTAGCTTCTGATGTAAATCCTGAGACTGTAAGTTTTGTTAAACGGCTTCCAAATTTTTCTGTAAGATCAGAATTAAATGATGAGTTTTCAAATCCAACATCAATGATTCCAATTTTTACATCATTGCCTGTAAGTGTTGTATTTGAATTGTTATGCGGGTTGTTTTTGTCATAGGAAACAGTGGAAGAATTCCATCCTATTTCGGAAGTTGCTGTTGTTACAGTAGGCTTTGTTGTTACTGGTGCTGGATTAGCAGGTGTTGGAGTTGCAGCTGAAGTTCCGCCTGAATTTCCGGCTCCGCCACCTCCTCCGCCACCTCCGCCACAGCTTACTAGCAATGCTGCTAATCCGAGGATAATTGAACTTTTAGCAAAGTTATGCTTTTTAATATCTTCTTTTAATTGTTTTAAGTTAGAGGTCATAGTAATCGCTCTCCTTTCGCTGTTTTTAATATTGATCTGATTTTAAAATAAAGAATTGGATTTTTAGTTATATATTCAATATTTATAATGAACTCTCTATAATATTTTACCATATTTTTTTGAAAAAAACACTACGTAACTTTGGGAATTATTTAAAAATCTCTCCAGCTTCCTTATACCATAAAACCAAATCTAGTTCATCCATTTTTATTTTTGAAAAATCTGAATATTCTCTCATTTTTTCTTCTATTTCATAATATTTTTTTTCAGTTATCGACTTGGGAATTTCCTCAATTACATTAAGGGCCTTTAGATTTCTTAGAATATGCCTATCCAAAATTGCAATATTTTCTCCAAATCCAAGATTTCGCAGTACGTGATTTGCCTCCTTTAATCCCATTCCCTTAACATTTTTCAAAATCCATTTTCTTTTTTCAAAAGTATCTCCAATTTCGGACAAAATCTTCTTTGGCTGTAATTCTCCGTTCCTTGTCATTAATTTTCGCAATTCCACCAAATATCTGGACTTATTATTTTTAAATCTGACAATATTTAAAAATTCAACCATTTCTTCTGCCTTTCCATTATACAGCAGCCCGTTTTCCACTAAATTTGTAATAGCTAGCCAAGCATTCTTAGCCTTCGACTGAGGTGTCAAAATACAAAATGCCATTTCTGCAAAAACTTCCTTTTCTGTGCCTTTCCAAGCCTTTTTATAACCTTTTATAGCCTTTTCAATCCCTGCTTTTATTTTTTTGTAAATCTCAAGAATTTCCTCATGCTTTTTCCAGTCAATTCTTTCATTAATTTTATTTTTATCATTCTTTTTTTTAATTTTTTCAGACATAGTTAAAATTCCTTCTTTTATTCTTCTTTGATAATTTTAATATCGGATCTGTTCAATAACTTAATTTTTTATTTTACAAGGTGCTTCTTTATTAAATTCTAAAATACATACAGTTTCCAAACAAGCCTATTACTTTCCATTTAAATAATGAATATTAATTTGGCAGAATGTTTAATTAAGTAAAAAATTTTCTATTTTATCATAAAATCCTATAAATATAGAAAATTTGTATAAACAGCCTTGATTATTTCAGAAAAAATTTCCCAATCTCATCAATAGTTTCATCCGATTCTTTAAGAGGCGCTAAAATCCAGTCATGACACAAATTTTCCCCAATTTTTATTTCTACGCTTGTTCCAACTGCAATTTCCAGCATATCGCTTAATTTTAAGCAATCAGGATACAAAATTTCATTTGTTCCAAAAATGAGAAATATTTCCCCAAGATTATCCATATTTCCATAAATTGGCGAAATCAGCGGATCTTTCACATCCAGTTCCCCAGCAAACTGCTTTCCAGTTATAATCAGCCCATTTAAAGGCAAAAGTGGATCTTTTTCTGCAAACTCTTCTATTTCCTCATTTGTCATTGAAACATCAGCCCAAGGCGACATTAATACCGTTTTTTTTGGAAAAGGCAGCTGTTTTTCTTCCTTTAGCCTTTGCAAAAATGCAAGTGCCAGTCCCCCGCCAGAAGAATCTCCAAATAAATAAAACTCATCATTTTTATATTTTTTTGTTACTTTTCTATAAGCCTCCATTACAACTTTATGTGCCTTTTCCACAGTATTTTCAGGAGCAAGCGGATAGTCAATAAATGTAACTTTCAAATGATACTTTTTCACTAATTTTTCAATAATATTTTTATGCCCTCGAACAGCACGCATGACATAAGCCCCGCCATGCAAGAAAATAACATGTCTGTTACAACTTTCTTGACTAGAAACTGTTAAAATTTGATATTCATCAATAAACTGCTCATCAGTGGTAAGTGACTTGTCAAAATTGTTTTTATTCAAAAAATCTGTATCTCTTCTCGGATTTAAAAAATCCTTTTCCTTATATTTTTTCATATTTACCAACTTTGCAATTGGCACTGCAATATCTGATAATAAACTCATTTTTTTATTTTATTTTTAAAAAAATAATCAAACTCCTTTCTTTTTACTGCTTTTTTACAAAGGTTTTCATTCCCTTGATTATCATAAACTGTTATCATTTAATTTTTAGAAACATGCAATTTAAAATTTCTAATTATTTTATAGAATAATACGAGTAAAATTCTCTAAGTGGCAGATTTTATAAAAGATTTTTAATAAACAAAAGTTTTGATTTAAGAAGGAATTAAGCTATATTATCAAATAGATCTGTTCAATAACTTAATTTTTTTTCAGAATATTTATTTTATTAAATTCCAAATTGCGCATGATTTCAAAACAATTCTAATAAATAAAATGATATTATTTTTTATTCTATAAATTTTATTTTATCTTCAATTTCTGCATAACGTTCTTTCCCGATAATCTTTTCCAATTCTACATTTGATCTTATATTATTTTTCTCAATTTCAGGAATCAATTTTTTTATTTCCTTATTTGTAAATCCTATTTTTTTTAATTCCTTCTCATTTAATTTATTAATATTATATTTCGTTATTTCATGTCCATAATTCTGTTTAGAATTTTGTATCTTTTCATTGTCTACAAACAAAAATTTCTGAGCAATTTCCAGCCCTGACTTTCCAAATCCAGAAATATTCTTTACTTCATTAACATCTTTAATAACCCCAACTTCATCCCGATATTTCACAAATTTTTCAGCCTTATTCTTATTAATCCCCAGTTTTAGCAAATCTTTATACTCAATACTGTTAATATCAAATTTCACATTGCTTTTTGTCAAATCAGTATCTTTCTTAGCCTTATCCTTTTTATAATTTTTTTCCCTATTAATTTCAATTTCAGGAGTATTTTTATCCTCAATTAAAAGTCTTAAAAAATTCCCCGCAATTAACAGCATTACAAAAATGATGACATATTTTATTTTCATAATAATCCCCCTTTTGATTATATTATTTAATGATTTTTTCAAAATCTGCCACTTAAATAATGAAACTTGTATTTTATGATAAATTATATCACATTGATTTATTATTTGATAGATGAAAATAAAAATTTATTTTATTATTCTTAAAATTATTAAATCACTTTTATAAATTTTTTTATTAATAAGTTCCTTTAAGGTGAAAACTAAAAAATAAATCAAGTTTCTCATTTGTTTTTAAATAATATGTGGTATCATAAAATTAAGAGAATTAAAATATATGATAAGAGGTGATTATCTATGGGAAAATTTATGGAAAAAACTAAAAAGTTATTTGAATATTTCAAGGGAGGATTTGAAAGGTTTCGAGTAACGATTATTTTTGCTTTAATAAGTTTTATTTTGGTAGTTTTGATTACAGAAATTGAAGATTTAGATGTTAAACGATTTTCTGTTGCTATTTTGGAAGAAGTAAGGAACTGCTGTATACTTGGGATTTTTATGACTGCGATGTTTGAAGTTGTCAGGGAAGAGTATTTTGGGGAGAAGAAAAAATGGTCTTTTAGAAGCATTTATACAGTTTTGACTGTTGTCATTATTGCAATATTTTATTTTGTTTGTTTTATTGTGTATAATTATAAAATTGGATTTTGGATGCTGTTTCCAATTTCAATATTACTCTTTTTATTGATTCCAATTTTAAAAAAGGGAAATAAAGAAAAATATCTGCAATCTGTGTTTGTGAATTTTGTTGTATCGTGTATTTTTGCAACAGTGCTTTGGATTGGAATTGTGATAATTTTGACTACAGTTGCCGCATTATTTGGATTTGATATGTTTGGATGGTTTATTTTAAGATTTTATTTGTATTCGTGGGTATTTGTATTTGATGTTTTGGGGATTTCCTTATTTTTGTCATTGCTAAAAAAGCCAGACGATGATTTGGAAAGTTATGATTTTCCTTATATTTTAAAAATGCTTGTAAAATTTGTAATTGTTCCGCTAATTACTATTTATACAGGAATTTTGTATATTTATTTTATAAATGTAATTATATCTATGAAATTGCCAAAAGGCTTAATTTCCCACCTTGTGCTTTGGTATACGGCATTTAGCCTGTTTATCATTATTCTAATAACTCCACTTATTAAAAGTGATAAATTTCTAGGTAATTTTAAAAAATATTTTCCGTATTTTTCAATACCTTTGATATTTGCTTCATTACTTGCAATTTTTCAAAGAATTTATCAATATGGAATTACAGAAAACCGATATTATGTGCTGCTTTTAATATTCTGGCTATTTTTCTGCATGATTTCATTCATAAGAAACTCAAAAGTTGCAAAGATTCTAATAAGCCTGATTTTGTGCCTTGTAATTGCTGTTTATACTCCATTTAACGCTGAAAGAGTGAGTGTTTACAGTCAAAGCCAGAGATTAAAAAGAATGCTTGTAAAATATGGGGCTTTAAAAAATGGGAAAATTTCCAAAATTACCCAAAATTTGACTAATAGACAAGGAAATCAGATTTATACAGTAATTGACTATATTTATTCTAGGGGAAAATCATCGGTTAAAAGTCTTGGGTTGAAAAATTCCAGCGGAAAAGTTTATGAAATTTCAGATGATTTGGAAAGAGATTTGGGAATTAAGGATTCTTGGAGAAATTATTATGGTGAAGAAGATGGTGAAGATGGTGAAAGTTACGATAATAGAAAAGCAGTAAACTATGACTTAAAGACAGAAGAAAATGCTTCAGATATTTTAGATGCAAAAGGTTATGACAATGTTATCCATTATCAAAAAAAATGGGGAGAATCTACAGACCTGACATATAAATCTAGTGAATATAAAGTTGCCATTTTAAACAAAATAATTACAGTAAGTGACAAGAACGGGAAAGAGTTAGCTAAATTTAATTGTGAAGATCTAATAAAACAGGTGTTGGCAAAATTAAAGACTCTCAAACTTGAAAATTCAGTAGGTTCTGATGAAGAATATAAGGTTTTGCCAAAAGACTTTGAATATGTTGGAACAGCAGGGGATATAAATTATAAGATTTCATTGCAAAATATTTATGAAGAAATTACAGATGGAAAAATGACAGATATAAATTATGAATTTTATTTTATGTTTTCAGAAAAAAATAATTTTTAAAATTGCTATTTAAGATAGAGATCTGTTTGATAATCATACAAACCTGGAATTTAATAAAATAAATGTTATGAAGTAAGGAATTTTGACTTCTTGTGAAATAAAAAAATTAAAATGTAGAGCTCTAAAAAAGAGAGGATGATTAAATTATGAAAACTTTAGTTATTTTAGCACATCCAGATATGGAAAATTCGAGAATTAACAAAAGATGGAAGGAAGAACTGGAAAAATATCCTGACAAAATTACAGTAAATGAACTTTACAAAAATTACCCAAATTGGGATATTGATATTGAAAGAGAGCACGAATTATTATTATCCCATGATAACATAATTATTCAATTTCCGCTTTACTGGTACACATACACTCCTTTATTGAAAAAATGGCTTGATGATGTACTTTCATATAATTGGGCCTATGGAAATGAATATAACCTAAAAGGAAAAAATATAGGAGTTGCAATTTCTATTGGAGGATTTGAAAGTGACTATTCAAAAACTGGCTCTGTGAAATTTTCAATGGATGAAATTTTGATACATTTTAAAGCAACTGTTGAATATGTCAAGGCAAATCTAATTTCTCATTATTTTCTTTTTGATACTGATAATATAAGTGATGAGGAACTTTCAGAAAATGCTGGAAATTATATAAAATATATTTTCAATATAAACTGGGAATAGTTAATTTTATCAATTTGTGGAGCAAAAGAAAAGTTAAAAAAATTAGTAAATAACAAAAATTAAATTAATAAGTCGGGATGAATCTTTAAAGATTGTTCCGATTTTTTTGTAAAATGTACTAAAATTTACGTTTTTTATTCTTTTTATTGTTAATATTTACTATTTTTATAAAAATTCAAACAAAAACGAAAAAATATTGTTGACAAATGTTCGGTATTGTGTTATTATGTTTCTGGGAGGAAAGATAACACACATAATAAAACAAAATTGGAAAGTGTTATCGGAAAATATTATGAAAAAATTGACTAAAAAAGCAAATGAAATGAATTTAAAGGAATTAGCGGCATATATTGATTATTCAGTTTTAAAGCCTGAATTTACAGAAAAAGAAATTGTTGAATTGACAAAAGATGGGGTGAAATTGGAGTGTGCTACGATTTGTATTAATCCAGCGTATATTGAATTATGCGAGCCATATGTAAAAGGAAGCAATACAATGTTGTGTCCTGTAACGGATTTTCCATTTGGAACAAGTTCTACTGAATCACGAGTTAAGCAAATTGAGGCAGTTGCGAAATATTATACGGTTAAGGAAATCGACATAGTTGCAAATTTTGGGCTAATAAGAAGTGGAAAATATGAGGAAGTTATGAAAGATATAAAAGCATGTGTTAAAGCGGCACACAAGTTTGACAAGGAAATAAAAATTATTTTTGAAACGGATGCCTTAAATGAGGAGCAAATTAGAAAAACTTGCAAATGCTGTATTGAAGCGGGAGCTGATTTTGTAAAGACGAGTACAGGTTTTTTGACTGGATACGAAAATAAAGGGGCGATTCCTAAAGTTATAAAAATAATGCAAGAAGAAGTTGGAAATAAATGTAAAGTAAAAGGAAGTGGTGCAATACGGACAAGAGAGCATTTCCTTGAATTGATAGATATGGGAATAGATAGAATGGGGATTGGTTATAAATCTGTTCCAGTTGTTTTGAATTTGAAGGGTGAAAATGATAATAGTACAGGCGAATATTAATATTATTTGATAAAAAACAAACATATAAATACAAATATAAAAATGGAGGATAAAATTATGAAATTCTTTGTAAATCAATTAATCGGAAAAAATATAAAAACTAATGATACTTGGGAAAAAATGGTAAAAAAAGGACGAAAATTAGCAAACATTAATTCAGACAAAATAGTTGAAATACCAATGTCTATTCAAGGCTTAAAGGCATGTAAAATACTTTCGGGGGAAGGAATAAAAGTAAATATAACATCAATCTCTTATTCAGCACAGGCATTACTTGCAGCACGAGCAGGAGCAAATTACATTTCTCCAGTTATTGAAAATATAAAAGGAGTTGATACAGTGAAAGAAATTTCAGAAATGTTTAAAAGAGAAAAAATAAAAACTAAAATATTATTTGAAAAGAATGAAATGCCATTGTATACTGCTAATTATGCGTAATAAAAAAATATCCTTTTATTTAATTTTTTGTTTGATTTTTGAAAAAAATTATGTTATATTAAAAAAATAAGATAAAAAATATAATTTAAACATTAATTTTCATAAAATTAAATACAAAAAAGAAAAATTAGGAGTGTGAAAAATTAAATGCTTGCAAGCGAAAGATTTGAAAAAATTGTACAAATAGTAAATGAAAAGGGTATTGCAAATACAAAAGAGCTGGCTCAGATTTTGAATGTTACGGAAACTACTATTCGTAGGGATACAGAATTTCTGGAAAAACAGGGGAAAATTATTAGAGTCCACGGCGGTGCAAAAAGCATAAATCAAAAAACGGTTATGTCCAATCAGGATGAAAAGGATATGAAAGATCGCACAGAAAATTATGAAAAAAAAGATGAAGTGTGCAAAAAAGTGGCATCATTTATAAAAAATGGCGACTGTATTTTTCTTGACGGCGGAACTACAGTAGTTCCCATAGTAAAATATCTGAAGGGAAAAAACGTAAAAATCGTAACAAACAGTATGCTTGTTGTCAAAGCCTTTAATGACAGCGATTCTGAATTGTTTGTGATAGGTGGAAAATATATAGAGGAGTATGATATGTCTGTTGGATCAATTGCCTTAAATAATTTGTCAAATTTCAATTTTGATTATGCGATTTTAGGCTGTGCAGGACTGGATATTGAAAGACAGGTTGTTTATACAACTGAGATGGAAACAATGCTTATAAAGGAAAAAGCAATGGGGCTGGCTGTAAAAAAATATTTGCTGCTAGACGACTCAAAATTGTCAATACGAGGTTTTTACACATTTGTCAACACGTCCGACTTTGACGCAATAATATGTAATAATTCTGAAAATGTAAACGAAGAAGAATTACCAAATAACTTTATAATAGTTTAATTAATTTGGTTTAAAAGTAGAAAAGAAAGGGCAAAATTGTAATGGATAAGAAAATTAGTAAATATGAAATTGCAAATTGTATTAATGTGTTAGGGAATTTTTGTGGAAAGAGAGATATTGATGAATTAACAACTTTTGAACTGATGAAAAAATATGGAGTTGAAAAAGCGGATGTGATGGTGCTTTTTGGCGGTTCTATTTTGGCTGGTGGGGATGTTTTGGCAAATGCTATGAAAAATGATGTTGCTAAAAAATATGTTATTGTTGGAGGAAGAGGACATACGACAGTTTCATTAGAAGAACAGTTTTATAAATTATATCCAGATTCTGATAAAAAGTCCATTTTATTAGAAATTTCTGAAGCTGAAATTTTTAGAAATTATTTAAAATACAAGTATAATTTACAGCCTGATTTGCTCGAAATTCATTCCACAAACTGTGGAAACAACATTACAAACTTACTAAAATTACTAAAAGAAAAAAATATAACTTTTAAAAACATAATAATTTCCCAAGATGCAACAATGCAGCTACGAATGGAAGTAACTTTAAAAAAATACCTTTCAGAAAATATAAAAATCATTAATTTTGCAACCTATTCAGCTAAAGTCAGTGTTAAAGATAAAAAATTATGTTTTGAAAACGACATATTTGGAATGTGGGATATTGATAGATATATAACTTTGTTAATGGGTGAAATTCCAAGGCTTACAAATGATGAAGATGGATATGGTCCTAAAGGAGCTGGCTATATAGCTCACATTGATATTCCAGAAGATGTTAAAAATGCCTTTTTGATATTAAAGCAAATTCATGGCGATAAAGTTAGAAAAGCCGATCCTTTGCATGCTTCTAAATAAATAATAAAAAAGAGCGTTCTTTTCTAATAATTGAATGCTCTTATTTTTTTATTTTAAATTTATCTTTTTAAAAATTCTTTTAACTGATTTTCACTATTTAAATATTAGATCTGTTTGCTAACCTAATTTTTTTATTTAACAAGGGATTAAGACCCCTTGCTTCAGAATGTTTATTTTATTAAATTTTAAATAAATACAGTTTTCGAACAAGTCTATTATAAAAAATGGGAGATATTCTAACAATACAGTTTATTTCCCATTTTATCTTTCATTAGTATTTTTTTTTAAAAATTTTGCAAAATATCAAAAAAATTAAAAAGTACACTTTTTATATTTACATTATTCCTAATGCTATTTTTTAAATTTATCAGATTTTTCAAATCTTCCGTTTCCACAGAATTTTTTGCATTTATAATAATTTTAGAAAGAAAACCTATCAAAAATTCCTTTTCTTTCTTTAGTTCATTTTCAATTTCATTTATAAAAAAATAAACATTTTCAAGCTCCCAAAAACGTATCCGCCGTGCTATCAGTTCAATGCTTTTATTATATTTTATTGTCAAATCCAAACTATTTTTAACAGCAAATTCCCCGCTCACATAATTTTTCATTTCCGTAACAATTTGCAAAATATCTTCAACTGTGTTAATTTGGAATTTAATGTCATCAAGCGAAAGATTTTGCCTTTTAAATTCCAGAATATCATTTTCATTTCCATCAAAGAAATAGTAAATTTCCTTGCTAACTCCCAGTTCCTCGTTATTCATTCCAGAGAGATGGAATTTAATTGTACGGGATTTTATTGTAGGAATTATATTTAATGTTCGTGATAAAAGTATAAAATATACGTTTTTTGGAGGTTCTTCCAAAATTTTTAAAAGCGCATTTGAAGATTCTTTTCTCAAATTTTCAATTCCGCACAGAATAAATATTTTTTTTGGTGAATTAAATGAGGATTCTATTGAAGAATAGATGATTTCCCGCACTTCATCAATTTTTATGTTTTCATTGTTTTTATTTATTATTTCAATGTCAGGATGCTGAGAAATGTCGATAAGCCGTTCTATTTTTTCTTTTTCAGCATCATTTTGGATATTTTTTGTCATAATCATTTTTGAAAACATTAGTGCATAAGAAAGCAAGTCAACTCTCTTATCGCCGTAAAAGAGATAACTTGCGCTCACTTTATCCTGATTTGCCTCATTTTTAAATTTTTCAGTTATTTTCTGTAATTCCATTTTTTCTCATTTTCTTTTTTTCTTTTTTAAAATTAACAACAAATATTAATTTTCTTTCATTTGAAGAGTTCTTAACAGTTTCTTGTTGTCAAATGCGGCTCCTCCACCTAAAACTACTGAATCCAATGGATTTGGAGACAAGAATACTTTGATTCCAACTTCTTTTTCCATCATGTCAATAAAGTTTCTGATTAGAGAACCTCCACCAGTCATTACAATTCCGTTATCCAAAATATCTGCTGCCAATTCAGGCGGACATTTTTCAAGAACTTCTTTTGTAGAGTTTACAATTTGGAATAGAGAATCTTCGATTGCTTCGTAAATTTCATTTGCATTGACTTCCACAGTATTAGGAATTCCAGTTTCCAAATCTCTACCTTTTATTTCCATAACTTCAGGCGATTGAACTTTTAATGCTGAACCTAATTCTTTTTTTATTTTTTCAGCAGTTCTATCTCCAATTAATAAATTATATTTTCTTTTTACATATCTTACAATATCTTCATCAAATCTGTTTCCAGCAATTCTAATTGATTTACTTGCAATAATTTCATCTAGCGAAAGAATTGCAATATCAGTAGAACCTCCACCTATATCAATTACCATGCTTCCTTCAGGTTGTGAAATATCCACTCCTGAACCAATAATAGCGGCTCTTCCTTCTTCAATAATGTATGTCTTTTTAGCGCCCTTTACTGCATCAAACAATGCTTTTCTTTCAACACTTGTTACTTCAATCGGCACACAAATCATTACTTCAGGCTTGAACAGCGAATTTCCATAAATTTTGTGAATAAAGTATGTAATCATTTCCTTTGTTGAGTCAATATCTGCGATAACTCCATCTTGCAAAGGTTTAATAGCTTGAATACTGTCAGGAGTCTTCCCAAGCATTTCTCTAGCTTCTTTTCCAACTGCAATTAATCTTCCTGTTTTTCTATCACGTGCAACAACAGATGGCTCGTTTAATACTATTTTTTTTCTTTGCTTATCGTAAATCAATATATTTGCAGTTCCTAAATCTATCGAAATACTTTTATTTACTCTAAATATTTTTACAAAATCAAATACACCCATTTTTCCTCCTATTAAAATTAACTTTCTTAATTATATCATATTTTTCAATAAAAATTTATTATTTTTTGAAATTTTTTGAAATTTTTACTATAAATATTTATTTTTTTACATTTTTACTATATTTTTTACCTAATTTGGCTTTATTTTTTAGTTTTGCAAAAAAAATAAATAATATTTAATAAATCAGAAATTTACATTCAGCCATTTCAATATTTCATCATAAATCTCGTATTTGTTTATTTCATTTAGGGATTCATGCCGCCCATCCCTGTTTTCAAGAACATTAATTCTTCTTTTTTTCTTTCTCAAATTACTGAAAATCTTATTTATATGATAAGTGTCAATCGCCTTGTCATCAGTTCCGTAAACAGCCAATATTTTTGCAGAATCATCTAATTTTTTATAATTTCTGTTAATAAATCCCATTGTGGAAAAAATTCCAGAAAAAAACTTTGGTGTGACAGGATAACCGCAAAGTTCACTTTCTTCGTATTTTTTACTTTCATTTTCATCTCGAGTCAGCCAGTCAAATTTAGTTTTATTCGGCTCAAAAGCCACATTCCATTTCCTGAAAATTTTATTAAATGCAGAAAATTTCCTGAAAATAACTCTTTCCAGAATAGTTGCAAAACTTCCCCCTGCAGCTTCCATCTGTTTTTTCAATGGAAAACCCGACAAAATAAAATATTTGTAACTATTTTCAATTCCCCATCGCATTCCAATCAAAGACCCCATGCTATGTCCAAAAATCGTAGTATTATCAGGATTTGATCCAATTTTGTCCAAAAAGATGCCAATATCTTTAAAAACAGCCTTTATTCCATTTTTTCCAAAATCTCCAATCTCTTCATCCTTCAGTTCTCCATGCCCACGAATTTCCATAACAAACACATTATACCCGTTAGAAGCCAAAAACTCCCCAAATTCAGCATATCTTCCAACAGGCTCAGTCATTCCATGAAAGATTACAATATTATTTTTATATTTTTCTCTTTTTGACTTAAAAAATAAATAAGGTATTTTTTTATTATCAAAACTTTCAAAATATTGTTTTTCCATTATTTCCCTTTCTAATAAAATGTTAGATTTACTTGTTAATGAGATTTATTTAAAACTAAACTGACCTAGAAATAGGCAAATCAAACTTAAAATCAGATATTCATAATCTTAAAATCTTAGAGTTTAATTTTAAACTTATTTTGTATGTATACACATCTATTATAATACAATATTATTTTTTTTGCAATTACAAATTTTTTATTTCACAGTCAAGATTTTTTAAATAATATATTTATAAATTATAAATTTGAAAGTGAAGAAAATATGTTTTGTTTATGAAAATTAGCAAAAGCAAAAATATTTATGACTTTTCGAGTTTGATTTTAAGTTTCACTGTCAAAAAATAAAATTTTAAAATAACAAATTGTTGATGTTTTTTTTATTTAATAATTTATATATTAGTAAAAAATCCTTGAAAATAAAGGGTTCTTAATAAAATAAATATTTTTTTTAATTCGTTTTCTTATGATATTTTAGATTCTTTTAGAAAAAAAAGACAAAAAAATTATAAATTTTGAAAATGCTTATAATGATATTTTCTATAAAAAATAGTAATTAAATAGCATAATTTTATAAATATTTTTATTCACTTTAATTTTAAATTAATTTTAATAAATAGGTTGAAACCAAGTATTTAAGGGAGAATTTGTTAAAATAAGAAAGTAAAAAATGTCATCTAAAAAAATAAACTCATAATTGTTATTATGAAAATATTAGTAATTATTGATATTACAAGGTTAATAAGAATTATGAGGAGTAAATAATTAATGGGGCTTGATTTTAATGAAAGTGACATATTAAAAGATATTTTAAATTTTAAAATTGTTAATAGAAAAAAATTAGAAGAAAAATATGGATTTAAAATAATAGATCGTATGATTAAACATATAAATGAATTTTTATGTAAAAATGATAATGGGATAATACATAAAAGTAAAAATTATTTATATTATTTTGGAAAATATTATGAAAGCCTATTTAAGATAAATGACAGGGATATAAATATGAGAATGTCATTCAGGCGGGAACTTATCACACTTATCTTGCTGCTTGGGAAGGAAAAGCTGAATATTTACAAATTCAATAAACAAATCAGGAGAAATGAACAAAATACTAAAAATATTCAAAACGATCTAAAGCAGATATTAAAAACTTATAATATAAAGCATTTAGAATACATAAGAACAGCAAATATAGAAAAATTATTTAAAAACAAGAATTATGACCTTAAAGAGTTAAGGGAGAACTATTTGAGGGAAATACTGATGAGAAGAATGGAAAAGATTTATATTGGAAAAAGTACATATCAAGAAAACTTCTATTTTAAAATATTGCAGGAAATTTTGGAAATAAAAAATATTAAATATATAAAAAGACTTCTTTTTTTGTATATTGACCAGTTTACAGATATAATTTCAATGTACGAAAAATATTCAATATTAACATATTTTATTTTAAATATGAAAAGTACAGATATAAAATTCAAATATAGGCTGAAGAAAACTGATGAAAATAAAGAGTTTTTTATAATGATGGATAAAATTTCTAAAAGGGAAAAATTGAAAATAGATTGTAAATTTATGACTTTGTTTTATAAAAAACTGCATAGAAAAAAAAGAAAACCTGAAAAAATATTAAGTGAAATTAATAAAGCCATAATGATTGAGAAAAATCAAGAAACATTTGGAATAAAAAAGGTAGAAACTAGAAAGGGCAAGGAAGAAGGAGTAGAAGTTTACAGTATTGCTGAAACATCTGTAAATTTTGAAAATAAGGATTTATTAAATAAAAAACTTTTGAAAAAATATATTCATTTGGATGAAACCGTTAAAATAAGGACATTAGTTTTAGTTGATGTGGAAGAGAATCAGATTTTAAAGTCATTTAATAAAGTAATGAAATTTTTTAATTTTTTAGAGGTGGTTAAGGTGGAACATTTAAATAATTTTAAGAAAGTTATCACAAGAAATAATACTGGTTACGAACAAGTGCTTATAATTTCCAATTCAAAATTTTTAAATACGATAAGAAATTTTTCAGATATTCCAATTTTTAATTTTGTACTGGGAAAAGAAAAGGGAACTTTACAAAGCAGAACAAATATTTTGAAACAGATGATATATTTACGTAGAATGATGTTTCAGTATTTGGAATTTAAAAAAGATAGAAAGATAATCCATAAATAAATTTTGTTATGGAATGGTCATTTATGTGCTTAAACTCTATAAGTTATTTTTTTCACTATTTACGGCATTTGGACGGCTTTTTTTATAAAAAAATTTTTTTAAAAATTTTAAAAATATATTTGCTTTTATGAAATTTTTAGGGTATAATAACTGTAGAGTTAAGTTCAATATTATAATGATTACAAATAAACTATAACAAATATTAAAGATTGAAAGGATGTGTTGTTAAATAATGGACGCATGGAGAGGATTTAAAGAAGGAAATTGGAAAGACAATATTGATGTTACAGAATTTATCAGATTAAATTATACAGAATATTTAGGTGATGACAGCTTTTTGGAAGGACCGACTGAAGCAACTACTAAATTGTGGAAAGAGCTTTCTGAAAAATTTAAAGTAGAAAGAGAAAAAGGTATTTATGACGCTGAAACTAAAATACCTTCTCAAATAGATGCTTATGGAGCTGGATATATTGATAAAGATTTGGAAAAAATTGTAGGACTTCAAACTGATGCTCCACTAAAAAGAGCAATCTTCCCAAATGGTGGATTAAGAATGGTAAAAAACAGCTTGGAAGCTTTTGGTTATAAATTAGATCCAGAAACTGAAGAAATTTTTACTAAATACAGAAAAACTCACAATGACGGAGTTTTCTCAGCTTATACTGAACAAATAAGAAAAGCAAGACATACAGGAATTATTACAGGACTTCCAGATGCTTATGGTCGTGGAAGAATTATCGGAGATTACAGAAGAGTTGCTCTTTACGGAGTTGACAGATTGATAGCTGACAGAGAAGAACAATACAAAAATTTGGATCCAGCTGAAATGACTGAAGATGTAATTAGACTTAGAGAAGAAGTTTTTGAACAAGTTAAAGCATTAAAAGCATTAAAGAGAATGGCAGCAGCTTACGGATTTGATATTTCAGGACCAGCTACTAATGGTAGAGAAGCAGTACAATGGCTATATTTTGCATACTTGGCAGCAACTAAAGATCAAAATGGAGCTGCAATGAGTATTGGTAGAACTTCTACATTCCTAGATATTTTCTTGGAAAGAGATTTGCAGGAAGGAACTTTGACTGAAAAAGAAGCTCAAGAAATAATGGATCACTTCGTTATGAAATTAAGAATAATTAGATTCTTAAGAACACCTGAATATGATGCATTGTTCTCAGGAGATCCAGTTTGGGTAACTGAATCAATTGGAGGAATGGGATTAGACGGAAGATCAATGGTTACAAAAAATTCATTCAGAATATTACATACATTGTACAACATGGGAACTTCGCCTGAACCAAACTTAACAGTTTTATGGAGTGAAAAATTACCTGAAAACTGGAAAAAATTCTGTGCTAAAGTGTCAATTGATACTTCATCAGTACAATATGAAAATGACGACATTATGAGACCACAATTTGGGAATGACTATGGAATCGCATGTTGCGTATCTCCAATGACAATTGGACATCAAATGCAATTCTTTGGAGCAAGAGTAAACTTGCCAAAAGCATTGTTATATGCAATTAACGGTGGTAAAGATGAAAAATCTAAGATTCAAGTTACACCAGTTGGACAATTTGAACCAATCAAAGGTGAATACTTGGAATTTGATGAAGTTTGGGAAAAATTAGACAAAGTATTAGACTGGTTAGCTTCAACTTATGTTAAAGCACTAAATATCATTCACTACATGCACGATAAATATTCTTATGAAGCATTGGAAATGTCATTACACGACATCAACATCAGAAGAACAGAAGCATTTGGAATTGCTGGACTTTCAATTATTGCGGATTCACTTGCAGCTATTAAATATGGTAAAGTAAAAGTTGTAAGAGATGAAGAAGGAGATGCAGTTGACTACATCAATGAAAAAGATTATGTTCCATTCGGAAATAATGATGATGCAACTGACCAATTTGCAGTAGATATTACAAGAAGATTTATGAATAAATTGAGAACTCACAAGATGTATAGAGATGCAATCCCTACACAATCAGTATTAACTATTACTTCAAACGTTGTATATGGTAAGAAAACAGGAAATACACCTGATGGAAGAAGAGCTGGAGCACCATTTGGTCCAGGAGCAAACCCTATGCACGGAAGAGATACAAGAGGAGCTGTTGCTTCACTTGCTTCAGTAGCTAAAATCCCATTTGAAGATGCAAACGATGGAATTTCTTATACATTCGCAATTACACCAGAAACATTAGGTAAAAATGCAGATGAAAAACAAACTAACCTAGTTGGATTAATGGATGGATACTTCAACCAAACAGGACACCACTTAAATGTAAATGTATTCGGAAGAGATTTACTAGAAGATGCAATGGAACATCCTGAAAATTATCCACAATTAACAATCAGAGTTTCTGGATATGCAGTAAACTTCGTTAAATTGACTAGAGAACAACAATTAGATGTAATTAACAGAACAATTTCAAACAAAATGTAATTTTTGAAAGTTTAAAAATTTAAAATTTAAATTTAGCTGTTAAACAAATTCAATAAATTGTTAAAATATGAAAAATGTCGCATAGTTTCATAAAAATATGAGTTATGCGGCATTATTTTCTATTATTTGAATATA
Source organism: Leptotrichia wadei (assembly GCF_007990445.1). Lineage (NCBI taxonomy): Bacteria > Fusobacteriati > Fusobacteriota > Fusobacteriia > Fusobacteriales > Leptotrichiaceae > Leptotrichia > Leptotrichia wadei. The sequence goes on from NZ_AP019841.1 coordinate 364,497, forward strand.
TATCCTATTAAAAAAATAGAAAATATGTTTTATTTATTTTCTGGCAAGAGGTTAAGACCCCTTGTTAAATAGAATTTATAATAAATTCATTACTCTAGCGGGAAATAATAGTATAAATTTTATATTGAATTTATATTAAAAAAGTAAGAGAGAAAGAGAGAAAATTAATATGGAAGTAAAAGGATACATACATTCATTTGAATCTTTTGGGACAAAAGATGGACCAGGAATTAGATTTGTGCTGTTTTTACAGGGATGTCCTCTTAGATGTTTATATTGTCATAATGTAGATACTTGGGAAATTAAGGATAAAAAAATGGTAATGACAGCACAGGAAGTTATGAAGGAAATTTTAAAAGTGAAGGGATTTATAAAAACTGGCGGAGTTACTGTGTCTGGTGGAGAACCTTTGATGCAGCCTGAATTTCTGATGGAATTGTTTAAACTTTGCCGTGAAAATAAGATTCATACGGCACTTGATACATCTGGATATATTTTTAATGAAAAGGCGAAAAAAGTGTTGGAGCTTGTGGATATGGTGCTTCTCGATATTAAGCACATAAATCCTGAAAAATATAAAATATTGACTTCGGTTGAACTTGACAATACGTTAAAATTTGCAAAATATTTAGATGAAATCAATAAACCTGTTTGGTTAAGATATGTGTTAGTTCCAGGATATTCTGATGATGAAAAAGATTTACACGACTGGGCTAAGTTTACTTCACAGTTGAAAAATGTGGAAAGAGTAGACATTTTGCCATTTCACCAAATGGGGCAGTATAAATGGGAAAAGGTTGGAAAAGAATATAAATTAAAAGATACACCGACACCAACGAGAGAATTAGTTGAAAAAACTGAAGAAATTTTTAAGTCTTATGGGTTAAAATTGCTAGGCAAATAAAATTAAGGGAATTGGTTCTAGTTTTATTAGAATCAGTTCCCTTTTGGTATTTATTTATTTTCACTTATTTGTTCAATTCTATAATTTAATTCGTCAAAATCAATAATTTTAGCTTGTCTGTGTATCTCTCTGCCTTCATAAAATAGAATAACTACTGGGACTGAAAATAGACTTAATTGCCCAACAGCTTCAGGAATTTCAGGGGCTTCAATATGATAGGATGGAAAATTTTTTTCATTTGCAATTTTTTCAACTTTTGGCATATCAGCATGACAGATACTGCAGTTATTCATTGAAACATATAATAAGAAATACTTTTCCTCTTTTATTTTATTCAGTATTTCCTCATAGTTTCCAAGTCTTTTCATACAATTTCTCCTTTTCTATTTTTTAAATTTTACTGAATAAATTATATTTTTAGCTTGTCCCAAATCATCTACTTGAGCAATTCCAATACCAATGACTTTAGATTTAAAAGGATTGAAGTCGTATTTTGAAGTAAATGCGTCTATTTTAGCTGAATCTTCTGGAGTAAGTAAAGTTATGTGCGGATCAAAACTTGTAAATACGTTTGGAGAGCCGTACAAATTGAAAGATTTTACTTTTTCAGGAATAGATTTTGCCCAGTCGGGAACTTGTGCGTCCTTTGCACGATACTTGTTCAAGCTGACTGTTATTTCATCTGCAAGCTGCTGTATAGCTTCATTGTTTTGAGCATCAAGCATAAACCAGTTTCCGCCAGTTTTTCTTAATCTGTAAAATTCTATATCAAAAGGCTTTGTCTGATTTGCGATTTTATTGACAGTATTCTTTATTGTTTTTAATGCTTCAGGTTTGTATTCTGTAAGATAAAGTGTCAGATGGACTGCATATCCTTTTGAATAAAGGCTTTCAATTCCTGCCTCTTTAAGTCCCTTTGAGATATTTTCCACATTTCTGGTTGCATTATTATCCATAATTACAAAAACGTTGTAATTTACGAGAATGTCCAAAATTTTGTGTAAACTAACAGATGAATCCAGTAAATTCAGTACTTTGCTGTTCTATTTACACAAAAATTTTTACACTCTCTAATTTACATTGGAAAAAGTGTTCAGGCAAAACATTAAAAAAATTAAAAAAATATCTTTTTCATAATAAAACCTCCTAAATTTTTTGTTCTTAGATTACTTTTGCTACAATTATACCTTGAAATATTTTAAAAACAAGGTTTAAAAAGTATTCCACATTTAATTTAGCTGTTTTTCCACACATTTACTTTATTTATTTGTAAAATTATCCAAAAATTCATAAAGAAGATTATTCATCTCATTATAATCGTTATTACGGATTGTTTGAGGTGATTGGACAAATGATAAAGTTTGGCTTTTCTTTTCAAGATCTTTATCTGAATCAATTAATAATTCTGCCACTTTTTTTGTAAATTCAGGATGGCATTGAAAGCCGTAGTGCTTTTCGCTATATTTTATAATTTGTCGTGGACATCCTTTACTTTTTGCTAAAACTTTTGCTGTATCAGGAAGTCCTGGCATATCGCTGTGCCAATGTCCTGTTATCGCTTGTTTTCCAAAATGCTTAATATTTTTATCTTCTAGTCCATCTTCAGTTAATTCAATCGGAAAATTTCCAATTTCGCAAGAAGGACTTTTTTCTGTAGTTCCACCGTAGGCTTCTCCTAGAAGCTGAGCTCCAAGACATGCTCCAACTATGTATTTATCAGCTTTTATAGCTTTCTTAATCAAATCAATTTCAGCCTTTGGGTCAAAATAAGGAAACTCGCTATTATCTCCAATTGGACTTTGAGGACCTCCCATTACTATTAAAAAATCAAGTGAATCCACATTCTCAGGTAATTTTTCATCTTGATAGACTTTTGTCATTGTGACATCGTGTCCAGAAAGCGCTGCCCAGGCAAGATAAGCTCCTGGAACTTCAAATGTTTCGTGTAATATAAAGTGTATTTTCATTGTTGTACTCCCTTAGGTTCTAGATTTTTAGTAAAATCACTTTAAAACTAACTTTTTTGAATTTTACTAATAGTTAAGTTTAATATTAAAGAGATTAGGTATATTATATAATTTTTATAAAAAAAATTCAAGAAAAGGAACTATTTTTTCATAGTTGCAATTATTTTTTAAATATGCTATAATTAAAATGATAAAAATACATTAATTAAAAAACAAAAAATAAAATAAAATGGAGGAAAAATTAAAATGGCAAAAGCTAAATTCGAGAGAAGTAAACCACACGTAAACATAGGAACAATCGGTCACGTTGACCACGGTAAAACAACAACAACAGCAGCAATTTCAAAAGTATTAGCTGAAAAAGGGTTAGCTGAAAAAGTTGATTTTGAAAACATTGACCAAGCTCCTGAAGAAAGAGAAAGAGGAATTACAATTAACACAGCTCACATTGAGTATGAAACAGAAAAAAGACACTACGCTCACGTAGACTGTCCAGGACATGCTGACTATGTAAAAAATATGATTACAGGAGCAGCTCAAATGGATGGAGCTATCTTAGTAGTATCAGCAGCAGATGGTCCAATGCCTCAAACAAGAGAACACATCTTGCTAGCAAGACAAGTAGGAGTACCTTACATCGTAGTATACTTGAATAAAGTAGATATGGTAGACGACGAAGAATTATTAGAATTAGTAGAAATGGAAGTAAGAGAATTATTAAACGAATACGGATTCCCAGGAGATGACGTACCAGTAATCAAAGGATCTTCATTAGGAGCATTAAATGGAGAACAAAAATGGATAGATGCAATTGTAGAATTGATGGATGCAGTAGATGAATATATTCCAACACCAGAAAGACCAATTGACCAACCATTCCTTATGCCAATTGAAGATGTATTCACGATTACAGGAAGAGGAACAGTAGTAACAGGAAGAGTAGAAAGAGGAGTAGTAAAAGTTGGAGAAGAAGTAGAAATCGTAGGAATTAAACCAACTTCAAAAACAACAGTAACAGGAGTAGAAATGTTCAGAAAATTATTAGATTCAGGACAAGCTGGAGATAATATAGGAGCATTATTAAGAGGAACTAAGAAAGAAGAAGTGGAAAGAGGACAAGTGTTGGCAAAACCAGGAACAATCACTCCACATACAGGATTTAAATCAGAAGTATATGTATTGACAAAAGATGAAGGAGGAAGACATACTCCATTCTTTACAGGATACAAACCACAATTCTATTTCAGAACAACTGATATTACAGGAGAAGTAAACTTGCCAGAAGGTGTAGAAATGGTAATGCCTGGAGATAACATAGAAATGACAGTAGAATTGATTCACCCAATTGCAATGGAAGAAGGATTAAGATTTGCGATTAGAGAAGGTGGAAGAACAGTAGCTTCAGGAGTAGTTGCAACTATTACTAAATAGTTTTCTGTAAAACTTTTTTAACAATATCTAGCAAGAAGTCTCTCTCTTCTACAAGAGGGAGATGAATTGCAGAACATAACTTGAAATAATAATTATTATATGGTATAATACTCGCATATCAGGGCAGGGACTGCCCGAAGAGCTTGGTAAATATATTTGGCTAACAGAAGCAGATACTTCCCAAGAAGCTCCCACTTCTAAAAGCGGGAGCAGTTCATAGGTTGAAATAAGTATTTTATATTGTTTGATGAAATTTTTAATAAAATAAGATATTTATAATCAAAGTATAATAAATGATAGCACTTAATTAAATTATTAAAAATTTTTTTGGATTTATTTATAGTGCTATTGTCTTTTTTAGTATTATAAAGTATACTAAATTATGAGATTTATAGAGATATTGCAGTTTATATTTTTATAAATTTTAATATTAAAGATTCGTATATCTTAAATGTAAAGTATATTTTTGAAAACAGTATTTTTTATAATAAATATTTAAAATTATATTTGTTATCAAGTCTCTTTTCTTCATTTTCAATGGAAGATATAACATTTTTGTTAATTTAGAAGTATGGTTATTATGATATAAATATTTAGTTTTATCTTGAATTTATTAATTAAAATACTTTTTTTTAAAAAAACTTTACAAATTCATATTATTATGATAAAATTAACTGTGAATTGTTAAGATATATTTGTTAAATTATTTTTAGGAGGAAAAAAACAATGAAAAAATTATTAGGAGTATTAGCATTAGTTTTAAGCGTATCTAGTTTAGCAATGGCTGATCAAGATACAGTAAAAGAAATTCATTTCTCTAGCGAACTTAGACAAAGTTATACAGACAAAAAAACAAATACAGGAAATGGATTAGGAATCGCAGGATTCAAAGGACAAAACAAAGAAAAAACTAGATGGAGAAATGTTCTTGGTGGAGATTTGAATTTAGTAGATGAAGGAAATTTAGGATTAAGATTTGAATTCCAAAATGATCAAGATAGAGTAAAAAATGATTTTGATTACCAAAACAAAAAATTAGTAACAAATGGAGTTTATGACAAATCTCAAACTTGGGAAAATGACATTGCATTATACAAAGATGTTAAATTAGGTTCTTGGACTGCTAAATGGGATTTAGGATGGAAATACAAATCTACTAATGGAAATGGTAGATATGCAGGACACAGAGGAACATCAAATGAAATTTATGTAGGACCAGAATTTGGAATTGATTTCTTCGGTCATCACTTTGATGGAAAAGCTCAATTTGTATACTTCGATCAATCAGGAGAAAAAGACGGAGATAACGCATGGTCAGGAAGCGACTTTATAAATGGTAAAACAAGCGGTGTTGGAGGTAACTTTGACTTAGCAACTAATGGTAAAGTTTTCGATAATAGAGCAGGAAATTTAAACTATTATGTTACATTGAATAACCACTTAAGAGATGCAAAAGGTAAATTAGTTGAAACTGGAAAAGATGCTAAATCTACTGTATATTTAGACTATGTAACTGGAGCAACTTATAAAACACCTGAATTAGCAGGATTCTACGGATTAATTAATACAGAAAATGAATGGGAAAAACAAACTGCTAGACACGGATTTAAAAACAATTTCTCAGTATGGACTGGATTAGGATATAAAACAGGAATTGATTTATCAGTAGGAACATTAACATTAAACCCTGAAGTTAAATACAGAGTTGTTAATAAAGAAACTGTTAAAGGTGTATACGATGACGGACGTTACTCAAGTACTGATAAATACACAAGAGAATACAACGAATTAAGAGCAGGATTAAACGTTGGTTTAGAAGTTAAATAGTTTATTTAAATAGATTCATATATAAAAGGGATGGAAAAATTATTCCGTCTCTTTTTATATATTAGACTTGTTCGGAAACTATGTTTATTTAGAATTTAATAAAATAAATATTCTGAAGCAAGGTGTATTGATTCCTTGTTAAATAAAAAAATTAAGTTGTCGAACAGATCTATTAAAAAAAATAGTTTGTATAATTGAACTTATCTAAAATTGAACCGATGAAAATTATATAAATCTAGGATTTGAGTAAAATAGTTATAGTTTTTGAATTTGATCTTAGATAAGTTTTGCTATGCTATTTACATTTAAAAAATAAAAATTATATTTTAGCCATTTTAACAAAAGATAGCAAGAAGTCTCCGGCTTCTATAAGCGGGAGATGAATCGCTTTTTTTTGTAAAAAAAATTGAAAAAAGGATATATTTATGATATAATTTATTCAGTAAAATAATATAAAAGTAGGTAATAATAATGTCATATAATAGTAATTATCATTCAGTATTTGATATAAATTATCATATGATTTTTTGTATAAAATGTCGAAGAGAAGTCATTAATGATGAAATTTCTAATAGATTGAAAGAGATTTTTGAAAAAATATGTCCGAAGTATAACATTGTTCTTAAAGAATGGGAACATGATGTTGATCATATTCATATGTTGATTAATGCTATGCCTAATACTGAACTTTCTAAGTTTGTAAATACTTACAAAAGTGCTTCCAGCAGGTTGATAAAAAAAGACTTTCCTGAAATAAGGGGAAGATTGTGGAAAGAATATTTTTGGAGTAGAAGTTACTTAGTTGTAAGTGTCGGAGGTGCACCGTTAGAGATAATTAAAAAATATATTCAAAATCAAAAGGAGGTGTAATTTTATGAAATATAATTTAGCATTCAAATACAGAATTTATCCAAATAAGGAGCAGGAATTATTGATAAATAAGACTTTTGGATGTGTTCGTTTTGTTTACAATACGATTTTATATGCTGCAAATAAATTTTATGAAGAAACTGGAAAAAATAAAATAATTACACCTGCCAGTTTGAAGAGTGAAAATCAATTTTTGAAAGAAGTGGACAGTCTTGCACTTTCAAATGCTCAATTAAATGTAAAACGATCATTTACGAATTTCTTTCAAAAGAGAGCAAAATTTCCAAGATTCAAATCTAAAAAGAATAATGTTAAAAGTTACACGACAAATTGTGTGAATAATTCGATACGAATTGAGGAAAACAAATATTTGATTTTGCCGAAATTGAAAAAAGTAAAATTGAAATATCATAGAGAAATACCAAAGGATTATAGAATAAAGTCGGTAACATTGACAAACAGTAATGGAAATTACTATGTTTCTGTTTTGACGGAATTTGAAAAAGAAATTCAAAAAATACCAAGTAGCGATAAAGTAATTGGACTTGATTTTTCAATGTCTGAATTATTTGTCAGTTCTGAAAACCAAAGAGCTGATTATCCAAGATATTTTAGGATGTTGGAGAAAAAATTGAAAAAATTACAAAAATCATTATCAAGAAAAGTTAAATTTTCTAAAAATTGGTATAAGCAAAAAGCGAAAATATCAAAATTGCATGAGTATATTAAAAATTGTCGAAGAGATTTTTTGCATAAATTATCGAAAAAATTGTCTGAAGAATACAATGCTGTGGTTGTTGAGAATTTGAATATGAAAGGGATGAGTCAGGCATTAAATTTTGGGAAAAGTGTAGGAGACAATGGATGGGTAATGTTTTTGAGGATGCTTAAGTATAAACTGATGTTTTTAGGAAAGCAATTTTTGAAGATAGATAAGTGGTTTCCATCGTCGAAAACTTGTAATAAATGTGGAAACGTTAAAGAAAAATTGAAATTATCAGAAAGAAGTTATAAATGTGAGTGCTGTGGAATTGAGATTGATAGAGATTACAATGCGGCACTGAATATAAAAAACATTGGAAAAGAAATGTTGAAATATTAGGAAATAAAAAAACAAGGCAGGGACTGTCCGAAGAGCTTGGTAAATATATTTGGCTAACAAAATCAGATACTTCCCAAGAAGTTCCCGCTTCTAAAAGCGGGAGTAGTTCACGTGATTTTAGCATTAAATAAAATCAAAAAGATTTCAAATTTAGTAAAAATATCAAAAAAAGTTTTAAAATAAGTTGACAAAATTGAAAAAATATATTATAATAATTGAGTAATTTGAAAATTAGCCCGAGTGGTGAAATTGGTAGACGCAACGGACTCAAAATCCGTCGATTTTATATCGTGCCGGTTCGACTCCGGCCTCGGGCACCAATAATATAATTAAATTTTTTCATAATGAATTGCACTCTACACTTTTAGAGTGTTTTTTATTTATTATTATATAAAAAAAGAGAATATTAAATAGTGAATTATTAGAAAATGTGTCGAAATTTTATTTCTAATGCTATTTCTCGATAAAATAATAAATTTGTTATATCTACTATGCAAGGGATCAAGACCTCTTGTCAGGAAATAAATAAAATATAATTTCTATTTTTTAAATGGGATTTAGTATAAATTAAATTTTAAAAGCATTTTTACTAAAATAATTTGTAAACTTCTTTATTATTTGGGATATTAAGGGAAACTAATAATAAAAATTTCTTGAAATTCTAAAATAAAAATGATACCATTATGACAAGAGAAAATAGTCTTGAAAATGTAGATTTTGGCTTGGATAGTTATTGGAAAGCTGTTTGAGCGGAAAGATATATCATATTTGCGGCAATTCAAAAGCTATTCAGAAAAATCATAAAAACTAGAAAAGAACTGAAATTTGGAGGGAAAAAGTGGAAAAAAGAGCGACAATAATAACTTATGGTTGTCAGATGAACGTAAATGAAAGTGCAAAAATGAAACAGATGTTGCAGACAATGGGATACAGTATGACTGAAGATATTGAAAATACGGATTTGGTGTTTTTGAATACTTGTACGGTTAGAGAAGGCGCTGCTGTTAAGGTGTATGGAAAACTTGGAGATTTGAAGAGAATTAAGGAAGAAAAAGATGGGAAAATGATTATTGGAGTTACGGGGTGTTTAGCTCAAGAAGTGAGAGATGAGTTTATTAAAAAGACGCCTTATGTTGACTTGGTGCTTGGAAATCAGAATATTGGGAGAATTCCTGATCTTCTGGAAAGAATTGAATCTGGGGAAGAAACGCATATTGTTATGGTGGAGGATGAAGATGAATTACCGACTAGAGTAGATGCGGACTTTGGAGATGATATTGTAGCTTCCATTTCGATAACTTATGGATGCAATAATTACTGTACTTTCTGTATTGTGCCTTATGTGCGTGGAATGGAGCGTTCTGTGCCACTTAATGAAGTTGTGAGGGATGTTGAGCAGTATACTAAAAAAGGATATAAGGAAATATTGTTTTTGGGGCAAAATGTAAATTCATACGGAAGTGATTTTGCAAACGGGCAAGATAATTTTGCTGAACTTTTGGAGCAAAGTGCAAATGTGGAAGGAGATTTCTGGATAAAATATGTGTCACCACATCCAAAGGACTTTAGCGATGAAGTAATCGATACGATTGCAAGAAATCCTAAAATAGCTAGAATGTTACATCTGCCATTACAATCAGGATCTACAAAAATTTTGAATGCAATGAATAGAGGATATACAAAGGAGGAATTTATTGCGCTTGCTAGGAAAATTAAGGAAAAAGTGCCTGATATTGGGCTTACAACTGATATTATTGTAGGATTTCCAGGAGAAACAGATGAAGACTTTCAAGATACGATGGATGTTGTAAATGAAGTTGGATTTGAAAATGCATTTATGTTTATGTATTCCAAGAGAAGCGGGACTCCTGCAGCTACAATGGAAGGGCAGGTCGATGAGCATACTAAAAATGAAAGATTGCAGCAGCTTATGAGACTGCAAAATATGAAGGCAAAGGAAGAAAGTCAAAAATATTTAGGGAAAATTGTAAAAGTTTTAGTTGAAGGACCTAGTAAAAAGAATCCTGAAATGTTGACTGGAAGAAGTTCTACGCATAAAATAGTTTTATTTAAAAGCGATAGAAAGGATTTGAAGGGAAAATTTGTAAATACAAGAATTTATGATGCTAAAACATGGACATTATATGGAGAGCTGGTGGAGGAATAGATGATAAAAAAAGAAAAGGAAATTGAGGCTGAAAAGTTACTGGAAGAACAGGCAGAAACGGTAAAACCTAGAAGAGGACGGCCAAGAAAAGCTGAGGTAGATAAATCATTGGCAAATACAGAATTAGCTGAAGAAAAAAAGCAAAAACATGATGAAGAAGATTCAAGTAAAAAAACTGCCTTTGAAAATTCAAATTATGAAGAAAAAATGATAAAGGATATTCTTTCTGAAAATGTAACTAAATTGAAAAGAATGGCAAAAGAATATAAAATTGAAGGTTTTTCAGGAATGTCAAAACTTGAACTTATAAATGCTATTTTAATTAAAAAAGGTGAGGAAAGAGGGAAAACCTATGGATTTGGGAAACTGGATGTAATAGGTGATGGAAATTATGGATTTTTGAGAAATACGTCAATTGGACCTGATGTATATGTGTCGATTTCTCAAATAAAGAGATTTTTTTTAAGAAATGAAGATATTGTATTTGGGGAATTAAGAATTCCGATTGGAACAGAGAAAAATTATGGGATTTTGAAGGTTTTGCTTGTAAATGGGGATTTGCCTGAAAAATCGCTGGAACGTCCGTATTTTGATGATTTAGTGCCATCTTATCCAGATGAAAAGTTAAATTTGGGAGGTGGAGAAATTTCATCTAGAATTATAGACCTTGTTTCGCCTATTGGGAAAGGGCAGAGAGGGCTTATAGTTGCTCCGCCAAAGGCTGGGAAAACTGTGCTTCTTTCAACACTTGCAAATGATGTTATAAAATATAATCCAGAAATTGATGTCTGGATACTGCTAATTGATGAACGGCCTGAGGAAGTTACGGATATTAAGGAAAATGTGAAGGATGCGGAAGTTTATTCGGCGACTTTTGATGAAGATCCAAGAGTTCATACGGAAGTTACGGAAAATGTGCTTCAGATGGCAAAAAGACAAGTGGAACGTGGAAAAGATATTTTAATTCTTATGGACAGCTTGACAAGGCTTGCACGTTCGTATAACATTACTATTCCATCAAGCGGGAAGTTAATTTCAGGTGGAATTGACCCAAATGCGCTTTATTATCCAAAGAGATTTTTAGGAGCTGCAAGAAATATAAAAAATGGTGGAAGTTTAACAATTATTGCAACGGCTCTTGTTGAAACTGGAAGCAGAATGGATGAAGTGATTTTTGAGGAATTTAAAGGGACAGGAAATATGGAAATCATTTTAAGCAGAACACTTGAGCAGTTGAGAATATTTCCAGCGATTGATGTGTTAAAAAGTGGAACAAGACGTGAGGAGCTTTTAATTCCAAGGAAGAATTTGGAAAAAATATGGAAATTGCGAAGAGAATTAAGTGAAATGTCTGAAGTTGAAGGAACAAGAAATTTAATTGAACTTATAAAAAAATATAAAAATAATGATGAATTATTGGAAGATTTGTATAAAACGAAAAAAATAAATAAATAGAAAATAGAAGGTGAATAAAAATGCTTGGGAATGTAAAAAATGAAGCTGGATTTCTATTTAACAAAAAGATAGCAAGAAGTCGTAGGCTTTCTATAAGTGGGAGATGAATTGCTTTTTTTGTAAAAAAATTGAAAAAAGGGTATATCCATGATACAATTTTTGTATAAAATATCGAAGAGAAATAATTAAAAAAATATTCAAAATCAAGAGGAGGTGTAATTTCATGAAATATAATTTAGCATTCAAATACAGGATTTATCCAAATAAAGAGCAGGAATTATTGATAAATAAGACTTTTGGATGTGTTCGTTTTGTTTATAATACGATTTTGTACACTGCGAATAAATTTTATAAAGAAACTGGAAAAAATAAAATAATTACACCTGCTAGTTTGAAAAGTGAAAACCAATTTTTGAAAGAAGTAGACAGTTTGGCACTTTCAAATGCTCAATTGAATGTAAAACGATCGTTTACGAATTTCTTTCAAAAGAGAGCGAAGTTTCCAAAGTTCAAATCTAAAAAAAATAATGTTAAAAGTTATACGACAAATTGTGTGAATGATTCGATACGAATTGAAGAAAACAAATATTTGGTTTTGCCAAAATTGAAAAGAGTAAAATTGAAATATCATAGAGAAATACCGAAGGATTACAAGATAAAGTCAGTAACACTAACAAACAGTAATGGAAATTACTATGTTTCTGTTTTGACAGAATTTAAGAAAGAAATCCAAAAAATCCCAAGTAATGATAAAGTAATTGGACTTGATTTTTCAATGTCTGAATTATTTGTCAGTTCTGAAAACCAAAGGGCTGATTATTCAAGATATTTTAGGATGTTGGAGAAAAAATTGAAGAAATTACAAAAATCATTATTGAGAAAAGTAAAATTTTCTAAAAATTGGTATAAGCAAAAAGCGAAAATATCAAAATTGCATGAGTATATCAAAAATTGCCGAAGAGATTTTTTACATAAATTATCAAAAAAATTATCTGAAATGTATAATGCTGTGGTTGTTGAGGATTTGAATATGAAAGGGATGAGCCAGTCATTAAATTTTGGTAAAAGTGTAGGAGATAATGGATGGGGAATGTTTTTGAGAATGCTTGAGTATAAACTGATGCTTTTAGGGAAACAATTTTTGAAGATAAGTAAATGGTTTCCGTCATCGAAAACTTGCAGTAAATGTGGAAACGTTAAAGAGGAACTGAAATTATCAGAAAGAAGTTATAAATGTGAGTGCTGTGGGATTGAAATTGATAGAGATTACAATGCTGCAGTGAATATAAAAAACATTGGAAAATTGATGTTGGAATATTAGGAAAATAAAAAAAACAGGGCAGGGACTGCCCGAAGAGCTTGGTAAATATATTTGGCTAGCAAAAGCAGATACTTCCCAAGAAGCTCCCGCTTCTAAAAGCGGGAGTAGTTCACATGAAACTGAAAAACATATTTTAGTTCCAGGAGATATTTTGCATTTTGATGGAGTAAATTTTATTAATGGTGCTGCTTTGGAGGATTCTGAAGTTAGTGTTACATTGATAAAAAAATAGGAGCATTAAAAAAGGCTGTATTTCATAAATTAATTTTATGAGGCAGCCATTTTTTTTATTTTTATCAAAATTTTTAGTTAAAAGATATTTTTAAATAATTTTCAATATTTATATCAGTTAATCTAAATTGCTCGTTTAAAAGGATTGCAATATTTTTAGAAGTAAATACTGGAGTTTATATTGCATTTTTTAGATTTTTATGAATTATTTTATTTTTACTTGAAATTAAATTTAATGTAGATATCAGAATATAAAGATATACTAGATACGGCATAGCTCCTATCTTATGGATTCCAGCAAAAATAATTGCAAAAGCAAAAATTCCAAGAGTAAGTAAAATCATTTTTCCAGAGTTTTTTAACATTTCTTCCTTTACAGCGTAACCAAATACTGCAGGTCGAAAAACTTTGTTTATAATTCGTGCAAAAGGATTTAATATTAACAGAACATAAGATAATATTTCATTTTTTATTCCAAGTATTGATAAAAGCCCAATTACAAGTCCTAACATTATTCCGTAGTATATTTTTCCTGGTGCAGATGATGGGCTTGTTGGCATATCTGTTGCCATAAAGATTCCTGTTAATAATAATCCGCCAGTTGAAACATTGCTTTTTAGAAATATTGTAACTAGAAAAAATGTTACAAACAGGCTTACTGGAATATGCCATGAAATACGATTTTTTAGCAGCAGATATAATCCTCCTAAAATTAAGGCGAATGCCGAATAAGATCCAACAGATCCTGAGGGTGTTAATAGTAATCCGTCTAGATAGTTTGAAAACATAGAATTATTAAATCCTGTAAAAAATTTTATTCCAGATGACTGCAATAATTCTTGACTGAACCAGATTGTTCCAGAAGACATTGCAGATGAAAAAAATACAGTCATAAATTCCCAACCTATTACAGCAGGATTAAAAATGTTTTTTCCGATTCCTCCATAAATCAATTTTCCAAAAATGACTGCCATGCAGGCTCCAAAAATAACGATAGGCAATGGAGTCAACGGGGCAAGTGTCATAGCCAGAAGGATACCTGTTATAACTGCTGATAAGTCATGAACAGAATTATTGTCATTCAGGAAATATTTTGAAAAAAGTTTTTCAGTTACAACAGCGGATAAAACGGAAAATGCTATTAAAAGAAGCGCTCTCGTTCCGTAAACTAAAGCTGAGGCGATGATAGCCGGAAATAATGATATAATTACATCTTTCATAATGTCTCTTACTTCAATTTCAGTTCTTATATATGGAGTAAAAGATAGTTTTTTTAATTTTCTTTTTTTAAAAAAACTTTTTATTATTTTTTTTCTTTTAATTTCTTTATCACTTTCTGGAACTTCTTTTTTAGAAAATATTTTTTTTATATTAATCTTATCTTTTTTTATTTCTTTTTCTTTTATTTTTTTTACTTTTTCAAGTTTTCCAGTATTATTCAAATTTTTTACTTTATTATTATTTTTATTTGTTTCAGAATTTTGAGAGTAATTATTTTGTAATTTTTCAGTTTTTGGAAGGCTGTGAACTGTAGAATTTAAAAGCGTGTCATCATTGTCTAAAAGTTCATTTTTACTGTTATCTTTTTTTCTGCCTAATATTTCTTCCATTAACGATTTTTCGTTATTTTTCATTATTTTTTACCTCCAATTCCGACAAGATTAATTTTCCAGTTTTTATGCTTTCCATCAAAGGAACTCTTGAAGGGCATACAAATTCACAAGCCCCACATTCAATACAGTTTTGAATATTAGCTGTTGCCATTTTTTCATATTTTCCATTTTTATAGTAATCTGCAAATTCAAAAGGCATTAGGTTCATTGGGCAGGCTTCTACACAATATCCGCAAGAAATGCAGCTTTTACGCTCAATTTCTTCCGTGTCTAAAAATAATATTCCAGAAGTTCCCTTTACTGTCGGCACTCTAGAATCAAAAATTTCTGTTCCCATCATTGGTCCGCCAAAAATTACCTTGTCTTCGTTAGTAATTTTTAATTCCCGCACAATATGGTAAACTGGAGTTCCAAATTTTAATCTGTAGTTTCCAATATTTTTAGCTTTTTCTCCAGAAATTGTCACAATTCTTTCAGTTAACGGCTTTCCTTCAAAAAAAGCATCATAAATAGCTTTGACTGTACTTACATTGCTTACAATTACTCCCTTTTCAAGCGGAAGTTTCCCTTTTTTAACTTCTTTTCCAGTAATTGTGTTTATTAATTGCAGTTCACTTCCTTGAGGATAAATTACAGGAAGCAGTTCTATTTTTATTTTAAATTCTTCTTCATCCTGTACTTTTTCAAATATTTCAATTAATTCTTTATTCTCTTCTTCAATTCCAATGACAATCTCCTTTGGATTTAATAATTTCTGTATAACCTTTAAGCCACGTAAAATCTCTTTTGTAAAGTTTTTCATGACAGAATAGTCAGAAGTTAAATAAGGTTCACATTCAGCGCCATTTATTATAAAAGTTTCTACTTTTCTGAATTTTATATCATATTTTACATGTGTAGGGAACTGCACTCCTCCAAGTCCAACTATTCCTGCCTCCTTGATTATTTTAAAAATTTCATCTTTTTTTATTGATTTCAAGTCACGAAGTTCTCTTTTTGTCAAATCCGCTTCCTTGTTCTGAAAATCATTTGCAATAATAATTGTTTTTATCTTTTTTCCATTTGCGATGAAATGATCGACAACGTCGACAACATCTCCAGAAATTGGTGAATGAATATTGGCTGAAATACTTCCTGAAGCATCTCCGATTTTTTCATATTTTTTTACATAGTCTCCAATTTCTACTATTGGAATTGACAGGCTTCCTATATGCTGTGAAAGAGGTATATAAAAAAGGCTTGAATCCTTAATTTCCTTTATTTCAGTATTCTTTGTGAGAGGTTTCATTGGCTGGCGTTCTTTTTTCATATTTTTTTTTGCTTCTTTTTCATTTTCATCAATATCTTTGCTGAAAAGTATATTTGTTATTCGTTTAAAACTTATTCTTCTAAGCATTTCTATCTCCATTTTTATTTGTTAATTTTAATTTTTTTTTATACTCAAGACCTAGGGAGCTGACTGAGTTTAAGCAGAATAGTTATAATTTTTTAGTTCAGTCTTATTTTAGTCGGGCAAAAATCTTTTCTGAAGGCAGTAAAAAAATTAGATTAGCCTATAATCAGAAAACAAGGGGTTTTTGCCCCTCGTTCTTGAACTGATTATTGAAATTTTAATTATTTCCTGTCATAAGTTCATCTATCAGATCTTTTACATGCACAAGCTCCTTTAATCTCCATCCATTAGCTCCTGAGAAAAATAATCCGCTTTGAAGTCTACCTAGATAAGCATCTCCTAAACTGTCGGCAATACAGTATCCCACTCTGTTTGCTCCTTTTCCACGTTCACAAGGAAATACGCAGTTGCTTATACATTGAATTTTTTTCTCACCAGGTTCTAATGTTTTGATTAAATTTGTTTTTACTGCACGTCCAGGATAACCAACTGGAGAACTTACGATTACAATGTCTTCTTCCTTTGCCTCAAGCAATACCTGTTTTAGAACATCGCTTGCATCACATTCGTAAGTACCGATAAATCTTGTTCCCATTTGAACGGCATCTGCTCCAAGAGCCATAATATTTTTTATATCATTATTGTCCCATATTCCACCTGCTGCAATAATAGGAAAATCTCCCCATTTATCACGTTCTTCCTTTATTGGAGGCAAGATTGCTTCCAGCTGATGTTCAGGAGCGAATAGCTCTTCATATTTTGCACCTTGGTGTCCTCCGCTTTTTGGACCTTCTACAATTACTGCCCCTGGCATTTTTCCAGCAGCCTTCCATTTTTTACAAATTATTTTCAATGCTCTGGCTGATGAAACTATCGGAACAATTTCCACATCTGGATAATCTTTTACAAGCTTTGGAAGTTCCAGCGGAAGTCCAGCTCCTGTAACAATAATATTTGCTCCAGCCTCAAGCGCATCATTTACAACTCTTGCATAATCATTTATCGCATGAAGAATGTTGCAGGCAAGCGGTCTGTCTCCGCAAATTTTTCTTGCATTTTTAAATATTTCAAAAAGCGCTTCACGATTGTAGGCATTTTCTGTTCCAAGAGGACGTCCTTTTACAGCCTTTTTCACAAATTTCATATTTTGGTAATATCCAGTGCAGATGGCGCTTATTGTTCCAAGACATCCATTTTTTGCTACATTTCCAGCAAGTCTGTCCCAGCTGATTCCAACTCCCATTCCACCTTGAACAATTGGTTTTTCAATATAATATTTTCCTATTTTAATTCCCTTTAATTCGATTTTTTTATTTTCATTTATTTTTTCTTCATTTAAATTTACAGAATTTTCTTTTTTTATTTCTGATATTTTATTCACTTTGATTCCCTCCAGTTTTTTTTTATTTTTATTAGTAGCTGTTTTTAATAAAAATCGTATGGAGGAGCTCTGCAAATTTTTGTGTTTGAACTTATTGAAGTATAATTTAAAAGAATATAAAAAAATAAATATAGTTTTTGTAAAATCTCTAATATTTTTTTTATTCTTTCAATTATTTTATCTCTAATATCATTTTCAATAAAATTTTTATATCCATTGGCACAAAGCCTCTCAAATTTTTCAACGAGCTTTTTTAAATCGACATTTTCCAAAAAGGATAAGTCAATGCCTGAATTGGAAATGTATTTATCCAAAGCCTTTAGAAATACATCGCTTTTGCTAATAACAATATTTTTATTTTTTTTATATAATAAAGCAACGTTTTCAATATTTAAAAAATTTATTTTAGAAAAAGTACCAAAGTAATCTTTTTTTGCTATTTGCTCAAAAAGATTTGATATAACCGACTGTACAACCTTTGAGAGTTTTTTTAGCCGAAATTTTTCAAACATAAAACCTCCTTTATTATTTATTTTAGTCATTTGTAAAAGTTTAAAAATCTGATAAACATAGTATTTTTATGCTTGATTTTCTTGTTATTCTCCATTCCTTGATAAGGAATCTCGCCTCCTTGTGATATAAATACTGCTGTTATTCAATCGTTACCGCTTTTATTTCTGCAATCGCCTATATTTGGTTATTTTGATACAAGAAAATTTAGTTATACAACACATGTTATTTTAATTATATAATGTTTTTGTAATTTTTACAATTAAATATTTTTATTTTGTTAATCAAAGTATTTTAAAAATAGATAGAATAACAGTAAAAATAAATAAAAGAATAAAAAAATATTAATAATTTTATAGAAAATAAATAATTTTTGAAATGCCGTCAAAAAATTGCAATCTTGAAAATTTTAGAGTATAATATATTTTGGAATATTAGGGTTACTATAGATAAAAAATGTGAGATAAAGAAACGAAAAATTGTAAAAGTAAATTGTATAAACTTTTATGTAAAATTAAAATAAAGAGAAATTATAGGAGGTTTTATGGTTGCAACAATACAAGTTAATAAGCAAAGTATAAAGCGGCTGCTGGAAAGCGGAAAAGAACAGATGTTTTTAATACCTGAATATCAAAGACCATATTCCTGGACTGAAAATGAAACTAAGACGTTATTTTATGATCTTTTGGAGTTTACAGAAAGTGAGTCGAAAAAAAATAGTGAAGTAGAAGGGACATATTTTTTAGGAAGCATTGTTTCTTATGAAAATGAAGAGGGGGAACAGGAAATTATTGATGGACAGCAGAGAATAACTTCCTTATTTTTGCTTCTTCGTGCCATTTATACAAAATTGATTTCTTATGAGGAAAAAACCATTGAACAGGAAAATTTTATAAGGCAAATTCAGCCTGCACTTTGGAAACAGGAAAAACTGACTGGAGAAGTTGACTATAAAAGTGTGCTGATTACATCAAGAGTTATAGATAATGAAGGGAATAAAATTTTGCAGGATATTTTAGAAACAGGAATTGCCGATCATAAGAGAAAAGACAATTATTCTAAAAATTATATTTTATTCCAGAGACTATTTGACAAACTTAGTGAATTAAGTCCGACTCTAATGCTGGAATTTATTTATTACACTTTAAATAAAGTAGTAGTTTTTCCAATAAAGACAGATTCTCAGGATGATGCCCTAAGCGTGTTCTCCACTTTGAATGACAGGGGTCTGCCTTTGTCTGAAGCGGATATATTTAAGGCAAAAATGTATAACAGAATAAAAAAAGAATATAAGAAAATGTTCATTAAGCAATGGAAAAACCTGAGTGAACGGGCAACTTACGCCAGAGAAAATGTAAAACAGCTGTTCTATTACTATATGTTCTATTTGAGGGCATTGGAAAAGGATATTGCAACAACGACACTTGGACTTAGACGTTTTTATTCTAAAAATGGATTTACAAGGCTGTATAAGTCAAATTTACTAAAACATCTGGATCAAATTCTGGATTTGTGGGTTGTAATGAACAGGCATGAATCTATTGACGACAAGCCTTGGACTGAAAATGTAAATATTATTAAAATCTTGGATACTTTGTCGGCATATCCAAATGAATCTTGGAAATATCCAGTTGTTGTATATTATTTGTCACACGGTGAGAAGGAAAATTTTGAAGTATATTTTTTAAAATTTTTAAGAAAGCTGTTTTTAGAATTGACTGCCAATTATCTTGTAACACCAAGTGTTTCAGCAGTAAAAGCGGATATTCTCAAATTAAATGTTGATATAGTTGATAATATTTCTCCAAAAGTTGCGTTTAAAAATATTCCAATCACGATATTACAGGAAAGAGTTAAAACGCCCAATAAAAATCTTGTGCGTATGATTTTAAAAATGGTTGTCTATAATAATCAAGATGAACTGTTGCCTGAAAAATGGGAAGTTGAGTATATATTACCCCAAAAATGGAGTGACCGGTTTACAGAAAGCGTGGAGAATAAAGAAGTTAAAACGCATATAAATTATATAGGAAATAAAATTCCTTTTGAAAGAAGATTGACAATTAAAGCTACAGAAAACTTTTTTGAAAAGAAAAAGACAAGCTATAAAAAATCTAAAATTAAATATGTTAGGGAGTTAATTCCAGATGATAAAAATGACTGGACTTTTGAAGATATTGAAAAAAGAAATAAAAAAGTTGCAGAAGAACTTGTGAAATTATTTATTACTTGGAATGGAGAATATGAATTTTAAAGGAGAGAAATTTTGGAAAGTTTTATTTTTTTAGGAATTATTTTACTGGTAGGAGCGATAACTAATAATAAATCTATTGTTTTTGCGACAATTTTTGTGCTGATTCTGAAATGTCTGTTTAATATTACTGAATATTTTAAAATAAAAGGAGTCAATATTGAAGGAATAATGACTCAATTTAGAAAGGAAGGGATAAACTGGGGAGTGCTAATAATTACAATTGCAATTTTAATCCCTATTGCAACTGGAGAAATTGGCTTTTCCCATCTGCTTTCCGCCTTTAAATCCCCAGTTGGATGGGTTGCAATTATAAGCGGAATTACAGTTTCAATCCTTTCTTCCAAAGGAGTCGGACTTCTTTCAGGGCAGCCTGAAATTACAGTTGCCCTTGTAATTGGGACAATAATGGGAGTTGTATTTTTTAAGGGAATTGCGGCTGGACCAGTTATTGCCAGTGGAATTACATTTTGTATTTTAAAGGTGCTGGAGTTATTTTTAAAACATTAATTTCATTTGAAATTACACAGTTGTTTAGCAGATTTACAAAAAAATGGAAAAAATTTAAAAAAAACAAAGAAAATGGTGTTGACAAAAACTATAGAGTATGGTATTATAAATAAGCTAGTTTATTCTGGTAATACCAATATTTTATTGGGAGGGATAGAAACAATGAGAGTACAAGTTATTTTAGAGTGCACTGAAACTAAGTTGAGACATTATGTTACAACTAAAAACAAAAAAACTCATCCTGAAAGATTAGAAATGAGAAAATACAATCCAGTGCTTAAAAGACATTCTCTTTACAGAGAAGTTAAATAATCTCATAAAAATAGATAGGTCAGTAGTTCAATTGGTAGAGCGTCGGTCTCCAAAACCGAAAGTTGCGGGTTCGATTCCTGCCTGGCCTGCCATTTTATTTTATGAGAATTTTTTTTAATAAAGAAACTTAGTTGTATATGGTTTTAAGGACTATTTATTTTTTAGGTTAAATTTCTTTATTAAAGCAGGAGAATTTAGTTTTTTAAAATTCTTGGATGATTCTAGGAGATAATTATGAGCAAATTTAATTTAAAGGATGCTATTGGGAATTTACGTGAAGAATATAAAAAAATATATTGGCCGGATAAAATTGAAATTTATCACGTTACTGTAATCGTGATCTTGATGACAGCTTTTATAGCTATATATACACTTCTTTTTGATACAGCGTTTAATTTTGTGCTGGCAAAAATAAGTGATATTCTAAGAAATATTTTAGGAGGCGCGTAAAGTGACTGAAGCAAATGAAAAAGTTGAAGATGAAGTTGCATACGAAAAAAAATGGTATATAATTCACACTTATTCTGGTTACGAAAAAAAAGTGGCTGCTGACTTGGAAAAAAGAATAGAGTCGCTTGACTTGACAGATAGGGTTTTTAGAATTTTAGTGCCTGAAGAAGAGGTGCTGGAGGAAAAACGTGGAAAAATGGTAAAAGTTCCAAGAAAACTTTTTCCAAGCTACGTAATGATAGAAATGCTTTCTGTTAGGGAAGAAAATGAATTAGGACTGGGATATCGTGTTGACAGTGATGCCTGGTATGTAATAAGAAATACTAATGGAGTTACTGGATTTGTCGGAGTTGGAAGTGATCCAATACCGTTGTCTGATGAAGAAGCCGCAGATTTACTTTCTAAAATTGGAATTGATATTGATGGGGAGGAAAAAGCTCCAAGACTTGATATTAATTTTAAAGTTGGTGAAGTTGTTACTGTTAAAGGTGGTTCATTTGATGGACAACAGGGAGAAATTTCAGAAATTGACCATGAACATGGTAAAATAAAAGTAATGCTTGAAGTGCTGGGGCGTTTGACTCCTGTGGAAGTAGAGCATACTGAAATAGAAAAAATAGATTATTAAAATTTAAAAACAGAAAAAAATATTATTTTAAAGAGAAGTATTATTAAAGAATAACAATTAGCGAAATTTTAATTTGAAAGAAAAAGTGGGAGATTTTAAAAATTCAATTACCACAGAGGAGGAAAAATGGCTAAAGAAGTAATCGGAAAGATTAAATTACAATTAGAAGCGGGGAAAGCAAATCCTGCACCACCAGTAGGGCCTGCATTAGGACAACACGGGGTAAATATTGCAGAATTCTGTAAATCATTCAACGCTCAAACACAAGATAAAATGGGATTTGTAATTCCAGTAGAAATTACTGTATATGCAGATAGAAGTTTTACATTTGTATTAAAAACACCGCCTGCATCAGACTTATTGAAAAAAGCGGCTAAAGTTAAAAAAGGTGCTGGAAATTCATTAAAAGAAGTTGCTGGAACTATAACTAAAGCTCAATTACAAGAAATTGCAGAAACTAAAATGCCAGATTTAAATGCTGGAAGTGTTGAAGCGGCTATGAACATTATTGCAGGAACTGCAAGAAGTATGGGAATTAAAATTTCTGAATAATTAATATTAAAATAGAGATAAGAAATAAAGAATTAAACGATTATTAGAACAAGTGGAAGGTTATAAAACCAATGACCACAGAGGAGGAAATAATAAATGGCAAAAAGAGGAAAAAGATACGATAACATTTCTCAAAAAGTAGATAAAATGAAAGTTTACACACCAGAAGAAGCATTGGATTTAGTTTTTGAAACTAAAAGTGCAAAATTTGTGGAAACAGTAGAATTAGCAATTAGATTGGGAGTAGATCCAAGACACGCTGATCAGCAAGTAAGAGGTACAGTTTCATTACCAAACGGAACAGGTAAGACAGTAAGAATCTTGGCTATCACAAGTGGAGAAAATATTGATAAGGCATTGGCAGCAGGAGCAGATTTTGCTGGAGATGATGAATATATTAACAAAATCCAAGGTGGATGGCTTGATTTTGACTTAGTAATTGCTACACCTGACATGATGCCTAAATTAGGAAGATTAGGAAGAATCTTAGGAACTAAAGGACTTATGCCTAACCCTAAATCAGGAACAGTTACAACAAATATTGAACAAACAGTTCAAGAATTTAAAAAAGGAAAAGTTGCATTTAAAGTTGATAAATTAGGATCAATTCACTTACCAATCGGTAAAGTTGATTTTACAAAGGAAGCTATCGTAGAAAACTTCAAAGTAGCATTAGATCAAATTATCAAATTAAAACCAGCTACTTCAAAAGGACAATATTTAAGAACAGTTGCAATCTCATTAACTATGGGACCTGGAATTAAAGTTGATCCATTATTGGCTGGAGCATTTGTTGCTAAATAGTAAATAATCTTATATAATATATAAATTACCGGATGGATTTTTTCTGTTCGGTAATTTAAAAAATATAAAAAATTAATAATAAATTTTTAAAATATACTTGCAATTTTGTAAAAGTTATTGTATAATAATACATATTGGTTTATAATCATATAAATCATACAAAGTAAATATAACCAAAGACAGTAGGTAGAATTTTGATTCTTTAAACCCTACCGAGGTAAATATTATTACAAATAGATATTAAAATTAAATAATAGATATTTTTATAATATGATACCTCTGGGCTTATTGTTTTTGTTTCAGAGGTTTTTATTATAAGGAGGTGAAATGAATTGCCAGCACAAGAAAAATTAGAAGTTGTAAAAAGTCTAGTTGAAAAATTAAAAGATGCTAAAGCGGTAGTATTTGTTGATTATAAAGGGATTAGTGTTAATGAAGATACTGAACTTCGTAAAAATGCTAGAGAAGCAGGAGTAGAATACTTTGTTGCTAAAAACAGATTGTTTAAAATAGCGTTGAAAGAAGCAGGATTTGACACAGATGTTGATGATTTATTGGAAGGAACTACATCATTCGCAGTAGGATATGAAGATGGAGTTGCACCATCTAAATTAGTTTTTGATTTTGGGAAAAAATTAAAAGATAAATTAACAATTAAAGGTGGATTGCTAGAAACTGGAAGAGTTGAAGTATCTACTGTTGAAGCATTGGCTAAATTACCATCT
Source organism: Leptotrichia wadei (assembly GCF_007990445.1). Lineage (NCBI taxonomy): Bacteria > Fusobacteriati > Fusobacteriota > Fusobacteriia > Fusobacteriales > Leptotrichiaceae > Leptotrichia > Leptotrichia wadei. The sequence goes on from NZ_AP019841.1 coordinate 388,901, forward strand.
AGAGATGAATTACTTGGTCAAATTGCTTACGGATTGTTGTCGCCAGTTAGAATGTTGGCTGTGGCATTGACAAATGTTGCAGAACAAAAGGAAACTGGAGCAGCAGCTGAATAATTGAATGAAAATATTAATAAACTAAAATAATAAAAAATAAACAAATTAAAGAAGAAAATTAGGAGGAAATAAAATAATGGCATTTAATAAAGAACAATTTATAGAAGATTTAAAAGCTATGTCTGTATTAGAATTAAAAGAAGTAGTTGAAGCTATTGAAGAAACATTTGGAGTATCAGCTCAACCAGTAGCAGTTGCAGGAGGAGCAGCAGCAGGAGCAGCAGCTGAAGAAAAAACTGAATTTGATGTAGTATTAGTATCTGCAGGAGGAACTAAATTAGCAGTAATTAAAGAAGTAAGAGGAATTACTGGATTAGGACTTAAAGAAGCTAAAGAATTAGTTGAAGCTGGCGGAAAAGCAGTTAAAGAAGGAGTTTCTAAAGAAGAAGCTGAAGAAATTAAAGGTAAATTAGAAGCTGCAGGAGCAACTGTAGAAGTTAAATAGTCAAAATCAAATTAATAGTTAAGACACTCTTAGACATTACAGAGAGTGTCTTTTTCCACTATAAAACTTTAAGGTTGAATAGACAATTTATTCTTTTTTGTATTAATTTTTAGAGATAAAAATAGGTCAAAACAAATTCATATATGTAATATGGCAAAGCTGCTTGTAAAAGAATATGGACATTGAAAAAAATAGATTGTTTTTTAGGTAAATTTGATTATTTTTAAATAGTTAAATTGGAAAAAGTAGTTTTGGTATAATAACTTTAAGACTAAATATAGAGGTTCAAATGTTTAAAACAGAAGTATTTTTAGTCTATTTTTTAGTTTTTTATAATATAATTGATGTAATTTTATAGGTAAAAAAGTTATATTGTATTAGATTTATTTGGAATGCAGAATTTTGCAGTTTCCAGAAGGTTGCCATTTTTATGGGAACAACTCACGTGATATAAAATAACAAATCGAAATTATGAGAACATTTTTAGATGAGGTTTAAATTTAGAAGTTTATAAAAGTTTAATTTTTGATTTGAATTGATGAAGAATGTGTTCTTTATTAGGGAGGAATTTTTTAAATGAACAAACTTATTGAAAGATATAGTTTCGGAAAAATAGTAGATAGAGGGGAAATGCCGCACTTTTTAGAATTTCAGTTAAATTCTTATGAAGATTTTTTGCAGACGAAAGTGCCACCTCAAAAGAGAGAAAATAAAGGTTTTGAAGCGATCTTTAATGAAATTTTTCCAATTGAATCCAGCAATGGGTTATTGAAATTAGAATACTTATGGTATGAAATTCATGATAATGATGAGCCTTTAAATGATGAATTGGAATGTAAAAAAAGAGGTAAAACGTATTCTGGTCAATTAAAAGTTAGATTGAAATTAACTAACAAGAGAACAGGAGAAATTCAGGAAACATTAGTTCATTTTGGAGATATACCGCTTATGACTGATAAAGCAACGTTTATTGTAAATGGTGCAGAAAGAGTTGTTATTTCCCAATTACACAGATCACCAGGGATCACTTTTAACAAGGAATTGAATATTCAAACAGGAAAAGATGTGTTTATCGGGAAAATTATCCCTTATAAAGGAACATGGCTTGAATTTGAAACTGACAAGAATGATATTTTAAATGTAAAAATTGATAGAAGAAAGAAAGTTTTATTGCCTGTTTTCCTTAAAGCAGTTGATTTTTTCCATACTAACGAAGAAATTATGAATAATTTTTTTGAGCTAAAGGAAGTGGAATTATCAGAACTTTATTCAAAATATAAAGATACTGAACTTGAAGAAGTTTTACGTTCAAAACTGGAGGGAAGTTTTGTAAGAGAAGATATTTTGGATGAAGAAACTGGGGAATTTGTCGCTGAAGCCGAAGAAATCATCGACATACCTGTTATTCAAAAAATAATAGATGCAAAGGTAGAAAAATTAAGTATTTGGGAAGTAAAACCTGAAGATAGAATAATTGCAAATGCTTTGGTACATGATAGCACTAAAAATAGTGATGAAGCGGTTATCGAAGTGTTTAGAAAATTACGTCCAGGGGATTTAGTAACTGTTGACAGTGCCAGATCGCTTGTTAAGCAGATGTTCTTTAATCCACAAAGATATGATTTGGCAGATGTTGGAAGATATAAAGTTAATAAAAGATTAAAGTTGGATGTTCCAGCAGATGTAATTGTATTGACAAAGGAAGATGTTTTGCAAACTATTGAATATGTGAAAAATCTTGTAAGCGGAGAAGGATTTACAGATGACATTGATAATTTGTCAAATAGACGTGTAAGAGGTGTTGGAGAATTGCTTTCTATCCAAATAAAAGGTGGAATGCTGAAAATGTCTAAAATGGTCAGAGAAAAAATGACAATTCAAGATATTACAACATTGACTCCACAAAGTTTGTTAAATACAAAACCTCTAAATGCACTAATTCTTGAGTTTTTTGGAAGTGGACAATTGTCACAATTTATGGATCAGTCAAATCCGTTATCTGAATTGACTCATAAGAGAAGAATTTCAGCGTTAGGACCTGGAGGACTTTCGAGAGATAGAGCGGGATTTGAAGTTCGGGACGTTCATAATTCGCATTATGGAAGAATCTGTCCAATAGAAACTCCAGAAGGACCGAATATCGGACTTATCGCTTCACTTTCAACTTATGGAAAAGTTAATAAATATGGATTTATTGAAACTCCGTTTGTAAAAATAAACGATGGAAAAGCCGATTTTAATGATATTAGATATTTAGCAGCTGATGAAGAAGAAGGATTATTTATCGCTCAAGCAGATACGCCAATTGACAAGGATGGAAATTTCTTGACTGATGAAGTTGTTTGCCGTTATGGGGATGAAATTGTGCATATTGACAAGTCAAAAGTTGATATTCTAGACGTGTCGCCAAAACAATTAGTGTCTGTTTCAGCGGGATTAATACCATTTTTGGAACACGATGATGCCAATCGTGCGTTAATGGGATCAAATATGCAACGTCAAGCAGTACCTTTATTAAAAACAGAAGCACCTTATGTTGGAACTGGACTTGAAAGAAAAGTTGCCGTGGATTCAGGGGCAGTTATTACTTCAAAGGCAGCTGGAACTGTAACTTTTGTAGATGCAAGAAAGATTGTTGTAACTGATGAAGATGGAAAAGAATATTCTCATAGATTACTAAACTTTGAAAAATCTAACCAGTCAATGTGTTTACATCAAAAACCGATTATTGATTTGGGAGATAAAGTTCAAAAGGGAGATATTATTGCAGATGGACCATCTACTGCAGGCGGGGATTTAGCATTAGGTAAAAATATCCTGCTAGCATTTATGCCTTGGGAAGGATATAATTTTGAAGATGGAATCCTTATTTCAGAAAGACTTAGAAAAGATGATGTATTTACTTCAATTCATATTGAAGAATTTGACATTGAAGCGAGAACTACAAAATTAGGTGATGAGGAAATTACAAGGGAAATTCCTAATGTTTCTGAAGAAGCCTTGAGAAACCTTGATGAAAATGGAATTATAAGAATCGGAGCACACGTAACTCCTGATGATATTCTTGTCGGAAAAGTAACTCCTAAAGGGGAAACTGAGCCGCCAGCAGAAGAAAAACTATTACGTGCAATCTTTGGGGAAAAGGCAAAAGATGTAAGAGATACTTCATTAAGACTTCCTCATGGAGTAAAAGGGACTGTTGTAGATGTGCTTGAGCTGTCTAAAGAAAACGGAGATGACTTGAAGGCTGGAGTAAATAAATTAATTAGAATTTACATTGCTGAAAAAAGAAAAATAATGGTTGGGGATAAAATGTCTGGACGTCATGGAAATAAAGGGGTAATTTCAAGAGTATTGCCAATTGAAGATATGCCACACTTGGAAGACGGTACACCAATTGATGTTTGTCTTAACCCACTTGGAGTGCCATCTCGTATGAATATTGGACAGGTGCTGGAAGTTCACTTGGGACTTGCAATTGGAGATATTGATAAATATATCGCAACACCAGTATTTGATGGTGCAAGTGAAGACGATGTAAAAAATTACTTGGAAGAAGCTGGATACAGCAGAACTGGTAAAGTAAAACTAATAGACGGAAGAACTGGACAGCCATTTGACAACCCAGTAACAGTTGGTCGTATGTATATGCTAAAACTTCACCACTTGGTAGAAGACAAAATGCACGCCAGAGCAATCGGACCATATTCACTTGTTACTCAACAGCCACTTGGAGGAAAAGCCCAATTTGGTGGACAAAGACTTGGAGAAATGGAAGTCTGGGCATTGGAAGCCTACGGTGCATCAAATATTTTACAAGAAATGCTTACAGTTAAATCAGATGACATCAGTGGAAGAACAAAAACTTATGAAGCCATCGTAAAAGGACAAGAAATGCCAGAAGCAGATGCTCCAGAATCATTTAGAGTATTAATTAAGGAATTCCAGTCACTTGGACTAGATGTAGCCCTTTATGATAAGGATGGGGAACAAATTGAATTAGATAAGAATGTAGATGCTTAGTAAAAAATATTTTTGGGAACTGAAATTTTGCATATAAATTTTAGTTTAAAAAAACAAATATAGAAAAAGTTTTCCCACTTTACTTTTCAAAAAAAGTGGAATAAAGAATTGAGGAGTCTTATTAAATGAGTATAAGAGATTTTGACAGTATTCAAATAAAATTGGCATCGCCAGAAAAGATTTTGGAATGGTCTTATGGTGAAATTACGAAAGCCGAAACAATAAATTATAGAACATTAAAGCCTGAAATGGACGGATTATTCTGTGAGAGAATATTTGGGCCATCTAAGGATTATGAGTGTGCCTGCGGGAAGTATAAGAGAATGCGTTACAAAGGCATGGTATGTGAAAAATGTGGTGTTGAAGTGACAACTTCAAAGGTTAGACGTGAAAGAATGGGACATATTAAACTTGCTACGCCGATTGCACATATCTGGTATTCTAAAGGTACGCCTAACAAAATGAGTCTTTTGTTGGGGATTAGTACGAAGGAATTGGAGTCAGTTTTGTATTTTTCAAGATATATTGTAACTGATCCTGGAGAAACTGGGCTTGAAAAAGGTCAAATTTTGACAGAAAGAGAATATAAATTGCATGAAAGTCAATTTAAAGGTGAGTTTACAGCAAAAATGGGTGCTGAAGGAGTTTTAACCTTACTTGAGGAAATTGATTTGCATGAATTGGAAAGTAAACTTCAAAATGAGATGGATGTGGAACATTCTACACAAAAAAGAAGAAAAGTTATAAAAAGATTAAAAGTAGTAAGAGATTTAATAGAAGCTGGAAATAGACCTGAATGGATGATTTTAACTGTGTTGCCAGTTATTCCAGCTGATTTAAGACCGATGGTTCAGTTAGATGGTGGAAGATTTGCTACTTCTGACTTGAATGATTTGTATAGAAGAGTAATTAATAGAAATATCAGGCTAAAAAAATTGATGTCAATTAAAGCTCCTGAAATTGTAATAAAAAATGAAAAGAGAATGTTGCAAGAAGCTGTGGATGCGTTAATTGATAATGGTAGACGTGGAAAACCAGTTGTTAATCAAAGCAACAGGGAATTGAAATCACTTTCTGATATGTTAAAGGGGAAACAAGGACGTTTTAGACAAAATCTATTGGGAAAACGTGTGGATTATTCAGGAAGATCGGTTATTGTCGTTGGACCAAGCTTGAAAATGAATCAATGTGGATTGCCTAAAAAGATGGCGCTTGAACTGTATAAGCCATTCTTGATGAGAGAGCTTGTAAAAAGGGAATTGGCTTCAAATATTAAAGTTGCTAAGAAAATGGTTGAAGAAGAAGATGAAAATGTATGGGAATTGATTGAAGAAATTATTAAAAATCACCCAGTACTTTTAAATCGTGCTCCGACATTACATAGACTTTCAATTCAAGCATTTGAGCCAATTTTGATAGAAGGAAAAGCTATTAGACTGCATCCGCTTGTATGTTCTGCATTTAATGCGGATTTTGATGGTGACCAAATGGCGGTTCATCTGGTATTGTCACAGGAAGCGCAGATGGAAGCAAAATTACTTATGCTTGCAACAAATAACATTATAGCTACATCAAATGGTGGACCAATAGCAGTTCCGTCACAAGATATGGTAATGGGATGTTATTATATGACAAAAGAGAAAAAAGGTTCAATGGGAGAAGGGAAGCTATTTTCTAGCAGAAATCAATTAATTACTGCTTATCAAAATGGAAAAGTGTCTGTTCATGCTATAGTAAAAGTTAGAGTAGATGGTAATTTAATTGAAACGACGCCAGGAAGATTGATGTTTAACTTGATCTTGCCAAAAGAAGTTAGAAATTATGGAATTACGTTTGGTAAAAAAGAATTGAAAAATCTGATCGCTGAACTTTATAAGAGATATGGATTTGAAAAAACTTCAAAATTACTGGATGATATTAAAGAGTTTGGATACCATTACGGTACACTTGCTGGAATTACAGTTGGAATTGAAGATTTGAAGATTCCTGAAACTAAGAAGGAAATACTTGAAAATGCTGAAAAAAGTGTGGCAGAAGTTGAGAAGCAATATAAAGCTGGAGAAATTATCAATGAAGAAAGATACAGAAAAACAGTGGGTATTTGGTCAGAAGCTACTGAAAAAGTAACAAAAGATATGATGGATAACCTTGATGAATTTAATCCAGTTTACATGATGGCAAATTCAGGAGCCAGAGGGTCAATTGCGCAAATGCGTCAGCTTGGTGGAATGCGTGGACTTATGGCGGATACGCAAGGTAGAATCATTGAAATGCCGATTAAAGCCAACTTTAGGGAAGGTCTTAACATCTTGGAATTCTTTATGTCATCACATGGAGCGAGAAAAGGGCTTGCCGATACAGCACTAAGAACGGCGGATTCAGGATATTTGACAAGAAGGCTTGTTGATATTTCGCACGAAGTTATTGTAAATCATGATGACTGCGGATGTGAACATGGAATTGTCGTAACGGACTTGATGGATGCTGGGGAAGTTATCGAAAAATTAAGTGAAAGAATTTATGGAAGAAATTTGGCGACAGATTTAGTTCATAATGGAGAAGTTATTGCGACTAGAAATACTTTGATTGATGATGAATTGATTAAAAAGATTGAAGAATTAGATATTCGTGAAGTGGAAATTAGAACACCTTTGACTTGTAAATTGGAAAAGGGAGTTTGTAAGAAATGTTATGGATTGGATCTTTCTAACCATAAGGAAATCTTGAAAGGGGAAGCAGTTGGAGTTATTGCGGCTCAATCAATTGGAGAACCTGGTACACAGCTTACAATGCGTACTTTCCATACTGGAGGAGTTGCCACAGCAGCTTCAGTTCAATCTGATTATAAGTCGGATATTGCTGGAAAAGTTAAGTTTAGAGGTATTTCTACACTTTTAGATAAAGAAGGAAAAGAAATCGTTGTTTCTCAAAATGGACGTTTAATAATAGGAAAACATAGATATGAAATTCAATCTGGTTCAATTTTACATGTAAAAGATGGAGATGAAGTTAAAAAAGGACAAATCCTAGTTGAATTTGATCCTTATCAAACGCCAATTATTACATCTGAAGAAGGTAAAGTAGAATTTAGAGATATTTATGTAAGAGAGAACATTGACGTAAAATATGGAGTTACTGAAAAAGTAGCTATAAAACCTGTGGAAAGCAGCGATGTAAACCCTAGAATCATAATTTACACAAAAGATGACAGAAGAGTGGAATATGCAGTTCCTTATGGAGCATATTTAATGGTAAATGAAGGAGATCATGTTAAAAAAGGTCAAACTATTACAAAAATCTTGAAAACAGGAGAAGGAAATAAAGATATCACTGGAGGTCTTCCTCGTGTGCAAGAATTGTTTGAAGCAAGAAATCCTAAAGGAAAAGCTATCTTGTCAGAATTTGCAGGGCGTGTTGTATTCTCGGATAAGAAGAAAAAGGGTATGAGATTAATATTGATTGAAGATCCTGAAACTGGGGAATTAATTCAAGAATATACAGTTCCTGTGGGGGAACATTTGGTTGTAACTAATGAAATGCTGATTGAAAAAGGTGCTAAAATTACAGATGGACCAGTTTCGCCTCACGATATTTTGAAAATTAAAGGGCTTGTGGAAGCACAGCAATTTATCTTGGAATCAGTACAGCAAGTTTATCGTGAACAAGGAGTTGCGGTTAATGACAAGCATATTGAAATAATCGTAAAACAAATGTTCCAAAAAATTAAGATTAAGGAAGCTGGAGATTCACTATTCCTTGAAGATGAATTAATTGATAAGAAAATTGTGGAACGTGAAAATGAAAAACTTATTGCAAATGGAAAACGTCCTGCAACTTACGAACCTGTAATACAAGGTATTACAAAAGCGGCAGTAAACACGGAAAGTTTCATTTCTGCGTCATCATTCCAAGAAACAACAAAAGTTCTTGCAAATGCTGCAGTTGAAGGAAAAACAGACAGACTTGAAGGGCTTAAGGAAAATGTAATTATTGGTAAGAAAATACCAGGAGGTACTGGTTTCAAAGATTACAAATATCTGGATGCAACTTTGAAAAGTGACATTGCCGAAGAAATTGAAACAGAGGCAGAAACTGATGCGGATGGAATAAATGAAGAAATTGAAACAGTTTCAGATTTATCGGATGAATCAGTAGAAACTGTGGAAAATTCAGAAGAAACAGAAGTTTAATAAGAATTAAATTAGGTGACTGGCAAAATCTTTTGTAAATTAAAATAATTTGTCAGTTGCTTATTTGAAAATGAAAAATGCTTAATACTAAATTCCATTATAAAGTAGAGGTTAGTAAGAGTTTATTGACTATTGTTAAAAAAATCTGCTATTAAATGGAAAATAGTTTAAGAATTAGAAAATAGGAAAATAAATTGGATGAATAGGGGGAATTTATGAAATAGTGCAAGAACACTCGCAACTTTAGTCGTGGGAGGTTCAGAAATCTGAATTTCCCCTTATTCACTTAAAAATAAAGGTGGGTTCTTAATGAAAGGAAAACTATTTATCGTTTCAGGGCCTTCAGGCTCAGGAAAATCAACAGTCACAAAATTAGTAAAAGATAGATTAAATATCCCATTATCAATATCAGCTACAACTCGCAAGCCAAGAAATGGAGAAATCGATGGAAAAGATTACTTCTTCTTAACTAAGGAAACTTTTGAACAAAAAATAAAAAATGATGAATTTTATGAATATGCAAATGTTCACGGCAATTATTATGGAACATTAAAGGAAGTTGTGGAAAGCAACTTGAATAAAGGATTAAATGTAATTTTGGAAATTGATGTTCAAGGTGCATTAATTGCGAAGGAAAAGAAAAAAGATGCTGTTTTGGTGTTTTTTCGTACAAAGGATATGGAAACACTTGAAAAAAGGCTTCGCAATAGAAATACTGACACAGAGGAAGTCATTCAGACACGTTTGAAAAATGCATTGAAAGAGCTGGAGTATGAAAAAAAATACGATTATACAATAATAAATAATGATATTGAAGAATCTTGCAGGGAATTAATAAATATTATTAATTTGTAAAGTTAATATAAATTCTAAAATAATAGGAGAAATTATGAAAAAGGAAAAAATAACAATAGATGAATTATTGACTAAAGTACCTAATAAATACGAACTTGCAATTATTTCAGGAAAAATTGCAAAAAAAGAATTTGCTAAAGGAAAACCAAAATCAGAAATAATGGATGAAGTTTTTAAGGACATTATGGAAGATGAAGTAGTAGTTATTAGAGAAAAGAATGAAGAAAACGAAGAAAATTAAAAAATTTATTTGGAAAGTATTGACTATTTAAAAAAATACACTATACTAATAGTGTAGGTATTTTTTAGTGACTGTTTTGCGGAGGAATAGAATATAATGTTTTACAGTAAAAAAGAAATACAAAAGTTAATTGACAATCTGGACATCGTTCAAGTGATTGGTGAATATGTTAATTTGAAAAAGGCAGGTTCAGATTATAAAGGGTTATCTCCGTTTAAGGAGGAAAAGACTCCTTCCTTCACAGTCAGTCCAGTAAAAAATATTTTTAAAGATTTTAGTACTCAAATTGGTGGAAATGTAATTTCGTTTTATATGAAAATTAATGACATTGGATTTATTCAAGCGGTGGAGGAATTGTCACAAAAGTATAATATTCCGCTTAGAAAAAATAGGGGATATGAGGCAGTTAATCGGGAAACTGAGAAGAAAAAGGCTGTAAACAGGGAATATTTTGAAATAATAAAGGAAGCTCAGATATTTTTTAGGGAAAATATTGAGAAGTATGATGAAGCATTGGAATATATGAAGGAGAGGGATTTTTCGCTAGAGGAAATAAAAAAGTTTGGAATTGGATTTGCTTCAAGTTCACGAGATGATTTATTTCAATATTTACTAGAAAAAGATTTTCCAGAAGAAAAAATAATGGAACTGGGACTTGCCAAAAGAAATGAAAATGGAGAAATCTATGACAGTTTCAGAAATAGGGTAATTTTTCCAATTTACAATGCGGATGCCCAAATTGTTGGATTTGGAGGTCGTATAATTGAGAAAAATACTAACTTGCCTAAATATCTTAATTCTCCAGATTCGCCTATTTTTAAAAAAGGAAATGAACTTTTTGGAATAAAGTACCGAGGGGAAAATATTAGGAAAAAAGGTTTTGCAATGCTGATGGAAGGTTATCTTGACGTGCTGACAGCCCAGAAACATGGGTTTGAAAATGCAGTAGCAAGTCTTGGAACGGCATTTACCGAAGAACAGGCGGAACTTTTGAAGAGATATACAGATAAGGTGCTGATTTCGTATGATAATGATGAAGCGGGAAAAAATGCTATTGTAAAAGCTGGATATATTTTGAAAAAATATGATTTTGATGTGAAATGTCTGGTTATGGACGGGAGTGAGAAGGATCCTGATGAGTTTTTGAGAAAAAATGGGAAAAGGGCTTTTATAGAAGTTGTAAAAAAATCAGAAGAAATTTTTGACTTTTTGACAAGGGAAGCTTCAAAGGATTTGGATCTGAATAATATAAATGGCGAGAAAAAGTTTATTGAAAGGTTAAAGCCATTTTTTTCAAATATCACGAATAATCTTAGTAAAAATTTATATTTACAGCGATTGTCAGTTAATTTTGGAATTAATGACTTTGTATTGGAAGAATCGCTAAAAAATATATCAGTTGAAACTTCAAAAAGAAAAAAAAGAAAAGATCGTGGAAACCAGAAAGTCCAGTATAAAAAGTTAAAGGAAGACTTGAATATTGCATTGGAAGAGCAGACGCTTATGTACATTCTGGAATTTTACGATTCTGAAAGGAAAAGATGCGAAGAATTGTTAAATAAGGAATTTAGCCATTCTTTGTTTAATGAGCTGATTAAAAAGCTGAAACTTGTAAACTTTGATATAGTACAGCTTGATAAAAATGATATTAGCGAAGAAAGCAGGGAAGCTGTAACACAGTTAAAATTACGGGCAGATAAGGATATTAAGTATAAGGACAGCTATTTTAAAGATAGATATTTTATGGAAGTCTATTCTGGATGGTTTGAGCGGGAAATAAGAGAGGAAAGTAAAAAATCAGAAGAAGAAAATAATAAAATAAAAAAAATTGAATTAAAAAAATTGTTGTTAAAAATGAAAAATGTTAATAAAATTGAGGAAATAAAGAAATTATATGATGAATTTATATTGATAAGGAGACTGGGTTATGTCTGATAAAAAACAAAATTTAAAAAATAGTCTCGCAAATTTTATAAAACAGGCACGAGAGCAAAAAGTTGTAAGTTACGAAGAAATAAATTCTGTTTTGTCTATTGGATTTTCAACTGAAAAAATTGATCAGTTAATAAAAAAGCTGACTGATGACGGTGTTCAAATCGTAGATACTATAAAGGAAAAGGAAGATTTGTTAAAAGTTCCTGAATCTTTGGAAGATATTGAGAAAATGGAATTATCAGATTTTGAGGATTCGCATGATGAATTTGTAGAGAGTGAAATCGACGATTCGGAAGTGGATAAATTATTGCAGACAGATCTATTGAAAATGGCTGAAAGTATGGATGTGGATGAGCCAATAAAAATGTATTTAAGAGAAATTGGGCAAATTCCTTTACTTAGCTATGAAGAGGAAATTGATTATGCTCAAAGAGTTTTAAATGGAGAAGAGGAAGCCAAGCAGAAATTAATTGAATCAAATTTAAGACTTGTTGTCAGCATTGCAAAAAAACATACTAATCGTGGACTGAAAATGTTGGATTTAATTCAGGAAGGGAATATGGGGCTTATGAAAGCTGTGGAAAAATTTGAATACGAAAAAGGGTTCAAATTTTCAACTTATGCAACTTGGTGGATTAGACAGGCTATAACACGTGCGATTGCAGATCAGGGAAGAACAATAAGAATACCTGTTCATATGATTGAAACGATTAATAAAATTAAAAAGGAAAGCAGAATAATTCTTCAGGAAACTGGAAAGGAACCAACTGCAGAAGAACTGGCTAAAAAACTTGAGCTGCCTGTAGAAAAGGTAAAAAGTATTCTTGAAATGAATCAAGATCCAATCTCGCTGGAAACTCCAGTTGGAAGTGAAGAGGATAGTGAACTTGGGGATTTTGTAGAAGATGACAAATTTGCAAATCCTTATGATGCAACAACTAGAGTCCTTTTAAAGGAACAGCTTGATGAGGTGCTGAAAACATTGAATGATCGTGAAGAGATGGTACTTAGATATAGATATGGGCTGGATGATGGTTCTCAAAAGACTTTGGAGGAAGTTGGAAAAATCTTTAATGTAACGAGAGAACGTATCAGACAGATTGAGGTAAAGGCATTAAGAAAATTAAGACATCCGAGCAGAAGAAAAAAATTGGAAGATTATAGGAGCTAAAGTTATTATTTAGCTCCTTTTAGATATATTTAGGATAAATAATATAAAAATATTTAAATGGGTTAAATAAATGTAATTTCTGGAGCTGTATGTCATAAATAAAATAACAAATAAGGGGAGAAATGAATGTTAAAAAAAATTTTTGAAGATATTAAAAAGAAGGGAAGTTTTAGTTTCGAGAAAATCATTGAAAATTACACAATGAGTGATGATGAGTTTTTTGAGTTTCTAAAATTTATTCATCTGGAAAATATTCCTGAAGTTAGAAATTCGACTGATGGAAGTGATTTTATTGTACTGGAGGATGAAAATGTTTTTATTGCGGAAAAAGACATTATAAAGTCATATTTGGAAAATATAAAGGAAAAATATGAGGAATCTGAGAAAAAGAGCGAGAGTGAAAGGGAAAATGAAGAATTAATTGACAAGTATTTGAAAATCGCTGTAAAGGAAAGTCTGCTTTATTCAAAATATGGATTTTCATTTTTAGATACGGTTCAGGAGGCTACGCTAGGAATTATGTCGGGGCTGAATTACTATAATCAAATTATGGAAATTACAAAGGAGCCTGAATTTTTTATAAAAAATTTTGCTGTAAAATATATTTTGGAATTTCAGAAGAATTTATTAAAAGATATTAAATCTTCAGAATTATCATATATTTTGTATTTGAAAGTAAAAGTGGATAAAAGCATGGGACTTTCAATGGAGGAAATAAGCAGGCAGATGAATGTCTCAACAGAATATATCGAGCAGCTGGAAATGCTGTTTGATGAAGTTGAGCCTGAAGAATTGATGGAAAATACGCAAGTATTTGAAAAAGCTGATAAAATTACACAAATGTATATTTTAGAAAATATTCCGAAAAAATTAAATTATTTGGATGAGCAAATTTTAGTCATGACTTACGGGCTTGATGATAAAGTTTATACAGAAAAGGAAATTGCGAGATCATTGAATATTGCAAAACATAATGTGAAAATTTTAAAGGAGAAGGCGCTTAATAAGCTTTCAATTGATATGATGAGAAATGATTTTGTGGAAAATAGCGAAGAGGCAAATTATACGGTAAATTAATAGAATTTTTAGGAATTGGGATTCTGAAACAAGGAGATTTGTTTGCTTGTGAAAATATAGCGAAACTTATTTGAAAACGAACTCAAAAACTATGATTGTTTTAAGTTTATATGATTTTTAATAGTTTAATTTTGAATGGATTCGAGTATAAAATGAAAATACTTGATGCAAAAAGGTTGAGAAGATAGGAAAATTATAAAATAGAAAAAACTGTGAAAGGAAATAAAAATTATGAAATTATGGCAAATAATGGGAGAACTGCAGACAATTTTCAGTCCAAAAATAGCGGAAGAATGGGATAATGTCGGGCTTCTTGTGGGGGATAACACTAGAGAAATAAATAAAGTATTATTTTGCTTGGATGTGACAGAGAAGGCTGTGCAGAAGGCTGTGGATAATAATGTGGATTTAATAATTTCACATCATCCAGTTATTTTTTCAGGATTGAAGAAAATTACAAATGAAACTGTGCATGGGAGAAAAATTTTAAAACTGATAGAAAATAAAATAGCAGTTTATTCAATTCATACAAATTCAGATTTTGCAATAAATGGACTAAATGATTTTATAATGGATAAATTGAATTTGGATGGTGAAAAAGTAATTTTTAATGAGCATGAATTTGAAGATTATAATCCAATAAAAAATAAAATGGAACATGTTCGTAGCGGACTTGCCAGAATTAAAATATTAAATGAAAAAATGAAACTTGGGGATTTAATAGAAAGAATAAAGGATTCGCTTGGGATAAGCTATGTGAGATATGTTGGGAATAAAAATTCTTATGTGAGAAAGATTGGGCTTGTTACAGGTGGCGGAAGTTCGTTTATGTACGAAGTGGCAAATAAGATAGATGTATTTTTAACTGGGGATTTGAGATACCACGAGGCTCTGGATGCTTTGGAGGAAGGGCATATTTTAGTTGATATTGGGCATTTTGAAAGTGAATATCTGTTTGTAGATATGATGGAGCAGGAAATGGGAAAATTTTTTAAAGGAGGAATGATACGTCATTTTGAAGATGAAGTATTTAAATTAGGATAAAATTACTTTAAAAAAAATAGAAATAAATCTAAAAATATACTAAAATTAGCCAAAAAAATTTTGAATATTTAAGACAAAGTGCTATAATACCTATATAATTTCAAAAATTTGGTAATCAAAATATACTTAAACTTGGGAAAATTTAGAAAATTTTTACATAATTTAACAGGAAAGTCTACGATTTCTGTAAGTGAGATTAACTGAATTAATAAGAATTATGTAAATTTAAAGTTTGAGGATTATAATTTTGGAGGAATTTACTGTAGTTTTTGAAACAAATAATAGAAAAGGAAGGTATATTTTATGACAAATATAGCAAAGACGAAAGCAGGATGGTATAGCAAGTTTAAAGCCTTTGGGCCTGGTATTCTTATGGCTTCGGCGGCTATTGGGGGATCTCATATTGTGGCATCTACGCAAGCGGGTGCATTATACGGATGGCAACTGGCAATTATTGTAATTTTAGTAAATGTTTTTAAATATCCGTTTTTCCGTTTTGGAACTCAATATACTTTAGAAAGAAAGAAATCGTTAATTGAAGGTTATGAGGAAAAAGGAAAGATTTATTTATGGGTATTTTTCATTATGAATATATTTTCAGCAATTATTAATATTGCAGCAGTAGGTATTTTGACAGCGGCAATTTTGGCAAATATCTTGAAATTGACAATTTTACCTAGTCTTACACCTGCAGCGATGGCTTCAATGATTAATATGCTTACTACAATTGTTCTTGTGGGATCGCTTGCAATGATGATATTTGGAGGTTATAAGCTTTTAGACAGTTCATCGAAATTTATTGTTGTTTCATTGACAATAGCGACAGTTGTTGCTGTTATTATAGCATTATTTAAGCATCACCCTATGGCACCGAATTTTGTAGCACCATCTCCGTGGAAATTAAAGGCATTGCCATTTATCATATCATTGATGGGGTGGATGCCTGCACCAATTGAGATTTCGGCAATTAATTCGATGTGGACTGTTGAAAAGCAGCATGAAATGAAAGTGCCACGTAAAATTGCAATGCTTGACTTTAATGTAGGTTATTTTGTTACAACAATATTAGCCTTTGTGTTTTTAGCGCTTGGAGCATTGATTCAGTATGGTACAGGAACTGCGATTAAAGGAGCAAGTGCAGCTTATATTACTCAATTTATAAAAATGTACTCAAGTGTAATTGGAAACTGGTCTGGACTTCTTATTGCATTTATCGCATTTATGTGTATTTTTGGTACGACAATTACAGTTGTGGATGGTTATTCACGTGCAAATGCTGAAACTTTACGTTTGATTCGTAAGCAAAAGGAAATAACAACTGCACATTTCAATACTTGGATGATCGTAACTGTAATTTTAGCAATGATTATAGTATTTTTCTTTGCTGGAAATGTGGCTGCAATGATGAATTTTGCGATGATATTTTCATTTGTTTCAGCTCCCGTTTATTCTTACCTTAATTTCTCACTTGTTAAAGATAACAGTAAATTACCTGTCTGGCTATGGTTTTTGTCAGTTGCGGGAATTGTATATTTAGCAGGATTCACAATATTTTTCCTTGTTTATTTATCAGGAATTTTAAAATAAATAAAAATAATGTATTTTTAAGTCGGGATTTTTTTCCCGATTTTTTTCTTTTTTTATACTGTTTCCTATTTAAGTAGTGAACTTATCTATAAATTTCCTTGAAAAGAATAAAGAACATACAAAATAGAACTTCTATTTTTAAATGAGTTTAGTACAATCCTAATTTTACTTAGCTGTTATTAGTTTTGCTGAGTATGTTTTAATGGCAAAATAAATTGAAAAATAAGTTTGATGTTATAAAAAAATTATGATATAATGTTCTTTAGAAAAATTATCAGATATGAAAAGAGGAAAGAAAAGGAAATGAGAAAAAAAGTAAAAATTGGCATTAAAAGTAAAAAAATGGTGTTGTCTATGGCATTTTTGGCTATGTCGGCGTTTTCATTTGCTGATGGCGAGAATTATCATGATTACAAGGCATTGTTAATTGGAGATGTAAATGGAAATATTATAAAGGAAGACAACAGTTTGGCAGTTCGACCTTTGGCATCAGTTACAAAAATTATGACATCAATATTGACATTAGATAAAATAAAATCAGGGCAAATTTCATACGATGATAAGGTAACAGTTTCATCAAAAGCGGCTTCAGTTCCTTATGGGGTAAAATTGACTGCTGGAAAACAGTATACAGTAAGGGATTTGTTAAAGGCTACAATTATAAAGTCATCAAATAATGCTGCTTATGCACTTGCTGAATATGTGGGAGGAGATGTGCCGAGTTTTGTACGTTCAATGAATGAAAAGGCAAGAAGTTATGGCTTAGATTCGCTTAGATATTGTTCTCCAAACGGATTGCCGCCTAGTTATACAGGTTCTTGCATGGATCAGGGAAATGCACGTGATTTGTATAAATTAGCTCAAATAACGTTAAAAGATTATAGCGATTATTTAAATTTTTCAAAAAATAAAGTAGATTACATTGACAATGGAAATACAAAAGTGACTTCTACAAATACTCTTTTGGGAAATGTGCAAGGAGTAGACGGATTAAAGACAGGTTATCACGATGCTGCAGGTTCAAATATTGTATTGACGGCAAATAGGGGCGATGATAGAATGATAGCTGTCATTTTAGGTTCAAATCATGCGAAGGATAGAAATGCAATTGGGGCAAGAGAAATAAATGATTATTATATAGATGGATATGCAAAGAAAAATAGCGGAAACAGCTATGCTTATACAGGCAATAATAATGGAAGTAATAATAACAGCAATAGCAGCAGTAAAAATAGACGTAATCATAACAATAGCCAAAATAGCAATAGTGATAGTTTCAATAATGATAATGAGTCCAATAATAACAGTAATGCTGAAAATAACACTGATCAGAAGGGCAATAAAATAGAGCAGTTCTTTAATTCAATTTTTGGTAAAAATAATAATCCAGCAAGGAAAATGAAAATTATAAGTAGAAATGATATAGTAGCAGTAGCAAAAATAGGTGAAAATAAATATAATTTATATCCTACAAAAGATGTGGAAATAACTGCAACTCAACGACCAAATTTGACTTATACAGTAAACTTAAATTCAGGAGTGAATAAAAATAGCAGGGGTAAAATTGTAGGAACTTATATTGCAACTGATGGAACATTGACTTATAGTGGAGAGTTAATTATGAAATAATAAAAAGAGCTGTTTTTATAACGGCTCAATTTTATTTTATTAAAATAAATGGATAACGGAAAGGAAAAAAAATGTCTATTGGAGTATTTGATTCAGGAATTGGAGGGCTTACTGTATTAAAGGAAATTAGAAAAGTTTTGCCAGATGAAAAAATATATTATCTTGGAGATACGGCAAGAGTTCCGTATGGTGAAAAGACAAAAGAACTGATTATAAGATATTCAAAGGAAATCGTTGAATTTTTGCTGGAAAAAAATGTGAGCGCTATTGTAGTAGCTTGTAATACAGCCACTGCACTTGCATTAAAGGAATTGAAGGAAACTTTTAAAATTCCGATTATTGGAGTAATTGAAGCTGGGGCGAGAACGGCGATAGAAGCGACAAAAAATGGTAAAATCGGTGTAATTGGAACGAAGGCGACTATACAGTCTGGAAAATATGAAGAGGAAATAAAACTTTTTAATAAAAAAGTGGAGGTGCTTCAAAAGGCTTGCCCGCTTTTTGTTCCGGCGGTGGAAGAGGGGATTTTAAGCGGTAAGCTGGTAAATCAAATAATAAAAACGTATCTTGATGATTTTAAGGGGAAAGTAGATACTTTGATATTGGGATGTACTCATTATCCTTTGTTAAAAGATGCCATAAGTAAAATTTATCCAGATATAAAAATTGTAGATCCAGCAAAAGAAACAGCTTTGGATTTGAAGGAAATTTTGGAGCAAAATGAATTTTTAAAAAATGATGCGAAAAAAGATGAAGAAGTAAAATATTATGTGACAGATGGGCAGGAAAAATTTAAGGAAATTGGAATTATGTTTTTGGAGGAAGATATTCCAAAAGTTGAATTGGTAAAATTATAGATGTTATTTGTCGAGAAGTCAGAATAAATAAACGAGTCTTATTTTTATTAAATAGAGAATATAAAAAATGGAGAAAAGGTGTAAATGTTTGAATATATTTCAGGAAAATTAGCAATAAAAAAAATAGATTATGTTGCATTAGAAATAAATGGATTGGCATATAAAATTCATATATCGTTGAAAACATTTGAAAAAATAGGAAATATTGGGAATGATGAAAAATTATATATTTTTACGAATGTGAAGGAAGATGATATTTCGCTTTATGGGTTTAAAACACAAAATGAAAGGGAACTTTTTAAGGCTTTGATAAGCATAAGCGGAGTAGGGCCAAAACTTGCAATTGCGATATTATCAACTTTTAATATGAGGGAAATTATTGAAATTGTTACGGAAGATGAGTCTAAAATTTTTACAAGAGTTCCAGGGCTTGGAATAAAAAAGGCTCAAAAAATAATACTGGATCTGAAGGATAAAGTGAAAAAAATAGATATATCGGAAATGCTTGAAGAAACTAGCAATCTATCGAACGGAAAACTGATAACTTCAGAATCCTTTGATCCTAAAATTTCACTAATGAAGGAAGATCTAAAATTAGCCTTGGAATCTTTAGGATATACAAATACTGATATTTCCAAATGGATAAAAGATAGTGAATTGGCTCAATTAAAGGATATTAGCGAGGCTATAAAAATAGTTTTGCAAAAGATTCAAAATAAAAAATAGTTTTGCAAAAATGTTAGTCCTTTTGGTTTTACAAATAAATATGATATATAAAAAATGTACCTTTAAACTTTTTACTTTAAAATTAAGTTTTTAGGTACATATTTTTTTGCTAAAAAAATCTTTCTAATCTTATCATTTAAAATCAAGGAATAGATTTATTATTAATTATTTACCATGTCTTTTTACCATAGTCTTTTTATTATTTCTTTTTTCTTGAAAATTTGCAGTTCGTTTCTTTTCTGGTTTTTTATTAGTTATTTTTCTTTTTGGTTGAACGATCATCGCTTTTTGCTTTGGATTTTTGGGCTTGGGCGGCATGGCGAAAGATACAATTGATATTCCTGTAATTCCCAAAATTGCAACCATTTTTTTAAAAGTATTTTTCATATTCATATTAATCATCTCCATTCAGATTTATCTTTATTTTTTTGTTTTGTTCATATCTCTTCTTGAACAAATATATAATATCATTTAATTTTGACAAAAATATGTAAAATTTATGACTTTTTTGTGAAATTTCAAATTATTTATTTTAAAATTAAATTAAAAATATATTGACAAAAATATAAAAATATAGTATTATTTAATTAATATTAAATATTAATTAATAAAAAAGGAAGAAAAATGAATTATTATGAAGTGCTAGGTGTATCTGAAAATGCTGATATTTCAGAAATAAAGAAAAAATATAGGAAATTGGCGATGAAATATCATCCAGACAGGAATTCGGGGGATGAAAATGCTACTAAAAAATTTCGGGAGGTAACTGAGGCTTATGAGGTTCTTGGGGATGAAAAGAAAAGGGAAGAGTATGACTATAAAAGAAAAAATGTTCAGAGTCAAAGAAGAAATAAGAATAGAAAGGAAAATGTCAAGGATGAATTTTCTCAAAATGACTTTACTTTTGGAAGGGATTTTTTTAAAAGTGCTAAGGAAATGAGAGGGATGTTTGAAAATAGTTTTAGGATGGATAAAAAGGGAGAGAAAAGGGCAAGGTCTGAAAAAGAGAATATTAAAAGTAGATTTGATCAGTTTTTTGATGTAAAGAAAAAAAATAATGATAATTTGGGGTAACTTTATAAATTTTTATAAGAAATTTTGAGTTTAATATTATTAAAAATTATATAAATTTATGTTTTAAGTAAAATAGTCATAGTTTTTGAGTTCAGTTTTAAGGCAGTTTTACTATAAAAAAGATAAATTGAGGGAAGGAAAAAAGGAAATGTTATGGGGAATTAGAAGATTTTTGTCAAATTTTAGAAGTATTTTTAGACGGCCGTTTGGACGAGGCAGTATTTATCGGCTGGAAAGGCTTAGAAGTATTGCACGAATGAGGGAAAGTGGAAAAAGTAGAAGTGAAAGAAGCAGTTTGGGAGTTGACAGAGGGATTAAAAAATATGAAAAACGAAAGTTAAATGCTAGAAATCAGAAAAGTTATAAATTTTTTAATGTGAAAAATATTTTAATAATGATGGTTTTGATATTTACGTTTATTTTTGTACATTTTTCAGGATATTCTGCAAAAAGTCTTTATTTTTCGATTTTTATTTATATTGGAGTTACACTTTATTTGCTTATTGTGGAAAGATTTTTTGAAAAGGTGGAAGTTCAAGAGGAAATTAGGAATATAAAAAATGACAGGGAAAGGGAACATAATGTTTTTTTGGAAAAAGTGAAGGAAATAGAGGATTTGGAGAAAAGTCAGATTGAGCATATATTTTTGAAGGATTCTGAAGATTATGATATGAAAATTTGGAAAGTTGGAAGAGCGACTTCTCTTTTGATTGGAAAACAGACACCTAGAAATAGGGTTGATATTGATGTAAGTGATGGAATTTATTCTAATTTAGTTAGCAGGGCTCATGGAATTTTAAATCGAGTCAATGGGATTTGGTATTATGAGGATTTGGGTTCGCAAAATGGGAGCGGAATTGAAAGAAATCTGGATAAGCGGAAAATAAAATTAAAAAAAAATATACCTGTAAAAGTGGAGTCAGGCGATATAATTTACTTGGCAACTACAAAAATATTATTAAAATAAAAAAAGGCAATAATAAAAGTGGAAATTTCAAAAAGCCAGGGATTAAAATTTTTATTAGAGAGTAAGAATAAAATTTATGTTTTTTCATGAAGTTTAGCATTGCAGGTTTTCATAAATAGATAAGATAAAAAATGGAGGATTATTTTAAAATGAAATTAGATAGATGTAAAAATGGGCATATATACGATGTTTCCAGATATAGTTCGTGTCCCTACTGTAAATCGGAAGGATTGGAAACAGAAGTTCAAGATGATAAAATTAATTTAGTTGAACAAATGGAAGATGAGGATAGAACTACTGCCTACTGGTCAAAGGACAGCACGGTGGATCCTGTTGTGGGATGGCTTACGTGTATTGAAGGGCATGATAAGGGGAAGGATTATAGAATTGTGAGTGAACGGAACTTTATTGGACGTGGGGAAAATATGGACATCCAGATTTCAGGGGATACTATGATTTCAAGGAAAAATCATTGTTCGATAAGTTATAATCCGAAGCAGCGGAAATTTATGCTAACTCCTGGAGATTCCAATGGATTGATTTATTTAAATGGAGAAGCTGTTTATAATACGGTGGAATTGAGGGCTTATTCGGTTGTGGAAATGGGGGAGAGCAAATTTGTATTTGTAAATTTGTGTGGAGATTATTTTGATTGGGAGAAGGAAAAAGCCAGGGATGAAAATTTGAGAAAAAGATATGAAAATTTGGCTGATGAAAAAACAGCTGGAAATATGAATTTTGTGAATAGAAATAGTAAAAATGGGGATTTGGAAGTAAAAATTGAAGATTATGAAGAAAATTTATAAGTTAATGAAATTAAGGGGAGAAGTGGAAAAATGAGGAAGGATGAGGCAAAATTTATTACGGAATTTTTGAGCGAGGCTGGAACGAAGGCTGAAAATAGTGATTATTTTGGATATATTTTGCTGGATAATTATGCGATTTGGGCTGCAGCTGATGGATTTGATGAGGAAGATGGGGCAAAAGTTGCGGCAAGGATTGCTGTAGAATCTGTAATTGAATATTTTATGCTACGTCCACGATTTAATTATGACGTTATTAAGGAAATGATGGATTATGCCAATTTGAAGGTTAAGGAAAAACAGGAAGAAGCTAAAAAATATTCTCTTATGCACACTTCTCTTTTAATCGTTATAAGCAATTATAATTCAATTTTATATGGAAATGTTGGAAATACTAGATTTTATCATATTAGAGGCGGATATATTGTTTCTCAAAGTAAAGATGATACGATAGCGCAGCTTTTGGTGGATGAAGAAGCGTTAAATGTATCGGATATGAAATTTCATAGGCAGAGAAATGATTTACTGCAGGCAATTGGGGATTTTGGAAAAATTAAGCCGAATATTATAAAAAGCCCTGTAGAGCTTATGGAAAAAGATATTTTTTGCTTGACAACCGTGGGATTTTGGGAAAATATTGATGAACATGATATGGAAAATGATTTGTCTAGATTTGAGGATAAAAAGCAATGGCTGAATTCATTGGAAAAGAGAATACTCGCTTCGCTTAGGGACAATATTGAAAATTATACGATTGCACAGGTGGAAGTGCAGGCGGTGGCAAGTCCAGAGCCGATGGAAAAGGATAGAAGCAAATTGATAAAAAAAATAATTTTGATAATAATGATTGTTGTTGTGATTATTTTATTTATTGTAATTTGGAATGTGAAAAGGCGAAATGGGATTTTACAGGCGGCGACACAGTATGAAAAGCTGGCGGATGAGGAAATTTTGAAAAAGAATTTTAATAATTCGATTGATAATTTAAAATTGGAAATTGGGGAATATGAGAAATTAAAGCCAAAAAGCAGAGGTGTGATTGGATTTTTTACAAATGCAGAGAAAAAAAGGAACGATGCGAATAAAAAGATTGATGAAATAAATAAAAAAATTGGAGAAACTGAAAAGATTAAGGAGGCATTTTCAGATATTAATGAAGGAAATGATCTGTTTAACAATGGAAATTATGATGAGGCAAATGAGAAGTATCAGCAGGCTAAATATAATCTGAATGACAATACTTATAAACGTGATGAGTTGAATACAGAAGAAATTTTAGCAACATTGGATTCACGGATTAATTCGGGTGTGAACCTGAAGGAGGCGAAGGCTTTGGAAATGGCTGGGGATAATGCGGTTAATGAAGGAAGTTACAATTTGGCGAAAGTCAGTTACAAAAATGCGGCAGATATGTATTTGGCAAATGGAAAGGCGGATTATGTTTCACAAATTGAGAAAAAGATAGAGGAAATAGCGGACAAGGAAAAAACGGCATATAATGGGGCAATGCTTGCAGAAAATAAAGGGGATTCATTGGCACAGAGCAACATTAATTCTTCTAGGGAGGCATATTATCAGGCACGGCAGATGTACCAGATACTTGGAGATACTGTGAAAGTGGGAGAGATTGACAATAAGATACAGGAGCTTAATTCTCAGCAGAATGCTGATTTACAAACTGCTAATAATCTTGTTCAAGAGGGGCTTTCGCAAATTACGGCTAATAATCCAGCACAGGCAATAGGAATTTTGACACAGGCTAAAAATATTTATCAAAAAATGAAAGATGCAAATAATGTAAATGCTGTTGGAAAATATATAAGCCAGGCACAGGAATTTATTAAATTTGAAAGCCAGAATGCTGAAAAACTGAAGGAAAAGGAACTGGAATATTCGGAAAAATTAAAATCTCAAGAAACAGAATATTCAGAAAGGCTAAGACAGCAGGAGATTCAGCTGCAGCAGCAATTACAGGCAAGAGAAGCAGAAATAAAGGCACAGCAGGAACAAATGGAGATAGAAAGGCAAAAGCGGGAAGAAATATCAAGAAAAATGGAAAATGCCTTAAATCTGGAAATGCAGGCGGATCAGCTGGAATTAGATGAAAAATTTGAGGAAAGTATTTCAAAATACGAGGAAACGAAGAAAATTTTGGAAGAAGTAAATACTGATGGTAATTTTGGAAATCAAGTGGCTAAGATTGAAGGTTTAAATAAAAAAATTGAAAAAAGTGAAGGATATTTGCTGAAGAAAAAGGGAGAAGAGGATCTTAAAAATAAAAAATGGAAGGATGCTATGGAAAAGCTTACGCAGGCAAAGGAAAAACTGGAAAAAGTTGGAATAAAGCAAGATGAACTGGAAAAAATAGGGAAAGAACTGAAAAGGGCTGTGAAAAAAGCAAATAAGAAATGGTGGCAGTTCTGGAAGATTTTTTAGGCGAAAGCTAAGATTAAAAATCGAATAACAATAGCATTAATTAAAAAATTATGACAGTTCACTATTTAAATGGAAAATGATACAGGATAGGAGGGGAAAATGGTAAAAAGCATAAAATTAAAAACTTTCTTTTTTAAGGAATATGCACAAATTGCTGAAAAAAATACGTATTCGGCATATATTCCGAATGGGAACAGGGGAATCTGGTGCATTGCTAATTTTGAGGAAAAAATTCAGAGACGAGAAAATGTGGAAATTGAGGGAAAAATAGGAAGTAGCGGTATTGAGAGTAAAAAAAATAAAAAGAATGTAAAAAGGAAGAATTTGGCAAAGGCTGGAGTTCATAAAGTTATTGAAAAATATTTGGAAAATGGTGGTTTTTCAACGGAAAATATGAAAAAAATTATTCAATCTTCTAAAGATAAAGTAATTTTTGAGAAAAGTAAGTTTTTTAAAGTTGAAAAAAATAATGAAAAAGATTTTGATTCTAAAAATTTTTATTCGCAAATTGTTGTTATTATTGACAAAGATGACATGATTGCGGGAAATATGGGGAAAACGGAGCTTGCTTTGTATCGGGAAAATAGGATTGTGGATAAAATATGTGGAGAGGAAATTAAGAGAGTAAAGTTACGAAAAAATGATTATTTGCTGGCTGGAAGTCCTGAATTTTGGAAAAATGTTGATGAGAATGAGATTGAGGAAGTTTTTGTTGATTTGAAAAGTAAGGAGAATATTGAGAAAAATTTAAGCAGGAAAATAAAGGCTGCTGAAGTGAAATTAAAAAAAGTCATACCATTTTTGTCGATTTTTGTGGAAAATGTTGAAATGGAAGATAGTGATGAAGAATTGGAAAGGGAAGTTGACAGAGAAAATAAGAAAAGGGAAATAGCTGTAAAGCATACGTTTTTAATGATAATATTTTTATTTTTGTTTATTTCCGTGGGGAAAAATATTCAAAGGGGGAATCTGAAAATTAGGAAGGAAAAAAATTTGGAAAGTGTGGTAGCTGGAAAAATTGGGGAAAAGGCGAAATTGATGGAAAATAATTTGATTGAAAAAATGGAAATTGAAAAAAATAAAATAATGAGAAAAGATAAAATTGGGCTGGAAAATGTTGAGAGTGCTGAGGAAAAAGATGGAGATGAAGGAGAGAAAAAAGCAGGAGATGGAATTAAAAGTGTGGAGGGGAAAAATAAAAATGCGGGAAATTTAGAAGTAGTTCAAAATATTGAAGAAAATGATGGAAAAAGAAAAATTAAAAAAAATAAAGTAAGCAAAGTGAAAATGGGTAAGAAGGAAAAAAGTCAGAAAAGATGGGAAAAAGTTGCTGGAAATGAAAAAAATCAAAATAAAAAAAATTTTAACGTAAATAATAAAAGTTTTAAAAAAGATCAAAATTTAAAAAATAACAAACTTTCACAACTTGATAAGGAAATTGAGAGGAACTGGAAAATTTTGGGGCGTGATAGGAATGGAAATAATTTGAAGAAAGTATAAAAGGGAAAAGTGAGATGGATTTTTTATTAAAGAGAACGATGTTGAATGGGAAATATAAGATTGTGAGTTATATGGCTAAGAGTGATTTTTCTAATATTTATTTGGCTGAAAATAATTTAGGGGAAAAAGTTGTTATTAAGGAGTGTTATCCTGAAAAAATTGTTATGAGAGATGGGAAGGAAGTTTTTACGGAAAAATATAGGAAAGATTTTGAGAGATTAAAGAGATGTTTTTGGAAGGAAAAATGTATTTTGGAGAAATTTAGAAAGAAGTCTAAGGGAAATAGGGGAAAATTTCAAAATAATCTTATTAAAAATGGTGTTATTAAAATTCTGGATTTTTTTAGTGAAAATGGAACAAATTATATTGTTATGGAATATTTTGGGATTACTTTGAAAGAGTATATTTTGGAAAATAAGGTTCAAGATGAAAAAATAAATATAAATTATATTTTGAAAATATTTCTTAAAGTTGCAAGGGCTGTTTGTAAAATCCATAAAAAGGGGATTATTCATTGTGATTTAAAGCCATCAAATATTTTGGTTGATATTAGGGGGAATATTAGAATTATTGACTTTGGATCAAGTTTGAGAAAAGGGGAAAAGGTTGATTTTATTGAGGTTTCAGAAGGGTATTCGCCGATTGAAGTTTATTCAGAAAAGGTTCAGATTGATGAAAGAGCTGATGTTTATTCGCTTTCGGCACTTTTGTATTTTATGCTTTGTGGGAAGAAAATTAGTGGGGCAGTTAAGAGGTTTTATAAGCCAGAATTGGAATTTGCAAGAGAAGTGATTTTAGGGTTTGAGAAAATTGGGAAGTTTAAGGAAGTGGAAAAAATAATAAAAAAAGGATTGGAATTTGAAAGGAAAAAAAGATTTGGAAGTGTCAGGGAAATGATTGAAAAGTTAGAATTATTAAATTCTATTTAGCGAAGGGACTTATCACCTTTACAATAAATAAAATATATCTTCTATTTTTTAAATTAGATTTAGTATTAGAATATAGTTCGTATAAAAAAGTATATAATTTTATGTAAATGTATGAATTTATCGGCATAGAGATTTTTTGTTAGAATTATATAAAAAGTTTAGATTTTTACAAATTCAATAAATAAAGGGGAAAATATAGAGATGAAATTGTTTTATGAGGAAGAATTGCGGAGAAAATCCTATTATGAGATGTATCAGATTGCGATTGAGGAAAAGCTGGTGGATGTGCATTTAGAAACGCCTACGAGAGAGGAGCTTATTACACTTTTGATGAAATATCGGGGAGTGAAGGCTAATTATTGTATTGACAAGTATAAAAAAAATGGGCTTGTAAATGTTCAGCTGCTTTTTGACAGTAAACTTGGGGAGAGGATTCATCATGAGAATAAAATACGAGTACCGCACAAAATTATTTTGTATAAGGAGCTTGATTTGATGAGGGAGGACAATTATAAGATTGAGATTCCTGAAAATGTGAGCAGTGCAAATGTCTTTCTTATAAATGCAAATAATTATCTTTGTGGAATTTTTCAGCTGGAAAAGGATTTGAAGAGCAGGAATAAATATTTTTTGATTAGTAAAAAAGAATTTTTTAGAGTTGAGATATTGAGAAATAATAAGTTTTCGTTTTTATTTTTTAAAGAAAATGACTTAAAATTTATTCATGAATTTTATAATTGGAAGGAAGATGAGCCATATCCGCTTTATCCGTATCAGATGGATTATTATAAAGTTGAAATTGAAAATTTTGTTGTAAAAAATCTGGAAACTACGAATACTCCGCTTTGTATTGATTTTGGGACTGTAAATACAGCTCTGGGAGCATATCTGGATAGAAATTATGTGAAGGATTTGCCGACTAATGATATTTTGAATGGGAATATTGTCATTGATGCGATAAACTATGCGAAATTTGATGATGGGGAAAGGCATTACCGTGAGATTTTTCCAACATTGGTTTATGTTGAAGATTGTAGCGATAGTAATAATATTAAGTATTCGTTTGGATATGATGTGGTAAGAAAATTGGAAAAAAATGATTATATTGTTAATGGATCGATTTTTTATAGTTTGAAAAGGTGGGTGCATGAGCATAATAAGATGGAAAAAATTAATGATGAGTTTGGGAATATTTTGTATGTAAAAAGAAAGGAAATAATAAAGGCTTATTTGAAATATGTTGTAAATCGTGCAGAATATATGTTTAAATGTAAATTTAAAAAAATTCATGCTTCCAGCCCTGTAAAATTGAAAGAGCAGTTTTTGACAATGTTTCAGGAAATTTTTATGGTTGAAAATAATTTTAATAAAAGTTCTTATGAAAAAAATTATGAATATGAAATTATTCGTGAAAATGCTATGGATGAAGCTATTGCTGTGCTTTATAATACGATTGAGATACAGATAAGGAAGGGGAGATATAAGGAAAATGAAGAATATAGTGCTTTAATTATTGATTGTGGTGGTGGAACTACTGATTTGGCAGCTTGTAAATATGTGATTAATAAGGACAGGATTTCATATTATCTGGATATAAGGACAAGTTTTGAAAATGGAGATGAAAATTTTGGGGGAAATGACTTGACTTATAGGATTATGCAGTTTTTGAAGATTGTGCTGGGAGCAAAGTATTCTGAGAATAGGACTGTTTCTGTTAATGATTTGATAAAATATGATAATGATATGATTTATAAAGTGATTGATGACAGCGGTGTTGATAAAATTTTTGAAAATATGAATTTGGAATATGAAAAATATGAGAAAATAATACCGACAAAATATTCACAATTTGAAAATAAAATGAGCGAAGAATATCAAAAAATACGAAATAATTTTTATATGCTTTGGGAAGCTGCTGAAAATTTAAAAAAAGAATTTTTTACATCTGATGGAAGACTGCGGACACGTTTTGATGCGCCTAGAAATTATGAAAAAAGGAATGACATTCATATAACGCAGTTAAAAAGCTGGAAAATTCACACTTATGAAAATGAAATATTTAACACAGTAACAGATTATCCAAGACATATTTTTACAATAAAGGAAATAGAAAAAATTGTAAAAGCCGATATTTACGGAATGCTTAGAAAATTTTTGAACACTTATTACAAGGAAGGGCTGCTTTTTGAGTATTCGTTGATAAAGTTGAGCGGACAATCGACTAAAATTAGTACATTTCAGGAAGTTCTGAAGGAATTTGTGCCTGGAAAAATGATAGAATACAAGGAACTTAGCCATCGTGATGATTATGAGCTGAAGTTGAACTGTCTGGATGGTGCTATAAAATATTTGGATTATAAGCGGTTTGGGCATATAGATGTGGAAATTGTGAATGAAGTGCCGCTTGTGCCGTATTCTGTGTGGGTGGAAAAATACGATGGGAAAAAAGTTGAAATGATACAGACTTCACGAAAGGCTGATATCTTGGTTGGGCAAATTGACAAAAAAAGTTCAGCTGAAGAACTCAAAATTTATGTCTATAATGCTGAAGGGGAACTCAAAAAAGAGATGATTTATAAAAATGAAGATGACTATGAGGAAATGGATGCACAGGAAATCTTGCCAGAATTTGTAAATATTATTTCTCAAAATGATACTGATACAATTCAAAATGATACAGTTAGATTTTTCGTTTACACTGATTTAAATAACTGGGGATTTTTTGTCGTGCCAATCCAAAGAAAGTCAGATCAGCTTTATCTTGGACGTAAGCAATATTTTCCTTATGAAGATAATTTAAGTGAAAATTCCTATTTTGATGGAAATCACTAAAAAAGGGGAAAAATATTGAAAAAAAAAGATGAACTAATTTGGTTAATGCCGACGATTTTTATTTTTATTATCCTTTTTATGATAAAATTTTGTACACCTAAAATTAATAGAAAATATATTATTAGTAAAATAAAACGTGAAAATCTTGAACTTTTTGTAGATATGAAAGGAACTGTTGTTGCAAATAATGTTACTAAAATTGGATTAGATGTAAATTTATCAGTTGATAATGTTTATTTTAAAGCTGGAGATTTTGTGAAAAAGGGCGATATAATAGTAAAATTTAGCGACTATCAGAAAAGTGATATTAGTGAAAAAAGAGCATTGCTAGTCGTAAAAAATGCACAGTTGAGGAACCTTGAAAAACAGCAGGAATTAGGGGCGGATGTGAATCAGAAAATTCAAGAAGTAAAAGGGGAAATAGATGGATTGGAGCTGGAAGTAAAAGATGAAATGAAAAATGCTGTGTTAGTTCAGAGAACTGTGAGAAGTCCGTTTGATGGATATATTGTAAAAATTAATGCTGTAAAAGGTGGAATTGTAAATAAAAATGAGCCTATAGTTGTTTTGGCGAAAAAGAATGATCTGAAAATAGTAAGTGAAAGTATGACAGATGAAAAAATTAAAAATTTGGGTATTGGAAATATGGCTGAAGTAAGCCTTTTTAGGAGAAAAAATAAAAAAGCTGGGGAAGAGAAAACGCTTGAGGAATTAGTTGAAATTAAAAATGATAAAGGCAAAGAAGGTTTTCAAAATAGAGATAATAAAGGGAATTTAGATTTATTTTCTGAAAGAAAAGTTATTGAAGCGGAATTATTTAAGATTAATAAAGTTGTAAATATGAATGTGCTTGAGTTTTTGCCGATTTCCTTTAAGGATTTATTTTTAAATGAGCAGGTGGATATTCGTGTTATTTATAGAAAGAAAGAGAATGTTTTAACTGTTTCTAAAAAAGCGATTATTTTTAAAAATCAGAAAAGTTATATTTATTTGATTGATAAAAATAATTTGGTTAGGGAAAGGGAAGTTTTTGTTGGGGTGGATAATGGAGAAAAGATTGAGATTTTTGGGATGAATATTGAGGAAGGGATGGAAATTGTGGAAAATCCTGATGATAAAATTACAAATAATGTAATTGTGGAAAGAAGAAATATTCAAGATGAAGAAATTGAAAAGAAAAAAAGAATAGAAAAATTAGAGAATGAAAATGAAAAAATAGGAAATAAAATGGATGAAAATGAGAGGGAGATTATTAGATTGAAGCAAAAATAATAGATTGAAATTTTTTAAATTATTTGAAAGTAAATATTGGGTTTAATCTAGTAAAAAGATTTATAACGTATTCATTATTCAAATGGTATTTAGTAAAAATAAAAGATTTTTCACAAGGGGTAAAAACCCCTTGCCAGTAAATAAATAAAATAAAGTTTTTTAATTTGAATTGCCAATTTTGGTCATTTTTCCATCATCAGTTATAGAAAGTCCATTTCCGTTTGGAAAATCAGATTTATTTAAGGAAATTATTTTTTTGATAACTAATTTTTCTGAGTCTATGAAAGGGCCTAAACTTCCGTAAGTTTGTCTTACAGGAATAATCTCTCCAGAGATAAAATTCCCGTTGCTGTCTATTTTAATTTTAAAAATTGGAGCAAGGCCCATAGAGCCTGAAATATTTATCTTTCCAAAAGTTGCAAAATTTCCGCCACTGTAGGAAATAAATTTATTTTTGTAAAGCTCGGCTGCTCTTGTAACGTGCGGTCCTTGTCCAAAAACAATATCTGCTCCATTATCTATCGCAAAATGGGCAAATTCATATACATTTCCCCGATCTTCCCCATGAAAAATTTCGTGATTTCGAGTAATATGTTCTGCTCCAGCACCTTCAGCACCGCCGTGAAACATGACAATTACAATATCAACTTTTGACTTTAATTCAGAAATAAGTTTTCTTGCATAATTGTAGTCATTCAATTTTACAGTGGCTGAATTTGGAGCAAAGGAAATAAATCCAAATTTTTTACCATCTTTTTCTAAAATTGAACTTTCAGCAATATCTTTAATTCCAGAATATTTTATATTTAAATTATCAAGATTTTTAATAGTTTCCCTAATTCCAGTTTCTCCAAAATCATTGCTATGATTATTAGCAACACTCAAATAATCAAATCCAGCTTGCTTTAAATATTTTCCATATTTTGATGGCATGCGAAAAGCATAACATACATTTGGATTATCACAGCTTTTCGGAGTACCGCCATTATCAAATAACGTTCCTTCCAGATTTCCCACGGTAATATCTGCATTTTGAAGCACATCTTGAGTATTTTTCAAAATATTTTCATCATTTTTTGGAAGTAAATCAGATGGATAATTTGAGCCAAGCATTATATCTCCAACTCCAATTATTGTAAATTCTGATTTTTCATTTGTTTTATCATTTCCATTATTTTTAGAAATATTTTTTTTGATTCCTAATATTTTTTCGGCATTAATAAATCTGTTTCTAAAGTTTTTGAAAAAAGGGCTTGTAATAATTAATGCAAGTGCAAAAGCCAAAATAGCAAATAAAATTAATAGTATATTTTTTTTCATTTATTAAATCCTTTCATAGTTTATTAGTAGTCATTACAAATAAGCAATTTAGCAATTTCTTGGCAAAGGATCAAGTTTTTTGTTACCTGATAAATAAAATTGCAATATTAATATATTTTACATATATTTACTGTAAAAAGCAATATGATTCATAAAAAAATAATTTTAGAAGAGAAAAATATTCTTTACATTTTCTGTTTTTTCTATTATACTTTAAATATGTAAAAACAAAAAATTGGAGGATAAATAAATGAAAATTGCTGAAGCTCTTATTTTACGTGCTGATATTCAAAAGAGAATTGCACAGCTGAAAACAAGACTTAATAATAATGCCAAAGTTCAGGAAAATGAAGAACCTGCTGAAAATCCTGAACTTTTATTAACTGAATTAGAAAATTTGATTTCGCAGTTAAATGATTTAATAGTAAAAATAAATAGAACAAATACACTTTCAAAAATTGATGGAATTTCATTGGTGGAGTTAATTGCAAAAAAAGATACGCTTTCACAAAAAGCAGGAATTTTGCGTGAATTTATTGAAATTGCAAGTCAAAAGGTGAATTTGTATTCTACAGCGGAAATAAAGGTTTTCAGTACGGTTAATGTTCCTGAACAGCAGAAAAAGCTGGATAAATTGTCTAAGGAAATTCGGGAAACTGATACAAAGTTGCAACAGGCAAACTGGACTATTGACTTAGTTGAAGAATAAAAAATAGTGTATTTAATATTGTAATTTATAAAAATAAAAAGATTTTTGGTGTAGATATTTTTAAGGTGAACATAAACCTTTGGATATTAGGGGAAAAATATCCTACAAGAATGAGTAATGCGGGGAAGTTACAAAAGTTATGATTAATCCCAGTATTGTTACATCTGTACGAATTATTGTAATTGTTACTACCATATGTTAATTAATAATATTGAGGCTGGGTTGCGGGAATGGTTTTGCTATGTAGAAATTTATAAGGAGAGAAAAAATTTTATGAAAAAAATAGGGCTTGTGCCACGTTTGATTATTTCGATTGTGCTTGGTATTTTACTTGGATTAGTTTTGCCAAGTCCGATTATAAGGATTTTTGTCACGTTTTCGTCGTTGTTTAGTAAATATTTGTCGTTTATTATTCCATTTATGATTATTGGATTTGTTGTAACTGGAATTTCAGATTTACGTCATGGAGCGGGAAAATTGCTTGGAATTACAACTTTACTGGCTTATCTTTCTACAATTGTTGCAGGTACGCTTTCGTATCTTATGGCAATTAGTATTTTCCCGAAAATTCTTAACTTTGCTTCGTTTACAACGGTGGAACATCCTGAAAAGAATCTTTTGACAGCTTATTTTGACATTCCAGTTGCACCAATGTTTGATGTAACTTCAGCAATTATTTTTGCATTCATAATGGGACTTTCGATTAGCTGGCTTAGAAATAATGGAGAAGGGCAAATTACATATAACCTTTTTCGAGAATTTTCAAAGATAATTACAAAATTGTTAAGCACATCAATTATTCCGTTGCTTCCTGTCTATATTTTTGGAACATTTATGAATATGACTTACAGTGGACAAATTTTTGCAACGCTTTCAATATTTTTAAAGGTATTTATTTGTGTAATAATTTTGCATATTTTATATACTGCAGGTTTATTCATATTTGCTGGCGGGCTTTCAGGAAAAAATCCATTTGTCTGTATGAAAAATCAGATTCCTGGATATTTTACAGCTCTTGGGACACAATCTTCAGCCGCTACAATCCCAATAAATATTGAATGTGCCAAAAGAAATGGAACATCGCCTGAAATCCGTGAATTTGTAGTTCCTTTATGTGCCACAATTCATTTGGCTGGAAGTATTATTACAATTACAAGCTGTGTTGTTACTGTACTTATGATGTACAGCATGTCCTACGGAATTTCAACAATTTTTCCGTTTATAATGGTACTTGGAGTAGCAATGGTAGCTGCGCCTGGAGCGCCTGGAGGAGCAATAATGTCTGCACTTCCATTTTTAGGAATGGTTGGAATTGCCTCAAGCAGCCCAATGGCTTCACTCTTAATCGCACTTTACATAACACAGGATAGCTTTGGAACAGCGGCTAATGTTTCTGGAGATAATGCGATTGCCATTATAGTTGATTGGATATATCATAAATTTATAAAAAAATAAAATTAGTATGATTGAAAAAGTAGAAAATTTATGCTATAATTAACCCATAAAGGTAATGGATATACTCCATTTTAAGGTAAAAAATAGCGGAAAAAATATCTTCTTCTTAGTTGAAGGGGGTATTTTTTTATGTTATAATATTTCTGGGTTCGCTACCCAACCTTGAAATGGAGGGAGGTGAATAGTAATGATGAATGGTGATGTTGTTACTTTCATTGTTATGGTTATAATTTTGTATATAATCTTTAACAAATAGATGACAAATTGCCATTTTTTGCCTCCAAGATCTGCAGGAAATTATAACCTGCAGGTTTTTCCATAAAAATTATAAATATAATAAATTTTAATGAGGAATAGCAGGAAATAATAAAAAAAGTGAATTACTAATTAATTTTAGTTTTTCACTTTTTATTATGTTATTTTTTTGTTTTTTATATTAGTACCATAAAAGGTTAATTCCATTTTCCTTACATGTTTTTACGATTTCTGGTGTCCATACTGAAGCTTGAACTTCTCCAATGTGGGCTTTTTGCAATAAAAACATGCAGATTCTTGATTGCCCGATTCCTCCACCAATTGTTAATGGTAATTCATCGTTTAGAAGCATTTTGTGGAAATCAAGATTTTTTCTTTCTTCCAGGTTTAATTCTTTTAATTGACGTTCTAATGCGGCTTTATCAACACGGATTCCCATTGAAGATAATTCTAA
This sequence comes from Leptotrichia wadei, assembly GCF_007990445.1. NCBI lineage: Bacteria > Fusobacteriati > Fusobacteriota > Fusobacteriia > Fusobacteriales > Leptotrichiaceae > Leptotrichia > Leptotrichia wadei. The sequence goes on from NZ_AP019841.1 coordinate 424,801, forward strand.
TGATCTGTCTAAAACTGGATTCCACATAATTAGATCTCCGTTTAGTTCCCAGTCATCGTAATCTGGGGCACGTCCATCGTGTCTTTTTCCAGAATTTAACACTTTTCCGATTTGCATAATGAAGATTGCCTTGTGTTCTTTTGCAAATTTGTCTTCTCTTTCATTTGGAGTTAATTCAGGATATAAATCTTCTAATTCTTGAGAAGTAATAAAAGTAACTTCTTTTGGCAAGAATTTTTCAAATTTTTCAAATTTTTCAGTCAATTCTTTTTCTGTATTTAAAAAGGCTTGATATATTTTTTTAACAGTTGCTTTTAAAAAGTCAATATTTCTATCTTCTTTTGAAATAACTTTTTCCCAGTCCCATTGGTCAACGTAAATTGAATGCATATTATCTAAATCTTCATCTCTTCTAATGGCATTCATATCTGTATAAATACCCTTTCCTTCTTCAACACCATATTGCTTCAATGCAATTCTTTTCCATTTTGCAAGTGAATGTACAATTTCCAATGTTACATCTGGCATTTCCTTCATTTCAAAAGCCACAGGACGTTCAACGCCATTCAAATTATCATTAATCCCAACAGACTTTCTAACAAACATAGGTGCTGAAATTCTTGTTAAGTCTAATGCTTTTGCAAGTTCTCTCTCAAAACAGTCTTTTGCAGCTTTTATTGCAATTTCTGTTTCCATGATTCCATATTTTGGATCATAATTTTTTGGAATTATAGTTTTTGACATATACTCTCCTTCTTTCTCAATTTTTTATTCTACCTATAGATGTTATCAAAATTATTATCTATTGTCAAATTTTTTTAAATTGAGCCTATTTAAGTTATTTTTTAAAGAAATAATCTTTTTCTAAATGGGATTTAGTATAAAATATTGTTTTTTAGTATTAATATTTGAATTAGTTATAAATATATATTGTAATGATTATAAAATTATGATAAAATTAAATAAAGAATTTTGAATAACAAAATATTAATAGCTTTATACTAAATATGTATATATTTAGAATTATAGAAAAACTTAAAAGTTAAAATATCAAGAATGGAGGAAAAAATGGAAAATATATCTAAAGATAAATTATTAAGTATGTATGAATCAATGTTAGATATTAGAAACTTTGATTTGAAGGTGAATCAACTTGTAAAAAGAGGGATGGTTCCAGGAATGACACATTTGTCAGTTGGAGAAGAAGCGGCAAATGTTGGAGCGATTGCGGCGTTAAATCCTGATGATTTTATAACGTCTAATCATAGAGGACATGGGCAAGTTATTGCGAAAGGAATTGACTTGAATGGAATGATGGCTGAGATTATGGGGAAAGCTACAGGAACTTGTAAAGGTAAAGGTGGTTCAATGCATATTGCCGATTTAGAAAGTGGAAATTTAGGAGCTAACGGAATTGTTGGTGGAGGACACGGAATGGCAGTAGGAGCAGCTTATACTCAAAAAGTTAAAAATACTGGAAAAATCGTACTGTGTTGTTTTGGAGATGGAGCCACAAATGAAGGAAGTTTTCATGAAGCAATGAACTTGGCATCAGTTTGGAATGTACCAATTATTTTTTATTCAATTAATAATGGATATGGAATAAGTACAGATATTAAAAAAGTTACAAATGTAGAGCATATTTATCAAAGAGCGGTAGCTTATGGAATGCCTGGATATTTCATTGAAGATGGAAATGATGTTTTGGCAGTTTATGAAACATTTAGAAAAGCAGTGGATGATGTAAGAGCAGGAAAAGGTCCTGTTTTAATTGAAAGTGTGACATATAGATGGTTTGGGCACTCGAGTTCAGATCCTGGGAAATATAGAACAAAAGAAGAAGTGGATTCTTGGAAGGCAAAAGATCCTATTATTAAGTTTAAAAATAGATTGATTGAAGAAGGAATTGCTACTGAGGAAGAATTAACTAAATTGGAAGAAAATTCGAAACAAAAAATTGAAGAAGCAGTTGATTTTGCGAAAAACAGTCCAGAACCAACTCTTGAATCAGCATTTGAGGATATTTTTGCAGATTAATTAAAGTGTTTGTTACTAAAAGAATTTTTGGGAATTTAGTAAAAAGATATTGATTTAAAAAATATAAATTTCGAAAAAATTCTAAGAGAGTTAAATTAGGAAAATAGTGTTTGAAAAAAGAAGAGATAAAAACTGGGAGGAAAAAATAAATATGGAGACAAAATTAATGTCTGTAAAAGAGGCAATAATTACAGCAATGTCAGAAGAAATGAGAAGAGATGAAAATGTATTTCTTATGGGAGAAGATGTTGGAATATTCGGAGGAGATTTTGGGACTTCGGTAGGAATGTTGGAAGAATTTGGAGAAGAGAGAATTAAGGATATGCCTATTTCAGAATCAGCAATTTCAGGAGCAGCTATTGGAGCGGCAATGACTGGTTTAAGACCAATTGTAGACGTAACATTTATGGATTTTATCGTGTATATGATGGATAATATTGTAAATCAGGCGGCTAAAACTAGATATATGTTTGGTGGAAAAGGAAGAGTACCAGTAACATTTAGATGTGCAGCAGGAAGTGGAGTAGGTTCAGCGGCACAACATTCGCAATCATTGGAGGCTTGGTTTACGCATATTCCTGGAGTGAAAGTAGTTGCACCTGGAACACCTGCAGATGTGAAAGGGTTGTTGAAAGCAGCTATTAGAGATAATAATCCAGTAATTTTCTTGGAATATAAAGCGCAATATAATATGAAAGGTGAAGTTCCAACAGATCCTGAATTTGTTATTCCTTTAGGAAAGGGAGAAATAAAAAGAGAAGGTACGGATATTACAATAGTAAGTTACGGAAGAATGCTTGAAAGAGTATTGAAGGCAGCAGAAATAGTGGCTGGAGAAGGAATTAGCGTAGAAGTGGTAGATCCTAGAACATTGATACCATTAGATAAAGAGATAATTTTGGATTCAGTTAAGAAAACAGGAAGAGTTATTTTAGTGAATGATGCTCATAAAACAAGTGGATTTATTGGGGAAATTTCAGCGATTATTTCAGAAAGTGATGCATTTGATTATTTGGATCATCCAATTGTGAGATTGGCTGGAGAAGACGTGCCTATGCCATATAATCATACTTTAGAAACAGCGATGGTTCCGAGTGTTGAAAAAATTGTTGAGGCAATTAGAAAAGTAAAAAATAAACAATAGTAGAAGGTGAAAAATAAGATGGAAAATAGCAAATTGAGAGCTACACCTGCTGCGAGAGATTTAGCTAAAATGATGGGAATAGATTTGTTAAATGTTAGAGGCAGTGGAGCTAAAGGTAGAATTCATAAAGAAGATGTGGAAGAATTTAATTTTGAGAAAAAAGTGAGAATTACTCCGTTGGCTAGTAAAATAGCACAAGAATACAACATTGATTTGAGTACAGTAGAAGGTAGCGGACATAACGGGAAAATAATGAAAGAAGATATTTTGAATATCATTGCTAAACCGAAAGAAACTGAAGAATTGGCAAGACATGAAAAAGCAATATTGGCTGAAAAAGAACAAGTGGAAGAAGCTGATATTGAAGTTATTCCAATGTCACCAATGAGAAAAGTAATAGCGAAAAGAATGTCAGACAGTTACTTTACGGCACCTACATTTACATTAAATTATGAAGTTGATATGACAGAATTGATTTCATTGAGAAAAAAAGTTATGGATACAATTATGGAAAATACAGGTAAAAAGATAACTGTAACAGATTTAATTTCATTTGCTGTAGTTAAAACATTGATGAAACACAAATATGTAAATTCTGAATTGTCTGCAGATGGAACACAAATTACATTGCATAATTATGTAAATTTATCAATTGCTGTTGGAATGGACGATGGGCTTTTGGTGCCTGTAATCAAAGGTGCTGATAAAATGTCATTAAGTGAATTGGTAGTTGCGTCTAAAGATATTATTAAAAAGGCGTTGGCAATGAAATTGAGTCCTTCTGAACAAAGTGGAAGTACGTTTACAATTAGTAATTTGGGAATGTTTGGAACGCAAAGTTTTAATCCTATTATAAATCAACCAAATTCGGCAATTTTAGGAGTTGCTGCGACAGTTGAAAAACCAGTAGTTGTAGATGGAGAGATTGTAATTAGACCAATAATGACAATGTGTTTAACAATTGACCATAGAGTTGTGGATGGACTTGCTGGAGCTAAATTTATGCAAGATTTGAAGAAATTATTGGAAAATCCATTAGCAATGTTAATTTAGAAAATTTGAAATACTATAAATACCATTAAATAAAATAAAGGAAGTGAAATAAATGGCAGTAGAAGTAATTATGCCTAAAGCTGGAATAGATATGACAGAAGGGCAAATCGTGAAATGGAACAAAAAAGAAGGGGAAAAAGTAGAAGAGGGAGAAATCTTACTTGAAATAATGACTGATAAAACAAGTATGGAATTGGAGGCAGAGGCTTCAGGATACTTAATTAAAGTGTTAAAACAAGATGGAGAAACTGTGCCAGTTACGGAAGTTATTGGGTATATTGGAGCTGAAGGAGAAGAAGCACCAACAGGAGCAGCACCTCAAGCGGCACCAGAACCAAAAGCAGCAGAACCAGTGACAGCAGCTCAACCAGCAGTTTCAGCTTCAAATGAACCAAAAGCACCAAAAGGTGACGATGAATTTGATGTGGTTGTAATCGGTGGAGGACCTGCAGGATATGTAGCGGCAATTAAAGCAGCACAATTAGGTGGAAAAGTAGCGATTGTGGAAAAAGTTCATTTTGGAGGAACTTGTTTGAATAAAGGATGTATTCCTACGAAAACATTCTTGAAAAATGCTGAAATTATCGAAGGAATTGAAATGGCAGGAAAAAGAGGAATTATCTTGGAAAATGATAAATTCACAATTGATATGCCAAAAGTTGTTAAATTGAAAAATGATATCGTAAAAACATTGACAAACGGAGTTCAAGGATTATTGAAGAGTAATGATGTTAAAATCTATAACGGTATTGGAAAAATAAATGTTGATAAAGATGTTGTTGTTACAAATGATAAAGGTGAAACAGTATTGAGAACTGATAAAATCATTTTAGCAGGTGGTTCAAAAGTAGGAAGAATCAATATTCCAGGAATTGACAGTCCAAAAGTATTGACAAGTGATGATATTTTAGATATTCAACAAATTCCTAAATCATTAGCTGTAATTGGTGGAGGAGTAGTTGGAATTGAGTTGGGGCAAGTGTTTAATTCATTTGGTTCAGAAGTAACTGTTGTGGAAATGATGGATAGAATTATTCCTGGTGTGGATAGGGAATCTTCTGAAACATTGAGAAAAGAATTAGAGAAAAAAGGAATGAAAATCTTAACTTCAACTGCAATTAAGGAAATAGTTGATAATGGAGATACATTAACAATTAAAGTTGATGGAAAAGATGATATTGTGGCTGAAAAAGCATTGTTGTCAATTGGAAGAGTGCCTGATTTAGAAGGAATTGGAGAAATTGACTTAGAATTGGAAAATGGTAAAGTTAAAGTGGATAAATATATGGAAACTAGCGTTAAAGGTATTTATGCGCCTGGAGATATTAATGGAACTAGAATGTTGGCTCATGCGGCATTTAGAATGGGAGAAATTGCAGCAGAAAATGCAATTCAAGGAAACCACAGAGCAACAAGATTAGAAACAAATTCTTCAGCTTCAATTTATACAATTCCATCAGCGATTTACACTGTGCCAGAAGTAGCAATGGTTGGATTGACAGAAGAACAAGCTAAAGAAAAATATGATATAAGTGTAGGGAAATTCGCATTTGTAGGAAATGGAAGAGCGTTGGCATCAGGGGAATCTGCTGGATTTGTAAAAGTTATTGCTGATAAAAAATATGGAGAAATTTTAGGAGTTCATATTGTAGGGCCTTCAGCTGCTGAAATTATTAACGAAGCTGCGACATTAATGAAAATGGAAATTACAGTTGATGAAGTAATCAAAACGATACACGGACATCCTACTTATTCAGAAGCATTGTTTGAAGCATGTGCAGATGTTTTAGGAGAAGCTGTTCATTTACCTAAAAAGAAAAAATAGAATGAAAGAGGACTAGTTACTATGATTTATTATATTAGTAAAACTCATGATACCGCATTTAATATTGCTTTGGAAGAATATTGCTTCAAAAATTTAAGAGATGAAGATGAAATATTTTTATTGTGGATAAATGAGCCTTCGATAATTGTTGGGAAGTATCAGAATACGATTGAGGAGATTAATACGGAATATACGAGAGAAAAAGGGATTCATGTAATTCGTAGAATTTCTGGTGGAGGAGCAGTTTATCACGATTTGAATAATTTGAATTATACGATTATTTCTAATAGAGATAAAAATCAGGAAGGATTCAATTTTAAAGAATTTTCAAAACCAATAATTGAAACATTGGCAGAATTAGGCGTAAAAGCTGAGTTTACTGGAAGAAATGACTTGGAAATTGATGGACAAAAATTTTGTGGAAATGCACAGGCTTACATAAAAGATAGAGTGATGCATCACGGTTGTCTTTTATTTAATGTTGATTTTAGTGCTTTGGGAGATGCTTTGAAAGTTTCCAAAGATAAAATTGAGTCAAAAGGTGTAAAATCTGTTAGAAGTAGAGTTACAAATATATTGCCTCATTTGAAAACTCCAATTACAGTTGAAGAATTTGGTGATAAAATTATGGAATATATGAAAAAACAGTATCCAGATATGAAAGAATATGTTTTCAGTAAGGAAGAGTTGGATTATATTGCTAAAAGAGCTGAAATTAAAAGAAGCTGGGAATGGAATTATGGAGAGTCTCCAGAATTTAATATAACTAGAGGAAAAAGATTTAAAAATGGAAAAATCCAGATCTTTGCCACAGTTGAAAATTCTAGAATTAAAAATATTAAATTTTATGGGGATTTCTTCGGGAAAAATGAAGATTTGAGTGAAATCGAAAATCTTTTGAAAGATGTGAAATATACGAGGGAAGATGTTAAGGAAAAATTGGAAACGGTTGATATTGGGGAATATTTTTCTAAATTTACGGTGGATGAAGTTGTGGAAGTTATTGTAGAATAGGGATTGATTATGAAATATTTTTTAGCAAGGGGTAAATCCCCTTGTTTTAAAATTTTTTTATTATATCATATTTTCAGAAATTATCAATAGTTTTTTTTGAAAAAGTGTAAAGAAAAAAAACTTGACAATTTATCAAAATTTTTGTATAATCATATTGCATTTAAAATAATAAGTTTTAAAATTATTGAATAGTATGGAGGTAACATTTAATGTTAAAATTAAGATTGACAAGATTAGGAAGAAAAAAAGTTCCTTTTTATAGAATAGTAGCTATGGAGGCTTTATCTAGAAGAGATGGGAAAGCTGTTGCTTACCTTGGAACTTTTAACCCGCTTGTTGAAGATGACAAACAAGTAGTATTGAAAGAGGAAGAAATCTTGAAATACTTATCAAACGGTGCTCAACCAACTGAAACTGTTAAAAGTATCTTAACAAAAGCAGGAGTTTGGGCTAAATTTCAAGAAACTAAGAAAAAATAGTTCTGAAAATTCTTGATTCATAATTTATTTTCCATTTTTTGTTGTACTAGCAAGAGATTTTGGTCTTTTGTTAGTACAATTGAGATGTAATTTTCATTTGAGGTTTGAATATTGCATTTCAAAATATTTGTCCTAATTTTTAGGGCAAATTTTTTTAAGGAGAATTAATATTTATAGTTATTTTAAATTTAATTTTATTTTAACAAAAAGATAGCAAGAAGTCTCCGACTTCTACAAGTGGGAGATGAATTGCTTTTTTTGTAAAAAAAATTGAAAAAAGTCAAATTAAAATATCATAGAGAAATACCGAAGGATTACAAGATAAAGTCAGTAACATTGACAAACAGTAATGGAAATTACTATGTTTCTGTCTTGACGGAATTTGAAAAAGAAATTCAAAAAATGCCAAGTTATGATAAAGTAATTGGACTTGATTTTTCAATGTCTGAATTATTTGTCAGTTCTGAAAACCAAAGGGCTGATTATCTAAGATATTTTAGGATGTTAGAAGAAAAATTAAAGAAATTACAGAAATCATTATCAAGGAAAGTAAAATTTTCTAAAAATTGGTATAAGCAAAAAGCGAAAATATCAAAATTACATGAGTATATTAAAAATTGTCGAAGAGATTTTTTGCATAAATTATCGAAAAAATTGTCTGAAGAATACAATGCTGTGGTTGTTGAGAATTTGAATATGAAAGGGATGAGCCAGGCATTAAATTTTGGGAAAAGTATAGGAGATAATGGATGGGGAATGTTTTTGAGAATGCTTGAGTATAAGTTAATGTTTTTAGGGAAACAATTTTTGAAGATAGATAAGTGGTTTCCGTCATCGAAAACTTGCAGTAAATGCGGAAATATTAAAGAGGAACTGAAATTATCAGAAAGAAGTTATAAATGTGAGTGCTGTGGAATTGAAATTGATAGAGATTACAATGCGGCACTGAATATAAAAAACATTGGGAAATTGATGTTGGAATATTAGAAAAATAAAAAAAACAGGGCAGGGACTGTCCGAAGAGCTTGGTAAATATATTTGGCTAACAAAAGCAGATACTTCCCAAGAAGCTCCCGCTTCTAAAAGCGGGAGTAGTTCACGAATAGATTTCAAATGAAATACTATTTTCATTTAAATAATGGATATGCTAAGTTTCACTTGGTATAGAAATTATTTTTTTGTGCTTAACATTAGGCAAAGTTTAGAATAAAAGGAGTTAGAATTATGACGAATAATTTAACAGTTTTAAAGAAGGATTTGAAGTCTTTTGCAAAAAGAGTGAAGGACTTTAAATATACAGAATCAGCCCTTATAACTTTTTTATTAACTGGATTAATCGAACTGACAGGAGTTTCGTTTAATCTTTTTTCGGCTGAAAATGAAATCCAGGCGCAAACAAAGGCAATCAACACGTCGATAACGAACTTGAAGAGTGATTTCAGGTTTGCACGGCATGAAAATGATAAGTTGCTTAGAAAGACAAACTTGGAATTAGTTAAGTTAATGGAACAAGGAGATCACGTTGTAAAAAGCCCATGGAGCAGCTGGCAATACGGAATAAACGGTTTCTACAACAGCTGGCAAGGTTCATACAAAGGTCGTGGAGACAAAACTGCTGACTACAAATACGAACGTGACAAAACAATGAGCAAAACCAAATACGAAGCATATCCTCACACTCTTTACGGAAACACGACAGAACTAGGATTAAAGCAAGAGCCAAATGCCTCAATCCCAGTATCAGCAACACTTAATCCGTTGATACCAAAAGTAAAGCATGCTAATGTATCAATGGCTGTGGATATAAGTGAGTTGCCTTCGTTTACTCCAAGAACGGTTAATCCGCCAGAAAAACCAAATATAGATACAACAGTAAGTGTTAATGCACCTACTTTTAGTCTGGCTGGAGAATCGCTTCAAAATGGTGGAGAACGTTTTTTTGATGCAAATAAAGGATTGAAAAAACTTAAAAATGGAGTAATGGAAATCTATGGTCCATCAGGAAGCATAATAGATGAAACAGGTGGAGGTGTAATTGAATCTGTTGCAATACTTGGAGGTAATTTTGTTACAAGTAGGATAGATAACGGAAATAGTGCTTATCAAAATTATCCTTTTGGAGATGCATATCGTTATTTTGGTGTATGGGAATATGCTTATTCAGATTACAGTATACAAAATGCTTTTTCTCAACATATGCAGTCTAATAATCCTGATTTAATAAATAAAGTAGATGGAGGAACAAGTCCAATAGTGATTTCAGGGACACAAGGAACGGATTATTATATGAATACATCCAAACCTCTTGATCGAGCGTGGGCTTCGGGATCATACGGTTTTCCAGCATCAATTCCTGATGCAAATGTGCCTGGATATCCTACAGCATCAGAACGAGCAGTTGTAATAGCACCTAATACAGTGGTGAGACATCTTAATAGATCTCAAACAATTACCGGGGCTAAATCAGGATTTATAAGAATGGCTAATAATATAGGTAATAATGGAAATCAGTCAGCAACTATGCTTAACAATGGAAATATATTATATGCAAGAAATTTTAAAACTGAATCAAATCCTGAAATACATAGATCTAATATAGGTAAGACATATAATACACCAATAAGAGAACTAGTTCATTTAGATACACATGGTGCAGCAGATATTTTAACACAAAGAAACAATTTAATGACCGCACTTGGCAATGCTGAAGTTTCAGGTGTTGCAACAGATGTTACAAGAGCTTATGATGATTTTAAAGATATTGCTCTTGCAAAAGGACTTGAAAAATCACAAACTTTTATAAATAGTGGAACAACTGTTATTGAGGGAGAAAAAGTAGCTTTTTCTAACAGTTATGATCATTCAAATAATATGCCAAATGGGAAATGGATGGCAACAGTTATAAATACAGGAAATATAACTATACATCCTATGTACGTTTTAGGAAGTAATGTTCATCCGACAGGTACAAATGGATATTATTCATTTGAAAAAGATGAACTTAATTCAGATGCGGCTGTATTTGTAGTGTCGCCTGAAGTATATTGGGTAGGTAATGGAACAAATCCAGCTAATGGAATTCCGCAATTATTATATAATTCAGGAAAAATAAATGTGTATAATAGAAATTCTGCAGTATTTTTTATTAATCCTGATCCTTTTGAAAGAACACAGAATACTACTGCAAGAAGAGACATTACTATAGTTAATAGAAAAGAAAATGGTATAAAGATGTATGGTAATAAAGGGGTTGGAGTTTACATTAAAACACCAAATTATGTTAAACAATTAAATTTAGATTTCTCTGATACACAAGCATCTGCTGGTAATTTTTCTCCAATGACATTATACGGAGATAACAGTATAGGTTTGTATATTGAAAAGATTGATGATGCAAATGATACAGCTGATAAACCCCCTACTACTGGTACTAGTCCTTTCTTTATTGCTAGTGATGTTGGAAAAAATACCTCTATCAAAAAAGCTAGCAGCCAAAATAAGTCAGTGGTTTATGGAAACTTTGCTGTTGATATAGGAGATAGTTCTGATACTGGAAATCAAAAATATACATCTAGCAATCAAGTTACAACTAGTACAGTTACAAATACTACAACTATAACTCCAGGTTTAACAGAAGGAACTCCACATGAATTTATATTGAATAACGTTGAAGTTGATAGTGCTGGAAATGTTGTAACCGATTCTAGCGGAAATCCTGTTGAGATTCCACAAATTGAGAACAGTTATGGTATTTTCTCAAACTACAATATAGATTTCAGTGATACAAGTGTTAGTGGAACAACAGGAATAAACAAATTCGGACATCAAATTAGAATTTTTGGAAATACCAAAAATAATATCGGAGTGCTTACTGGAAATGATGCTGACTATAAACTTGGAGCAGGAAGTGTTGAGTTAAGTGGTGCAAATAGTATTGATAATACTGGTATTTTAGTTGGTGGATCTATTGGAACTGGTGGAACTCCAAGCCATGAGACAGATGGAACAGTAACTGGAGATGTTGTAATGATTAAAGGAACAGCAACAGTAACACCAACTTCAGTAACTGGTGGAAGTGACAGAGGAAATAGAGCCATAACTGCTATTGGAAAAGATAGTAATAATAATCCTAATTCTGTTACAGTAAATGCTGTTGATTCTGATAAAGCTACAAACTCAATAACACTTGTTGCTGATGAGGGAGCCCAAATTACTGTAAATGATCCTGCTGTTGGAAATACAGTAATTAGTACTCCTATAAGTGCAGGATTAAAAATCACAAATTCAGTTTTCAAAAATGATACAACTCGTTTAAGAGCAGATGGTTCATCTAAGGATAATGTTGGAGCTGCTTATGCTAATAAGAGTGCTACAATAACTATTAATAAAGCCAATCCTCAGTCGGTTGCTAATATTTCGATAGTAGGTGGAGTTGATGATAATACTAAGAAAAATGTAGGATTTGGATTATTTGCTGATAATAACGCTAAAATAAATGCACAAAATAACTGGATAAAAGTTACTAATGGAGCAACTAATATAGCATCATTAGGTAATGCAGAGATTGACTTGAAAGGTGCGACTGTTGAGTATAAAGGTGAAGGATATGCACTTTATACCGATTCTACAAGTAAAATTTCTGGTGCTATTAATATGAATAATGCGAAATTAGTGTTAGATGGAAAAGCTGTTGGGTATGTGCATTATCAAGATCAACCTAATATGATTAATGTTACTGGGATGGGAATTGATATACTTGATGATGATGTGATAGTATCAGATTTAAGAAAATTATCAGGTCGAGTTTCTGTAGATGTTGAAAATAATGGTGCTCCTAATAGATTGGTAGATCAATTACTTGGAAGCGGAGTTGGAACTATTACAAGTTCAAATGGAAAGAGTCATTATAAATATGCAGTTGTAGATAATGCTGATATTAATATAAATTCAGCTGTTGACAAGGCTGATAATTCAGGTACTGATACAGATAGTGAAGTATTTACAAAAAGATTCTTATATCAAAATTCTAAGATTGATGTAACGGCAGCAGGTTCTGTTAAGGCTGAACTGGATGATATGCAAATGAAGGCGATAGATGTTAATCTTAAAACTCCTGTTGGTCTTGCAGTAACGGCAAGTGCACAGACAAAGGATAATGATACGACAGGAATTAATAATAGCGGTACGGTATCGGCTGATAAAACGGTTGGATCTGATAGAGGTGGAATTGGTCTGTATGTAGATTACGGATATATTAATAATAATGCTGCAGGAACTGTAAATGTTGAAAAAGGGACAGTAAATAATCCAAATGACAAGGCTATTGGAATATTTGGAACAAATAGCACGAAGATAGTTAATGATGGAAAGGTAAATGCTGGAGGTAAAAAATCAATTGGTATTTTAGGGCTTTCTTATAGAATTGACTCAAAAACAGGGCTTGCAATAGATCCAAAAACTGAAACGTATTACGACAATGTGACTACACATTCTGGACATCATCCATTTGGAGTTGTTGATGTTGAAAATGGTGCGACTGGTAAGATTACGATGGATAATGATGGCGCTGTTGGAATGTTTGTGAAGAATAACAGTACTGATAAAAACAGTTCTGGAAATTATGTTGTAACAAATGCTTCTGACATAAAAACTAAAAATGAAACACGTGGAGTAAATAAAGGTGAAATCACGATTAATGGAAACGACAGTTCAGTTGGAATGGGAGCGAATAACGGTATAATTACAAATGCTAGCAGCGGTAAGATTAATGTTAATGGTACTAAGTCGGCAGGAATGTATGGAACGAATGATTCTGATTTGATAAATAATGGAGAAATTAATGTTGCGGCGACTTCTGCTGGAAATGAATCTATTGGAATGTATATTGATGATCAGGTTTCAACTATTGCAAATACTGGAAAGATTAATGTTGGAAAATCTTCTTATGGAATTTACGGAAAAGATGTCAATATGACAGATGGTGAGATTAATGTGGCTGATGACGGGGTTGGAGTTTATTCGACAGGTCCAAGTGTAAACCTTTCAGGTGGAAAGATTGATGTGGCAAATAATAACTCTGTTGGGGTATATATTGCAGATGACAGCAAGAATCCGCAAGCGACAACAGTTACATCATCTGTTGACATGAAGGTTGGAGATACAGATTCGTTTGGATACTTGATAACGGCTTCAAAGGCTAAGACAGACTTGACAATAAATCCGACAGCAAATCCTGTTCACGTTGGGGAAAAATCAGTGTATGTTTACTCTGGAGCGCCACAAAGCCTGGGAGGAAAGATTGTTAATAAATCAGATATTGTAATGGATAAGAATAATGGATATGGAATTTATTCTTCACAAGATGCTGAAAACTATGGAAATATTGACTTGAGAGCAGGTGTTGGAAATATTGGGGTTTACTCTACGCAAGGAAACAGCAAGAACTTCGGAGTAATTACAGTAGGTCCAAGTAATGTGACTAGCAAGCAGTATGGAATCGGAATGGCGACTGGATATTACAATGAAACTACAAAAGTCGCAACAAATGAAGGAACAATAGAAAATCATGGAACAATTAATGTTTCAGATGATAACAGTGTTGGAATGTATGCTGTGGGATCTAGCTCAAAGGCAATTAATAGAGGGACTATTAACCTGAGCGGAAATAATACGACTGGAATGTATATTGACAGATTTGCGACTGGGGAAAATTATGGAACTATTCAGACAACGCCTACTGCAAATGGAGCAGGAATAAAGGGAGTAGTTGTAGCGAATGGAGGAGTAATTAAAAACTACGGAACAATAAATATTGTTGGAAACAAAAATATTGGTGTGTATGCATTCAGAGGAGATGTGACAGATCCGAATTATGTGCCTTATGAAGCGCATGGAACTGGAAACACTTCAACAAGACCTTATGTGGAAGGAACAGCAACTGACCAGAAAGTGACAGGGAAAGCGATTGTAAAAGTTCCGCCTGCATCACTGCCTAGCCCAGTTTCAATTTCAATAGACGGTGTAGATGTGGCGCCAGTAAAAGTTGATACAAACATACCTTCGCCAGAAGCTCCAGAAGTATTGATAACTGACTTGTCAGGAGTAACAAGACTGAATCTGGAAACAGAAAAGATGGATCATAATCACACACATTCAAATGGGGAAATATCAACTATCGGAATGTATGTTGACACATCAGGAATAAATTACACAAATCCTATTCAAGGGTTGAATAATTTATCTGGACTGACAGATGTTGACCTGATAATGGGTACGGAAGTTACTAAATACCTGAATGCAAAAGCGATTCAAATTGGAGATAATATTTTGAAGCCGTATAATGATGCATTGGCGAGCGTTGTATCGACAGGGGTTACATTAAATGTAAATTCAGCAAGCCTGACTTGGATAGCACAGCCGGTGGAATCTGGAAACATAGCTGCTCCGATAAAAACAGTATATATGGTAAAAATACCGTATACGGATTTTGCAAGCAAAAACGATGTTGACACAGAACATTTCCTTGATGGTCTTGAACAAAGATACGGAGTTGAAGATATCCATTCAAGAGAAAAACAAATTTTCAATAAGCTGAATGACCTAGGAAAAGGTGAACCGCACATATTTGCACAGGCTGTAAATGAAATGAAAGGTTACGAATACTCGAACACTCAGCAAAGAATAAATGCAACTGGAAATGCGCTGGACAAGGAATTTAAATATCTATGGAAGGACTGGAGAAATCCATCTAAGCAAAACAACAAGATAAAAGTGTTTGGAATGAAGGATGAGTACAAGACAAACACAGCCGGAGTAATTGACTATGACAGCAATGCCTGGGGAGTTGCCTATGTTCACGAAGATGAAAAAGTTCAGATGGGTAAATCAAGCGGATGGTATGCAGGAGCAGTTACAAACAGATTCAAGTTCAAGGATCTAGGAAAATCAAGAGAAGACCAGACAATGGTAAAACTTGGAATCTTTAAGACAATGTCGCCAAGAAAAGACTACAACGGAGCACTACAATGGACAGTTGCAGGAGACATCTTTGGAGGAATTAACAATATGCACCGTAAATACTGGGTTGTAGATGACACATTTGAGGCGAAGTCTACATACAGCTCTTATGGAGCGGCCTTGAAAAATGAATTGGGATACGACATAAGAATGAGCGAAAGAACACATTTGCGTCCTTACGGGGCATTAAAGATGGAATACGGAAGATTTAACGACATAAAGGAAAACTCTGGACAAATGCGGCTAGAAGTTAAAGGGAACGACTATTTCTCAGTAAAACCTGAAGCAGGACTGGAATTCAAATATATTCAGCCATTGGCAGTAAGAACTCAGTTATCAGTAGGATTGACAGTGGCCTATGAAAATGAAATTGGCAAGCTGAATAAATTGAACCAGGCAAGAGTAAGATATACAACAGCTGACTGGTATAACTTGAGAAGTGAGAAGGAAGACAGAAGAGGAAACGGCAAATTCGATCTTAACATAGGTGTAGACAACACAAGATTTGGTGTTACGGTAAATGCCGGATATGACACTAAAGGAAACAATGTTAGAGGAGGAATCGGATTCAGGGCTATTTACTAATTCTGGATTGCTTTAAAAACAGAACAATATTAGGATTTTATGGCAAGGGGGAGGTTTCTCCTTGCCTGTTAAGATTAATAAAGATTTTAGCGTAAATTTTTATAAAAATAGCACAAAAATTCATGATTAAAAGCATAGAATGAATTGTGCTATTTTTTATTTATAGAAAAATGATGTAGACTAGCCATAGGTTGTAGAATTTGCGGAAATGAGCAATCCTACAAAAATAAAAAAAACATAGTAATTAGTTGAGAATGATTATGAAATAAATATTATAAAAATTTGTTCCTGTTTTTAAAAGGGGTTTAGTATTAATTTTGAATAGGTTCAAGCATACTTTACAAACTTCCAAATTTGAAGTATAATAAAAAAAATTAAAGAAAGGTTGATAACACAAAGAATCTTACTTCTTGGCAAAAAATAAATAAAAAAATGAAAAACGATAAAACAAAAATAGATGAAATTTTAGAAAAAATTTTTAATATGAGAACAATTAATAAGAGAATAACAAAGGAATCTTTAAATCAGAATAACGAAAAACTGAAAAAAATTTATGAATTACTAGGAAAACCTTGTGAAAATAAGAAAATTGTTCATATTGCAGGGACAAATGGAAAGGGCTCAACAGCGACATTTTTAGAAAACATTTTTTTTGCAGCCGGATATTCGGTTGCTAAATTTACTTCACCGCATATTTTACGATTTAATGAAAGAATTTTGGTAAATAAAGAGATGATTTCAGATGAGGATGTTGTGAAATATTGTGAAGCTGTTATGAATGTTCTGGAAGAAAATGGATTGCAGATAAATTTTTTTGAAATAGCAACTTTCGTAGCCTTACTTTATTTTAAAGAAAAAAATCCTGATTTCATATTTCTGGAAACTGGGCTAGGCGGAAGATACGATGCCACAAATATTGTAAAGTCAACAATAGCGGCTATAACAAATGTGAGTTTTGACCATGTCGCTCTTTTGGGAAATTCACTTGAAAAAATTGCAGATAGAAAAGCTGGGATTATAAAAAATAGGCAGCTTTGTATTTATGCTCAGAATTTGGCTGAACTGGAAGAGGCTGTGAAAAGGGAAACAGATAATTCGGTAAATGTTTTGGAAAAATATAAAGGTTTTCAAGCTGAATTGGATAATCAAAATTATAATACAATTGTGAAAATTGTTGAAAATGAAAATTCTAAAGAATCTGGAAATATTGAAAAGTCTGAAAACATTGAAAAAATTAATAATAATAAAAATAATTTAGAAAAAACATTTGTTCTGCCACTTTTTGGAAAATTTCAAGCAAATAATTTTTTAATTGCCTATGAGATTGCAAAAATTTATGGAATTAGTGACAAAGTTATTCAAAAGGGGCTTGATGAAATTTCATTGGCTGGACGGTTTGAGATTTTTTCAAAAAATCCTGCAACAATTTTAGATGTTGCTCATAATGATGATTCTGTAAAGGTCTTGACAGAAAATTTGAACGAACTTTTTAAAGATGATGAAGTGATTTTTGTTCTTTCAGTACTCGGAACAAAGGATATTGCAAATATTTTTAAAAGAATCTTGGAAAAAAATTATAAAATTTTCATAACTTCCCTAAAAGAAGTTACCTATGGGCTATCTGCTGAAGAAATAAAGAAAAATCTGGAAAATTCAAGTATTTCTACAAAAAATATTATTTTTGAAGATGAAATTTTACAGGCTTATAATCAGGCAAAGGAAATGGTTTTGAAAAAGGATAATTCGTATAAGGTGATTGTGGTTTGCGGATCTTTTTATGAGATTGCGAAGTTTAAAAAATTGTTTTTGTAATATTTTTTTCGTAAAATAGTAAAAAAATAAATTATTAGGCAGATTTTTTAACAAATTTGTGGAATAGAAAATTTTAAATAATATTGTTTAATAGGGGGTTAATGCCCCTTATTTTTAAATAAATTAAAAAAAATTAATAAAAATATTATCTCTCTTTTATTTTTGAAAAAATATGTTATACTTATAATAGGGAAAATGTACTTTGATAATAAAAGTTTAATCTTAAATCTTGCTTAGTGGTCATAAATTTTAGTAGCTAGAAAGAACAGATTATAATTAAAAAAAGAGGAAAATATGGAAAAATATGCTATGTTCAGAGGAAAAGTTGTGGATAAGTGGTATGATTTTGACAAGAGGGCTCATTATCATATTGTGGCTGTGGATAAAAATGGGAAAAAGTATGATTTGGCAGTTAATATCGGGAGTATTTATGAGAAGAAAAATGAGATTATTTCTTCAAATTTGAGGGTATACTACAGGAAAAATTATTTTTGTGAAGAAAGTGTGATTTCTAAGATGCTGTTACAGGAATCTGGAATTACAGAATGTGATAAAGATTTATGTTTGGATTATGTAAGAATGAAATTGTTTCCGCATAATGAAATGATTCAGATGAAGGGATTTGATGAGAAACACGTGTATTTGACGGAGATTATTGAAAAATATGTTGAAAAGTCTAAAAATAATGATAATTATGAGGTATTTGCATTTGGAAGGCTTTATGCTAATGGTAAAGGGCTGCATGATATTCACTTAAATCAGGGGAGTACAGGTAAATTCAAAAAAAATGATGCCAAGTATTCAGATGGAGGATTATTTTTTAGAAATAGACAAAGTAATAGAATTATAGCCATATTTATTGCATTTGTTACTCAAAATCCAGATAAAAGTATTTAAAAAGGGGAGTGTGATAAAAAATGCCTATAAAAATAAAAAAAACTGATGAAACGAAACTTAAAATGAAAAGGGAGGACTTTTGGAAATATATTTTTATTTCACATGAAAAGGCTAAAAATAATAATGAATTTACAGATTATTTGATAGATATTCTATCTAAAAAAACAGATGAAGAAATTTTTGATTTTGAAATAATTACTGTTGAGTTGATGCAGGAGAGCTATAACGAAAAGTTATGGTGCGCTTCGTATCTTGTAAATGGTGATACTGCGAGCTGGAGCTTTGATTTTTTCAGACTTTGGCTTATTTCACAAGGGGAAAAGATATTTTATTCAATTATGAAGAATCAGGATAATTTGTCAGAATATATAAATGTATCATTTGAAACAAAGTTAATGACAAACTATTTTGAAAATGAAAATTTTGCTTTTATTTCAGCTTATGCCTTTGCCAGAAAAAACGATTCACATGAAATTTTAAATAAAGAAAGTTATAAAATTAATGATAAAACTATTTTTAGGGATGATTTTATTGATAATTATAATAAAAAATTAAATGAATACAAAAGAAAAATAGGCTATATAAATAAAAAATATCCAAAAATAACATTTCACTGGTGTACACAATTTCCAAGCAGCATGAAGGAAGTTTGTCCAGCTTTGTTTAAAAAAATGTATTTTTAAATTTAATAAAAAATTAAAATGATTGTTAAAAAAGTAACAAAAATTCTTCTTAAAGGTTGAAATATTAACAAATATGTTTTAAAATATATGTAAATAAATTTTTAAGGAGGCAAAAAAATGAAAAGTTTAAAAAATGATTTTTCTTTAATGTCAAGTTTGTTGATACCAGTAGCGGTAGCTATTAATTTTACAGGATTTGGGCTTGTTAAATTACTGCAAGTGCCAATATTTCTTGATTCAATTGGAACAGTGTTTATCAGCCTTATAGCAGGGCCTTGGGTAGGAGTTGTAACAGCTGTTATTACAAGTTTAATTACGGGAAGTTTTTCTCCTGAATATTTCGCATTTATACCAGTGGCGGTAATTATGGCGCTTACTATGGGATTTTTAGCAAGATTTAGAATGAAAAATATTGTAATAAAAACATTAGTCTGTGCATTTTGTCTTGTATTTATTGCGATAGTTGTATCTGCACCGATAATAGTAATGGTTTATGGTGGAAATACTGGAAATTCCACATTTGGAGTAACTGCATTTTTCCTGGCAACAGGTCAAAATATTTGGACAGCCGTTTTTAGTACGAATTTTATTACAGAAACAACCGACAAAATTATAACAGCAATAGTTGCAATGGCAATAATTAAGGCAATGTCGCCTAGATATTTGATAAAATTCAAATATGGAGAAAATTATATAAATAATCAAAAAGTATAGAATATAAAAATAATAAAAAAAATAAGGAAAACAAATAAGTTATGAAAAAAGATTTTTTTAAAAAACTTTACCCGCTGACAAAGCTATATTTGGCTTTGGCATTGATAATATCAGCATTTATTATTCCAAGTCACATCTATGATTACTCAATGATAATAATTTGTGGAATTATAGTTTCTTTTGAAAATAAATTAAAAATTTACAGCAAAAGAATATTTTTAAGTTTATTCTGGCTTTTTACAGCGATATTTATTATTCAAAGCCTTTTTATACCAGCAGGTGAAGTTTGGTTAAAGTTTGGATTTATTTCGGTTTACAAGGAAGGAGTAATGAAGGCTATAAGTCTGACATCTAAGTTAACGGCGATTGTAAGTGCTTTAACAATGCTGACTTTAATAACCCCAGTAAAGGACTTTACTCTTGCACTTGAAAAAAAGGGATTAAATCCGAAAGCTGCATTTATTTTAATGCTTACTTTGCAAACAATACCAGAAATGAAAAAGCAGGCAGATGTTATTATGGATTCACAAAAGGCAAGGGGAATTGAAACTGAAGGAAATGTCTTTGTCAGGGCAAAAGCGTTAATTCCTATATTTATTCCACTTGTACTTTCTTCCATTGCGAATACAGAAGAACGGGCAATTACATTAGAAGCACGTGGATTTTCTGTTGGAGAAAAAAGAACAATATTATACGATATTGAAGAAACAAAAAATGATAAAATAATGAAAGTTATACTGGCTATTTTTATAGTTTTGAGTATTGTTTGGAGGGTTTTATGGGCTATCTTAAATTAGAAAATGTAAACTATAAGTATCCATTGGAAGAAAAAAATACTTTGCAAAATATAAATATCGAAATAAAAAAAGGCGAATTTTGGGCTGTAATTGGAAAAAATGGAAGTGGAAAAACAACATTTTGCAATATTTTAAGAAGATTTGTGCCTGATTTTTACAAAGGCGAACTAACAGGGAAAATAACTTTAGAAGGCAAGGAATTAAAAGATTATAGCCAAAAGGAAATCGTCCAAAGGATCGGATTCGTTTTTCAAAATCCATTTACTCAAATTAGCGGTGTTAAAAATACAGTTTTTGAAGAAATAGCTTACGGATTGGAAAATCTAGGAATAGAACGTGAAACAATAATTTCAGAAGTGGAAAAAATATTAAAGCTTCTTGAAATCGAAAAACTTCGTGATAAAAATCCATACAATTTATCTGGTGGGCAAAAGCAAAGAGTCGCCCTTGCCTCAATCATCGCAATGAACCCCGATATTCTCGTTATTGATGAGCCAACTTCACAGCTTGACCCAAAAGGAACGGAAGATATTTTCAAAATTATAAATTTAATGGCAAATGAAGGAAAGACAATAATTCTGGTTGAGCATAAACTTGAACTTATTGCAGAATATGCCGAAAATATTCTTGTTCTTGATGAAGGAGAAATAATTTTGAGCGGAAAAGCGAATGAAGTTTTAAATAATAAAATTTTGCTGGAAAAAGAAATTGGGATGACACAGTATTCGATGCTTGCTTATGAACTTGAAAAGGTGGGAAAAGCTAAATTTGAAGAAATTCCAATAACTAAAGAAAAAGTAATAGAGTTGTTAAAAAAGTAAAAAAATTGATAAATATTTTGAAAATTTACGAAAAAATATTCTAAAGCAAGGGGTTTCGACCCCTTGTTAAATTTGACAAACTTGAAGAAGGAGCTAATTATGAGTTTTATTACTGTAAAAAATTTAAGTTTTAAATATCCAAATGGAACTGAAAATGTACTTAATAATGTTTCACTTGAAGTTAAAAAAGGCGAAAAAGTTGCAATTATTGGGCAAAATGGAGCTGGGAAAACGACATTGGTAAAAATGTTAAATGGACTTTTAAAGCCAGTAAGCGGAGATGTGATTGCAGATGACTGGAACACAAAAGATTACACAGTTGCTAAAATGAGCCGAAAAGTCGGATATGTTTTTCAAAATCCAATGGATCAAATATTTCACAATAATGTCTATGATGAAATAGCCTTTGGAGCAAAAAAATTAAAATATTCTCCTGATGAAATAAAAAAAATGGTAGAAAATGCCATAAAATTAACAGAACTTGAAAAATATCAAAGGGAAAATCCATATAACTTGCCATATTCACTGAGAAAATTTGTTACAATAGCCGCAGTAATTGCAATGGGATCAGATGTCATTGTAATGGATGAGCCGACAGCAGGACAGGATTTTAAAGGAATGAAAGTTTTGCATAACTTAATTGATGAACTTCAGAAACAGGGAAAAACAATTATTACAATAACTCACGATATGGAATTTGTAGTAAAAAATTTTGACAGGGTAATCGTAATGACAAATGGAGAAGTTATCGCTGATGGAGATAAACGTGATATTTTCTGGCAATTTGACACTTTGGAAAAAAGTATGGTGAAACAGCCGTATATTAGTGATTTGGCTAGGGAAATGGAATTGGATGGGAAAGTTTTAAATGTTACAGAATTTGTGGAAAATTATTAAAAATTTTCTCAAATTAATAGGTAAAGATTTTTTTATAGTATAATTAAATTGTAAAAAAACAGATATTTGTAGATAGAAAAATCGGTTAAACTGCCTTAAAATACAGGGCAGTTTTTATATTAACGATTTTTTATATCATAATTCAAATTACAGTTGTCTATTATTTTTTAAGTCGAGGATAACACACCAAAAATAAAAAAATCTTTTTTCCTTACAGATATTATTTGCAGTTTTTTTTGTAAAACTTTAATTACATCATTGTAAAATTTATTTTAAAATGTTATTATAAAATAAAAAGATACAAAAATTATGAAAAAGGAGAATATTTTTATGTTATATCCAATGAAATTTAAAAAATTTTTTGTGGAAAAAGTGTGGGGTGGACGTGAATTTGAAACAAAATTAGGAATGAAACTGCCTGAAGGCAAGAAAATTGGTGAATCTTGGGAAGTGTCGGCACATCCGCATGGAATGGGTATTGTGGAAAATGGTGCTTTAGCTGGGCAAAGGCTGGATGATATTTACAAGGAGTATAAGGGGGAACTTACAGGAAAAAAGGTTTATGAAAAATATCCAAATAAATTTCCGTTACTTATAAAATATCTTGATGTAAATGACAGACTTTCAATTCAAGTGCATCCAAGTGATGAAGTTGCCTTAAAAAAACATAATGAATTTGGGAAAAGTGAATCTTGGTATATAATGGAGGCAAGTGATGATGCTACTTTAATTTTAGGAATAAAGCCTGGAGTTACGAAGGAAAAATTTTTGGAAAAAGTGAAAAAAAATGATTTTGATGGATTATTTGAAGAAAAATCTGTAAAAAAGGGTGATTTTATTGATATTACGCCAGGAACAGTTCATGCTTCACTAAAAGGGAGCGTAATTTTTGCGGAAATTCAGCAAAATTCAGATGTCACTTATAGAATTTATGATTTTGACAGAATTGATAAAAACGGGAAGAAAAGGGAGCTGCATTTGCAGGATTCAGCTGATGTAATTGATTTTGGAAAGGAAGTGGAAATTAAGAATACTGATTTTGATAAATCTGAAAATGGGAAAGATATTTTGAAAAAGAATATTATAGAAAAAGAATATTATTCGATTGATAAAATAAGATTTAATGGTTCTTTTGAAGATGTAAATAATGAAAGTATGACAATTTACTCGTTCCTTGAAGGAGAAGGGAAAATTGTGTGGGGAGAAAATGAAGAACTTTCGGTTAAAAAGGGTGAAACAATTTTAATTCCTGTTGGAATTAAGACAAAAACTGTTGGGAAGTTTGAAATTTTAAGAACAATAATTTAAATAAATATGGGCAAGGATTCTAGTATTCTTTTAGGCAAAAATTAGATGATTTGCCTTGTTTTTTTAGTGGGAATATGTTATTCTAATATTATACGAATGACATTTTTTAACAAAAAGATGACAAGAAGTCAAGTATCGAATTTTATAAAAAGGAAAAAAAAAGTGAAAAGAAGGATTTTATTGTTTGGAATAATGTTGGGAACTTCATCTTGTGGAATTATTAGTGGAGTTGGAAGTGTAGTAGGAGGAACTATAAAGGCTGCTGGTGGAGTTACAGGAGCAGTTATTGGAACAACTGGGAAATTAATTGGAGGTATTATTGGCGGAAGTAATGGAGAAATTAAAGCTAAAAATACAAAATATAAATTTTCAGATGCAGAAGTGGAAATAACTGGTGGAAAGACCATTGTTACAGGAATTTTGACACATAATGGAGTGACTAAAAAAAATTTGACCATTGAAATTCCATGTTTTGATAAAAATGGAGCGAAAGTAGGAGATGCTGTAGATAATATCAGTTCACTTGCAAAAAATGAAAAATGGGAATTTCAGGCGATTCTTAATACGAATGAAACAAAAACTTGTAAATTGAAGGATACGTATATTTATGAGGGAAATACAAATATGATTATCGAAGGCAATGATGAAGATAATGACAATATTAATAATGTTGAAGAAAAATAAAATAGGAGGGAATAAATGATAGGAATTATTGGGGCAGTGGTTGAAGAGGCTGAAGCGATAAAAAAGGAAATTAAGGAAATTAAGGAAACTGTGATAAGCGGAATATCTTTTTTTACTGGGAAATTTAACGATAGGGATGTTGTTTTTGTACAATCTGGAATTGGGAAGGTAAATGCTGCGATTACAGCGACTTTATTAATTGAAAAATTTAAAGTGAGTGAAGTGATCTTTTCTGGAGTGGCTGGGTCATTGGATGAAAGATTGAAAGTTGGGGATGTTGTTATAGGGCGTGACATTGTTCAGCACGATGTTGATGCTACAGCATTTGGATATAAAATGGGACAGATTCCGCAAATGAAGGAATGGGCTTTTGAATCGGATAAGGAATTGGTTGAAAAGGCTGGAAATGTAAATGATTTTGATCATTGCATATTTTTTGGAAGAATTTTGACAGGAGATCAGTTTGTAAGTAAAAAGGATGTGAAGATTCGGCTTGGGAAGGATTTTGAAGCGCTTTGCGTGGATATGGAAAGTGGTGCTGTGGCTCAAGTCTGCACAAGATTAGGCGTGAAATTTTTAATAATTCGTTCAATTTCTGATTCAATCACAGATGAGTCTGATATGGAATATGAGACTTTTGTAAAATTGGCAGCAAAAAATTCTACCAGAATATTAAAAGAGATTACTTTATAATATAAAAAATAGAATGTTTTAAAATAGGAAGTTGTAAAAAAAGTTATTTAATGCTTGCAAAAAATTTGTTTGTATAATAAAAGTTAAGATTTTTTGTAAAAAGTAAATAAAAATAAGGAAATGAAGGGAGAAAAATATGAGTTTTCGATTAAATCCGTTTAAAGTTATGAGAGCTGTGGGAATTGTTGCAATTGTGGTTTATGGAGCGGTGCTTGTTACGGGATATAAAAAGTCAAAGGTAAATACGACTGAGAGCATTACAAAGGATATGAAAGTAAGAAATAAGAATTTTTATAATTCAAAGGATTATAAAAATAACCTGACTTTGCCAAAGCAAGTTGTGGAAAATAACAATGAAACAGTTGCAAAGGAGATGGAGCAGGCTAAACCGGCAGAAACTGTAGATTTACAAAAGAATTCTGCAAATTCTAATAAACAGAAGGCTGATGCAAAAGCAGCAGATGAAGCTAAAAAAAAGGAAGAGCAGGCAAAATTAGAAGCGCAAAAGTTGGAAATGCAAAAAGCGGCTCAACAAAAAGCGGCTGAGCAAAAACGTCAGGAAGAGGCAAAACTTGCAGCCAGACAAGCCGAAATAAAAAAACAGCAGCAAATAGAAGCGGCAAGAAAGGAACAGGCGGCGGCACAGGCAAGAGCAGAAGCGGCAAGACAACGTGCAAAAGAAGAGGCAGCTAAAAAAGCCAAAGAGGAAGCGGCAAAAAGAGCTAGAGAAAATGCAAAAAAACATCAAGGGCCTAAAAAGTACATTCAAGTGGCTTCAGTAACAACAGAAGCTTCAGCAAGAGGAATAGCAAAAAGGCTTGGTGGAAACTTTTATTATAAAAAAACGACTGTAAACGGTAAAACAGCTTATGTAGTAATGTCAAATATGACAGATAATCCTAATACATTAAAAGCTATGGAAAATCAAGCAAAAAGAGCAGGTGGCGGTTATATGATCCGTTCAGTTGGAAAATAGGAAGAATAAAAGTTTTTGAAAATAAAAATAAACTTAAAGAATGGAATAAAATAAATTTATGAATAAAAATTATAAAGGAAACATTATACCAAAAGAGATTGTAGAAGAAGTAAAGATTGCTAAAAGTATCATTTTGACGGCACATGTTAATCCTGACGGAGATGCGCTCGGTTCAATTTTGGCATTTTATTTTATGATAAATGAATATTGCCAAAAAAATAATATTGAAAAGGATGTAAAAATTATTATTGATGACAAACTTCCTAAATATATGCGACATTTTGAAGATACAAAGTTAATTTGGAATTATGAAAAATTTTGTGATGAATTTAATAAAGATGCTCAAAATAGTAAAAAATTTGATTTGTTTATAAGTTTAGATTGTGCAAATGAGGAAAGATATGGAAAGTCTGTAGAAATAAAGAAATTAAGTAAAAAGTCAATCAATATTGATCATCATGTAAGCAATACTGAACATGCTGATTTTAACTATGTGGAGGATATTTGCAGCACAAGTGAGCTTTTGTATCAATTTTTAGAAATTTTTGATATTGGATTGACAAAAAAAATTGCTGAGTATATGTATCTTGGAATAATTAACGATACTGGAAACTTTAGGCATGACAATGTTACAGAACATACTTTTCTTGTTTGTTCAAAATTAATTGGAGCAGGTGTGAATAATCACAAAATTGCCAATATTATTTTTGAAGTTAGTGAAAAAAAGGTTGAATTAATTGGTGAAGTTTATAAAAATAAAAAAATTAATGAAAAATATAAGTTTGCCAGTTATTATTTGACACAGGAAAAAATGAAGGAACTGGGAATTGAAAAGGATGATACAGATGGTACGGCAGAAATGCTTTTGAGAATTGAAGGAATGGAAATTTCTCTGTTTGTAAGGGAAAATATTGATGGTTCTCTAAAGGGAAGTTTTCGTGCAAATGATAAATATGATGTAAATAAAATAGCTTCAATTTTTGGTGGCGGAGGACATATAAAAGCCGCTGGATTTAAGACAGATTTATCTTTTGAGGAAATTTTAGAAAAAACATATAAGGAATTAGAAAAATAAATTTAAATAAAAAATTTTAATTTGAGGATTTGAGGAAAGGAGAGTTTAATGGTTGATTTTAATATGTTTAATTATTTAAAAATAAAAGGCTTCTCAAATAATCAGCTCGCAGCGAATTTTCAAGAAATTGAGAAGGCTAATCAAAATATTAATGAAATTTTGGAAAATAATCCAGATGCTGTTTTGAAAAAAATAGAATATAAATATTTGGATAAGGAAAAAAAGCAATTACAGTTTGAAATTAAAATAGAGGTTGTGGATAAATAGTGAAAAATAAAATAAAAAGAATAGCAATGGTTTTATGGTTTGGAATATTGATAAGCTGTTCATCGGTTGGTAAAAGAACAGTTCCAGATTCAGCAGTCGTTTCAAGGGATGTAGTTGTAAATAATAGTATTGCTGAAATAAAGAAAAAATTTAGTGAAGATGTAAAATCAGAAAATGTTGGGCTTTATAAAAAGGGATTTAGAAACTGGAAGGTAATTTTATATGGTAAACAGGCATATTATCAGGTATTTGTAACAGAAGACGGTAAAATCGTCTCTAGTGAAAGATTTGAATATAAATAATATTTTTATTAAAGCAAGTATTCTAAAGAAAGGGGGCAAGACCCCCTGTGGAAACAAAAAATGAAGTTATTGAACAGGTCTTATTTATTAATGAGCTCCATTTTTTATTTATATGAAGTTAAAACTTTTTACTAAACCTTATAAAAGAAGAAATTTATATTTTCTTTAAATTTTTATTTGTTATTATTTTCATTATTATCTTCATTTTTTTTTGAAGATTCTAAATTATTGAAGACATTAATTAAGCTGTCTGAATCAACATCATAGTAGATGTCATCATTAAAATAATTATTTTCTTCTATGTTAGAATTTTCAATTTTTCCAATTTCCTGATCAGCATTATTAGATTTTTGTGATATATTTTTTAGAATATTTTGAGAAATATTATCGGTATTTTCTTCGTTATTTTGAACATAAGGGTTTTGATTTTGAGATTTCTTTTTTTTCTCCTTTTTGGCTTCTTTATTTTCATCAGCCTCATTAATTATGAAAATCGAGTCAAAAATTACAAAGAAGTCATTAATTGCAGAACTTTCCTTTTCTGTTTTTAACATAAGAATAGTACCTTCTAATAAAGCAATTAAAATTCTTGCTATTGTTTCAGGGACAATCTTATCATATTTTTCAGGAAAAGCATATTTTAATGTTGTTATAAAAAATGAAAATCTAAGTTCGATTTTTTTGTATGATTTTACAAGCTCCTCACGGATATTTTTGTTAATATCAGATAGTTCAAGAGCTAGATTTCCAAGCGGACTTCCTCCGTGAAATTTGTTATTTTCAATGTTTTCAAAATATTTTTCAAAAAAATAGTGAAATTTTTGAATTGACAAGTCATCTACATTATTGTTGAAAAAATTTATAAGATTTTCAGTATGATATTTTATAACAGCAATAAGAAGTTCTTCCTTGCTGGAAAAAAATTTATAGAAAATATCATTAGGCATTTCACAAGCCTTAAAAATATCGGTTAATTCCGTGTTTTTGTAGCCTTTGTAATAAAAAAGCTTTGCACTTTGCTGTATTATAAAATTTTTGCTATATTTTTTAGTCATTAAATTTACCTCTTTACAGTATTTTGTATATATTTTATAATTTAATTTGAGGATTGTCAATAAAAATAATTAAAAACTATAAATAAATAAAAGGATGTGATTTTATGAAATACAATTTTGATGAAATTATTGACAGAAAGAGCAATCATTCTGTAAAATACAATGAACTTATGAGAAAATTTGGAGTAGATGATGTAATTCCGCTTTGGATTGCAGATATGGACTTTAAGACAGCGCAGCCCATAATCGATGCTCTTGAAAAAAAAGCTCAGCACGGAATTTTTGGATATGTTTACCGTCCTGACGAATATTTTGAGTCATTTATAAATTGGCAAAAGAGAAGATTTGGATGGGAACCAATAAAAGAACTGCTTAGTTTTAGTATTGGAGTTGTTCCGACATTAGGATCATTAATACAGCTTTTTTCTGAAAAGGGTGACAAAATTTTAATACAGACGCCTGTTTATTCAGAATTTTATGATATTAGTGAAGATAATGCAAGAATTATTATCGAAAATAAATTTATTGAAAAAAATGGAGAATACTCGCTTGATTTGGAAGATTTGGAAAATAAATTAAAAGAAAATCCAAAATTATTTATTTTCTGTAATCCTCACAATCCTTTAGGACATGTGTGGACACATGAAGAATTAGAGGCAATTGGGAATTTGTGCATAAAATATAAAGTTCCTGTAATTTCAGATGAAATTCATGCTGACTTGACATTGTGGGATAACAAGCATATTCCAATGGCAAGTGTCTCTGAAGAAATTAGACAAAATACGATAACTTGTACTTCGACAGGAAAAGCCTTTAACCTTGCTGGTCTTCAAAGTGCCACAATAATTTTCAATAATTTGGAAGTAAAAGCCAAATTTGACAGATTTTGGAAGGATTTGGAAGTTCATAGAAATAATCCGTTTAATTTAGTTGCTACAATTGCGGCCTATTCTGATGGTGGAGAGGAATATTTAAAGCAATTAAAGAAATATTTGGAAAATAATATTTTATTTTTAAATAATTTCTTTAAGGAATATATTCCAGAAATTACGCCAAATATTCCGCAAGCAACATATTTAGTATGGCTAGACTGCAGAAAATTATGTGAAAAGTTTGGATTTAATCAGGAACAGCTTGAAAAATTTATGCTGACAAAGGCAAAATTGGGATTAAATGAAGGGCGAGTATATCAAAGGGGATTAGAAGGATTTATGAGATTAAATACAGCTTGTCCTAGAGCAGTTTTAGAAAAAGCGTTAAATCAGTTAAAAGATGCAATTTCAAATGAAAATAAAAAATTAAAATAAAATAATTTTATTAATAATTACATACACCTACACCTTAATAAGTAACTACAAAGGAATAATTAAGTAATTTCTATTTATTAGCCTGTATAATTACAACATACAATTATGACAATACATGAAAATTATAAAAAAACCGATTGTTATGATGGAATAGAAACGAAAAAGTAAATATATGGACAATTTTATAGTTGTTGCCACTTATAAAGTAAAGGAGGTGTATGTAATTTATGGCAAACATTAAGGAAATTTATTTGGCTGGAGGTTGTTTCTGGGGTGTGGAAAAGTTTTTTAAAATGGCTCCAGGTGTTATTAAAACATCAGTTGGCTATGCAAACGGACAAACTCTAGATACTAATTATGATATTCTAAAAATGACTGATCACGTTGAAACTGTGCATATAACGTACGATGCAGATCAAGTATCTCTAAATCAGCTTCTCAACTATTATTTCTCAATAATTGACCCGACAAGTATTAATAGACAGGGACTTGATGAAGGTCGACAATATAGAACTGGAATTTATTATGTGGATAAAGATGAATTAAATACAATAAGGACAAGGGTAGAAAATGAGCAGAACAGATATTCAAGAGAAATTCAAGTAGAAGTTAGGCCGTTAAAACATTATATCCTGGCTGAAGAATACCATCAAAATTATTTAGATAAGAATCCTAATGGATATTGTCATCTGGATCTTGAAAATGCTATAAAAATTTTTTCAAAGGAATAAAATAAGAGTATAAAATAATAAGTCGGGAAATCCCGACTTTTGCTTTTTTTGATTTTATCTATTTTCCATTAGAATAATGGATTTGTTATGAATTTTAAGTATTAATTGCTATTACTTGAATTACTTGAATTACCTGAATTACCTGAATTTGATTTATTAGAATTTATAATATCTTTACTTAAAACAGAATATAAAAGATTTACATATCTCTTGGCTGCGTGAGGTTTTGGATGTGTTCCATCCTTGTAAAAATATTGCTGTTTTCCTTTTGAATATGAATACCAGTCGATTACTTTTATATTTGGATTTTCAGAACTTACTTTTTTAATTTCTGCATTAACGCTATCTTGCCATGGGTCAGGCATAACTGTGTTTATAAAGTAAACGTCATGACCTTGCAACGTTTGTAAAACAGATTTCATATCCTTTTCAAAAATTGTACCATTTGTACCAAGAGCAATAACGACTATTTTTTTCAATTTTCCATTTTGAGCAAAATTCTTTAACATGTTTGGCAATTCATAAAATTGGCGACCGACTTTTGTTTCTATAATGGCATTTGGATATTTTTTCTTCAAATCAAATTTTGTCATATGAAGTACCGAATCTCCAATAAACAATATTTCCCTTTCATCGTTTGGATATTTTTTCAAAATTTCATCTTGAATTTTAGATTCCGCTTCAATACTTTTTGAAGGTGTATTTAAAGCCGCCAGCAATTTATCTATTGTCAGTTCTTCATTTTGGGAATTTTGTGCTGCTGCAGAAGCAGTATTTGCTGGAGTTTCCTTTTTATTTTCTTCCACGGCTGGAGTCTCCAAAGTTTTTTGCACTTCCTTCATTTCTTCCAGATCTTTATTTTCATAAACTGGAGAATATACTAAAATTGCAAGAATAACAGCTAAAACTGGATAGCTCGCATAATTTATAGCTTTCTCATATTTCTTGCTATTTTTTTCAAGCAGAATATAGCATAGTTCTGAAATTACAATTAGAATAACAACTTGAATGAAAAATTTCTGCATATTTGAAAGTTTTGCCCATTTAAAATATTCACGTGTAAATATCATGATAGGGTATTGCCATAAATAGTACTGATACTGATGCTGTCCTAATCTTATAATTGGATTAAAAATTTTTGGATGTTTTGAAAGACTGAATTTCTGTAATTCTGGCTTTGAAAATAGCAAGATTGTAAATCCAATTAAAATACTGGCTAAAAACATCAATCCGTAATAGTTATAGGCATTTCTGTAATCTATTCCAAAAGAAAAGAAAATAAGAGATGCTAAACCAAGTATTCCTAAAATAAATACAATTTTCTTCTCGATTTTATTTGTGATTTCCCTATTTGCATAAAAACAAGCTATTCCAGCAGGAATGAAAAATGCAAATGCACGAGTGTCGGTTCCATAATATATTCTTGAAAAATCTGCTCCTTCTGGAGAATTTGAAGTTACATAAAATACATAAGCCATCATTAAACCTGAAGCTGTCCCAATTACCAAAAGAACAATACCGATTATGTTATTTTTTAATTTAAGTTTTTTCAATCC
Organism: Leptotrichia wadei; assembly: GCF_007990445.1. Lineage (NCBI taxonomy): Bacteria > Fusobacteriati > Fusobacteriota > Fusobacteriia > Fusobacteriales > Leptotrichiaceae > Leptotrichia > Leptotrichia wadei. The sequence goes on from NZ_AP019841.1 coordinate 457,529, forward strand.
TTGAATTAAAATTGGAAAAAATACATACATTTGAGTCAAAAAGGATAATGCCCAAACATGAGTAAGCGGTAAAATAATTCCAAAGCTATCAAAATAGGACATTTTTGAAAAAATTTGATAAATATTATTTAGTCCTAATATTGAAAATAATGCGCTGTATTTATACTTATCTTCAAGTCCATTATTTACGAAATATAATGCTATAGTTGAAATTAAGATAACAATTAAAAGGCTTGGGTAAATCTTTTTTAATCTTCGATTAATTACAGAAAATATTGAAAAATCTCTTGAAAGCAGACCGCCAGTTACCAAATATCCGCTTAATGCAAAAAATATAACAACTCCAATATAAGTTCCCTTGTAGGAAAACCAGTGATAGACACAAATAAGAACAAGTGCAACTGCCCTTAATATGTCAAGACTTTGTATTCTTTGTTTTTTCATAAATAAAAAAATTCCTTTCTTTTTTTCTTTCTTTAAATATAATTTATTTGATTTATATAATATTAAAATTTTTAGTGCTAAAAAAAATTAATATTGAAAAAAACTACCTTAAAACAAACATTAGAAATTGTTAAATCTATTTTTGTGATAGCTCAACTATTTAAGTTTGAAATTAAAGCAGTTTTTGAAATTTTGTAATTAAATTATGAATATTTTGGAATTATGAAATTAATAGTTTTTTATTGTATCTTTTGTTAAATTTCTCAAGTCTATTATTTTTTCACTATTTCCATCATTATTTTGTGGATTTGAAGGATTATTTTTCAAAGAATCATTATTTTTTGTATCCTTATTTTCTTCTTCTTTATTTTCTTCAAGATAATGTTTTTTAATTTCATTTGTTAAAAAGTCTGCATAATATCTTTGTCCTTTATCATTTGGATGAGTTCTGTCCTTGTAAAAATATTGATTTTTACCTTTTGCGTAAGAATACCAGTCTATAAGATAGGCATTTGGATATTGAGCAACTTTTTCCTTAAGTTTTTTGTTTACTTCCTGTTCCCATGGATCTTTATGTGCAGTATTCATAAAGAATACATCTTTCCCATTTGCCATTTTCATAACATAGTCAAAATCTTTATCTGTAAATTTTCCATTTGTTCCAAGGTGAACAACTAACGTAGTTTTCAACTTTCCATTTTCAACTAATTTTGTAACAATTCCTGGAAGTGTTGAAAATTGACGTGAAATTTTTGTGTCAAAATATGGATTTTTAAAATTAGGAGCAATATACTGCTTACTGCTATCCATTATTGAATCTCCTACAAATACAATATCTTCTGGAACTTCGCCAGCAACAATAATTCCAGAACCAAAAATTAATACAACTAGCATAAATAAAATTTTTTTCATAAAATTTCTCCCTTTTTATATTTTAAATTATAAGTTATTATAAAATATAATTTTACTTTTGTCAAATATTTAAAAAAATTTAGATTTCATTAATTATTATTTTAGAAAAACTAAAGATAAAAAAGAAGAGGCTAACCTTTAATAAAGTTACCATTTAAAGATAGCCTCTCTACTTAAATTAATTATTTAGTTTTCCAAATTTCATCTTCATATTGTGCAATTGTTCTATCTGATGAGAAGAACCCTGCTTTTGCCATATTGTTTATTACTTTTTTGTACCACAAGTCTTTGTTTTCATAATCTTTAAACATTCTTTCCTTTGTATTGCAGTAATCTGCAAAGTCAATTAAAGTCATAAACCAGTCTTTATTTATTAATTCATTTTGAAGTCTTTCCAATCTTTCTTTATTTCCAACTTTAATTAATTCATCTGAAGTTATGAAATCAACTACTTCTTTAATTCCTTCTTGTTCATAGTAATCTTTTGAAACATAACCTGAAGTTTCATATAATTTTATTATTTCATCACTTTGTTTTCCAAAAATATAAATATTTTCATCGCCTACAAGGTCATGAATTTCCACATTTGCTCCATCCATTGTTCCAAGTGTCAATGCTCCATTTAGCATGAATTTCATATTTCCAGTTCCGCTGGCTTCTTTTGAAGCAAGAGAGATTTGTTCTGAAATATCAGTTGCTGGAATAATTTTTTCAGCTAATCCTACATTATAGTTTTCAACTAGGTAAACATTTAAGTATTTGTTTACTTCTGGATCGTTGTTTATAATTTCTGATAGACAAAGTATCAAGTGGATTATGTCTTGGGCAATAATGTAGGCTGGTGCAGCTTTTCCACCAAATAATACTGTTATTTTTGTTTCAGGCAATTTTCCATTTTTAATATCTAAATATTTTTTAATTACATATAAAGCGTTCATTTGTTGACGTTTATATTCGTGGAATCTTTTAATTTGAGTATCAATGATACTATTTTCATCTATAATGATTCCTTGTGTATGTTTTAAGTATTTTTTCAATTTAATTTTATTTTCGTGTTTAATTTGCGCTAATTTTTCATATACATTTTTGTCATCTACAAATTTCAAAAGTTCCTTTAATTGTTCAGCATCTTTTAAATAATCTGTACCAATTAATTCTTTGAAGTAATCAGCCAAGTCTTCATTACAGCTTTCAAGCCATCTTCTAAATGTAATTCCATTTGTTTTATTATTGAATTTTTCAGGATAAATTTCATAGAAATCCTTAAGTTCACTATTTTTCAATATTTCAGTATGCAAATAAGCAACTCCATTTACACTTGAAGAAAAGTGAATATCCATATTTGCCATGTGAACTCTATTTTGATCATCTATAATTTGTACCTTTTTATTTGAATATTTATCTTTTATAATTTTATCCAGTTTTTTTATAATTTCAACAATATTTGGCACAACTTCTTCCAAATAATCTAAAGGCCATTTTTCCAATGCTTCTGCCAAAATTGTATGATTTGTGTATCCAGTCATTTTTGTTACAATTTCCACTGCCTCATCAAAAGAAATATTATGTTCTTCAGTCATGATACGAATTAATTCAGGAATTACCATACTTGGATGTGTATCATTAATTTGAACAAAAGCATAATCTGCTAAATCATGAATATTGCTTCCTTTTTCAGTTGCTTCAGCAATAATCAATCTTGCTGCATTTGATACCATGAAATATTGTTGATAGATACGTAGCAATTCCCCTTTTTTTGTACTGTCATCAGGGTATAGGAATAATGTTAGATTTTTTTCAATATTTTCTTCATCGAATGAAATACCATCTTTTATTAAATTATAGTCAATACTTTCAATGTCAAATAAATTTAAGTAATTTTTTGTATCTCTTTCATATCCTAAAATGTCAATTCTTTTTAATTTTGAATGTAAAGTGAAATTTTTGAATTTAACATCATATCCGATATTTGTATCTCTTAACCAGCTTTCATCTTCAATCCAGTAGTTTGCTTCAGCCTTTTGCTCATTATTTCTAAAAACTTGCTTGAATAATCCGCAATGATAGTTAAGTCCAACTCCTTCTCCATTAATTCCCAAAGTTGACATTGAATCAACGAAACAAGAAGCAAGTCTTCCAAGTCCACCATTTCCCAATGAAGGTTCTGTTTCAACTTCTTCCACGTGGCTTAAATTTTTTCCTGCAGCCTTCAATTCATCTCTAACTTCTTTATAAATTCCCAAGTTAATCAAGTTGTTTGATAATAATTTTCCAATTAGAAATTCTGCAGAAATATAGTATATTTTCTTTTTAGATTCATTTTTAGTTTTTTCATCTGCTCTTTCTTTAATATATTCAAGCAACTTATAGTAAATTTCTTGATTTGTCATTTCGCTTAATTGCTTTTCATTTTTTTTATTTAAAAAATCTGTAAATTTATAACTCACTGTCTTAAATTGTCTCCTTTTAAATTTTATTTTTATTTTATAATATTTTTTTATATCATTTAAACTGCTTCAAAATTGGAAAACTAAAATTAATGAACCTATAGCTTGAGTATCCATTCATAATTTTTGTATCCAATTTTAAAGTTGTTTTACTATGTTGATCCTATTATATAACTATTTTTTTAATTTGTCAAGACATTTACGTAAATGTAGACAAAAGGCTTAAAATATAACTTAATAAGTATCTTTACAAAAAATTTTTTTTTAAAATATCAAAAAAAAATAAAAAAACCCAGAAAAATTTCTGAGTCTTATAGGCTTTGGTATAAGCCGGATTCTGTATTAGTTAATCATTTATCTAAATCAATAATTGCTTATGGATTTTAGCGAGCTACCAATCAAGCCAAGACGGGCCGTCTCTTAACAGCTTTCTGCTTGCCCTTGCTTTGAGAGGGGTTTACCTAGCTGATTTAATCTCTTAAATCACTGGTAGTCTCTTACACTACCTTTTCACCCTTACCTGAAAAAAATCAGGCGGTTTCTTTTCTGTGGCACTTTCCTTAGGATTTCTCCCAGCAGCCGTTAGCTGCCTCTCTTGCCCTGCAAAGTCCAGACTTTCCTCTTAAAAATTTTTGTTCTAAAAATTCTCAAGCGATTAACTCCAAAACCTGAATTTATATTACCATTTTTTTGTTATATTTGTCAATTTATTCTTTTATTTTATTTACTCAGAAAGAATTTGAAGAAACATAAATTTTTTATCAGTTATATTGAAAAAAATAGTGGCAGAAAAATTAAAAAATTTGAAATATTTTCTTGCTTGTGATATAATAAGACAGGTTTTAATAATTAGAAAAAAATTTTGAGGTGATTATAAAAATGAAAAAATTAACATTATTTTTTATGGCATTGCTTGTATTTAATGTGTCATTTGCAAAGGAAAAGGAAAAGATTGATACGACTTTTACATTTCAAGGGTATTCTCCAACATCAAGCAGCAGTATAAAGGTCAGTCCTAGAACAAAAATTACGAAGAACTCAAAAATTTCTTATCCATCGTTTATAGGTGGCGCAAATTCTGATATTGTTAAGAATATGAATGCAATTATGGAAAACTTTATTTCAAGATATAAATCCACAAAGCATGTATCATATAGTACTTCTTATGAAGTTACAGCGGAAAATAGTTTATTTTTAAGCGTTTTGTTTACAATTAACTTAACAGATAACGATACAGGACAAAAGACAGTTCTTCATAATGCAATATCTTATAACTTAAAAAGTGGTAAACAATTGCAACTTAAAGATTTATTTGTAGATGGATTTAATAGTGAACTGACAGATGTTGTAAATTCAAGATTTAAACAGTTTGGACTTCCACAAATTGATAAACTTGATGATATTGACAGACAACAAAGTTTCTATTTGGAAAACGATGCTCTTGTCTTGATTTTCAATAAAGGGGAAGCTTCTAACTTTGCTGATGGAGAAGTTTATATTCCATTCTTGCTTACAGACTTGATTGGTCTTTTGCGATAATTTACATAGAAAATATATATAAAAATACACTAAAAATAATTTACTTTAATTATGATAGTGTATTTTTTTATATTTTTGTATATAAACTTGACTTTTTAATTAATTTATGGTATTATTAATTAATTTCTAATCAAAAAAAAATAATTTTGACATATAATGATTTTTTGTATCTTATTTTTTGCGAATATTTTTCAGTTAATAAATCGAATAAATTATTAATATTCAGAGCTTGAATAGAAAAGAACTGAGCAAAAACAGACTTTATTAATTTAGAAAAACAATATAAGAAAGGATGTTGGGAATAAATTAATATTAACAGGAGTCAAAATTTCAAATATGAAGAATATTGAATAAAGAATTTAGTAGGCATAGAATATATTTTGATGGAGATTTTGAATATAAAAATAAGTTAGATGAATTAGAACAGGTGGAAAATATGGCTTTGAAATTCTTCATTGAAAACAAATGAAACAGAAACTCAAAATCTTGAAATAAAAAATAATTTGCAACAAAATAATAACAACAATTTAGAAGATGTTTTAAAAAATCTGAGAGAAAGGGTTGGAAAATAAAATGAGAAAATTAAAATATATTTTGTTATTTGTAATACTAATATTTGGATTGAATTCTTGTCTAACTACATTGGTAGGTTGGGGAATATGTGAAGAAATTGGTTGTACTCCATCACCAAAAAAAAATGGAATCGAGGGAGTAGAAATCTTTGCAGAAGAAAATTTTCTAGAATTTAAAAATTATTTTGAGTCATTAAAGAAAAGAGAAATTGTAGTGGTAAAAGCTGGAATCAATGAAACTTTTAATGTTAATCTTCCTAAAAATTTTATATTAAAAAAAATAAAAGATGGTTATTATCTATATGATGAAAAAAAGAAAATAGGCTTTTTTGTAATAGAGGATTTAAGAGCCTCTCAAAGTTATGATAAAAGAGACATAGAAAAAATATTTAATGGAACTGATAGAAAAGATTATAAAATTATAAATGTTAATAAGGGTGTACAGACATTAAAAGACAAAGAAGGATTAATTTTAAAATTAAAAAAACTTTCAGAAAATTATTATGCCTTAGCAAGTTTTTATGAAAGTGATGAACATTCAAAAGAAATACAAGAAATTTATGATTATTTATTAGAAAAAATGTAAGAATTGGGGTGTATTTAAAATTTTGAACAATTAAGTAAGGCACTAGTTTTCAATATTGCATATAATTTAAATATTCGATATTAAATTCTCAATTTTTTTGATAAAAAAAGAAGCTGAACACAAAATTTTAATCATTTTGAACAGCCTCTTTTTTATATGCTTGATTGGGAACTGTATTAATTTATACTTAACCTTATTTAAAAAATAAAGATTGTATTTTATTTTGTAGCTTTTTCTATAATAATTTGTCGATTATAAGTATCCATTTTAGCTTTTGCTCCTATTGGGATGGCTATAAATGGTCTTACATGTCCAGACTTGAAGTTTTTTATGATTGGGATATTTAATTTTCCAAAATTGTCATAGAATACTTCGTCAATTGTCATGTCTGTAGGATCAGCCTGTTTTGGGTTTTTAAAGTCGCCAAGTATGATTCCTTGTAATTTGTCAAATTTTCCAGCGAGTCTAAGCTGCTGTAACATTCTATCTATACGGTAGCTTGCTTCATTTGTTTCTTCCAGAAAAAGTATTTTTCCATCTGTATTAATTTCGTGATCCGTTCCAAGCGTTGCAACTACTAAGGATAAATTTCCACCAGTAATTTTTCCGCTTCCACGTCCATTTTTCATGATTGAATATGTATCATCAAAATCTAGCAAGTTGTATGATTCATTGCTCATAAACGCTTTGTTAAAAGCATTTTCTGTAACAGGAGGAATGTTTTTTAAGTTATCAGCCATAGGTCCTTGAAATGTTACAAGTCCTGTTTTTTCATTAATTGCCAAAAGTAATGTTGTGTTATCGCTAAATCCTGAGATGATTTTAGGATTTTTTTTAATCGTATCGTAATTTAATTTATCTACGATTCTGATTCCGCCATATCCTCCACGTACAGCGAAAATAGCCTTGATATTAGGGTTAGCAAACATATCGTTTATATCCTTTGCTCTCACATTGTCAGTTCCTCCAAATCCATACCATTTTGAATAAAATGATTGACCATAGACAACATTAAATCCTCTGCTTTTTAAATATTCCACTTCTGCATTGCTGTTTTCGTTAGTGTAGTTTGCAGGTGCGATTAAACCGATTGTGTCGCCAGGTTTTAGGCCTTCTGGAATAATAATTTCATTTTCTGTGGTATTTTTGCTGTTTTGGTAACTTGCGGAATTTCTTATTCTTGTGCTTGTTTCTGAAGATTTTGATGATTTGTATGTAGCGGCATTTAATGTAAGGCTGGCTATGGCGAATACTGCTATTAATAATAATTTATTTGCTTTAATTGTTCTCACATCCTTTAAATTTTAATTTCTTAGATTATTTAAAAAAACAGGCAATTTATCTTAACTGATAAAAGTTAGAGATACATTGCCTTTACAATTCATTATTTCAATTGTTTATTATTTCATTGCTTGAACTTGTTTTAAAACTTCTGCTGCTCCATTTACTTTGTTATTTACAGCTTCTTGTAAAATTTTGATTGCTTCGGCTTTTTTACCTAATCCAGCATAAACTTGACCTAAAACAACTTTTGCATTATTATCTTTGTCTTCGTTTATTGCCTTTTGCAAATATTTTTCAGCTAATGATCCTGCACCAACGCTTCCAAAGTAAGTTCCAATTTGTCTATTTGTTACTTTTGGTGAAGCTGATTTTAATTGGCTATAAATTGAATTTACTTTTGCTGTATTGTTTTGTACTTCGTAAATTCCTAAAAGCAATATTTTCGCAGCTGAATTTTTAGGTTCAACAGCTATTGTTTTTGTTAAAAATTCTTCAGCTTTTGCTGGGTTGTTTTGTTGTAAATAATAAGTTCCTAATATTTCAAGGATTTGACCGTTTTTACCTTTTGCGGCTGTATTCATTTCTAATAAATATTTTTCAGCTTGTGCTGGATTTTTTTCATTCATTGCAAGTTCAGCTAGTAAAATTCCTGCTCCGTTTACACGGTCTGAAGCTCCTGTATATGCTTTTTGCAAGTAAGACTTGGCTTGTGCAGTATTATTTTTTGTTAAATAATATTGCCCAATGTTGTAATTAACTTCAGCTACGAAATCTTTATTTGCAGATTGTACAGCTTTGTTATATCTTGCAGTTCCTTTTGATTGTTCGTTATTATCAAAGTAGAAAATAATTAAGCTTGATACTACATCAGCATTGTTTCCACCAGATTTTTCATCTGTCCAGATAATATATTTTTCAGCCTCAGCCTTGTTTTTTTGTTGGATTCCTACAAGGTAAAGTAATCTTGCGGCTTCAACAGCTTCTGGAGTTGTAGATGATCCATTTCCCCAAGCTGCTTGTAAATAAGGTTTTGCTTGATCTACTTTATTATCTTTTAAGTAATATGCTCCTAATTCAAGATTTGCTTTTTGTGCATAAGAAGCGTCTGTTCCTTTTGCAACACCTTCTAGCACTTTTACAGCATCTGTTATTTTATTTTCTCCAGCTAATTTCACTGCTTTTTCATAATCTGTTTTTCCATCAGCAAATGAGATGGCTCCTGTGACCAAAATGGCTCCTATTAGTAATAGTTTTTTCATTTTTCCTCCTAATTAATTTGACAATTTACAAAAATTAAAAATTTATATAATATTTAAAATTTTTGCAACTTCTTCATTTATTATATCATTTGCTTATTTGATTTTGCTTATAAAAAAATATAAAAAAATTTAATAAACTCTACAAAAAGCATTTTTATGATTATTTTCTATTTATATTAAATATTTCTTAAGGCATCAACTAATTCTGTTTTTGAAGCAGTTTTTGCATCTACACCTTTTATAATTCTGGCAGGCGTTCCAGCTACAACTACGCCTTCAGGCACGTTTTCGGTTACGATTGCTCCTGCCGCAACGACAGATCCCTTTCCAACTCTTACACCTTCCAGCACAACTGCATTTGCTCCTACAACTACATCATCCTCAATAACTACTGGATCAGCTGAAGGCGGCTCAATAACTCCCGCAAGCACTGCACCCGCACCTATATGGCAGTTTTTCCCGACTTTTGCACGTCCGCCAAGAACAACGTTCATATCAATCATTGTTCCTTCACCAATTTCAGCACCGATATTTATAACAGCTCCCATCATAATAACGGCTCTGTCTCCGATGCTTACTTTATCACGGATAAATACTCCAGGCTCAATTCTTGCATTAATATTTTTAATGTCAAGCATAGGCACACCAGAATTTCTTCTGTCATTTTTTAGATAATAATTAGTAAGATTGTTTTCTTTAATAATCTTATCAATTTCTTCCCAATCTCCAAAAACTACTTTTAATCCATCTTTTCCAATAACTTTACAAGAATAAGCATTTTTTATATCTTCATCTGTATAAAGTTCCACAGGCGTAGTTTTTTTCGCATCAGCAATATATTGAATAATTGCCTTTGATTTTTCTAATTCTGTCATTATACTCCTCCATTTTTATATATTTTGACTTTTAATCATTGCATTTTTCGTATTTTAGCATTTTTTTTTGATTTTTACAACTATAATTATTTTTTTAATTTGATTAATATACTTTTATATGTGTTTAGAATTTAACAAAACAAAAATTTTGGTTATCAAAATAATATTATTTGTGGAAGTTTTTTTATAAAAATGTTAAAATATAATTGTAGATACAAATATATTGATAATTAAATAAATAAAGGTTAATTTTAAGATCGGATATTAGAATTTTAGCAAGAATTTTTAAAATAAATTTTATTGGAGAGAAAAGATAAGAGCAGAAAAAGAGAGGAATGGTGGAAGGATGAAACTGGATAATTTTGAGAAAATTGAAAATTATGAAGCAGAAAGAGAAAAAAAGGAGCTGGATTTTATTATAAATCTGACAAGGGAAGCGTTGACTGATCCTGAAAAGGAAAAGGAATGGAATGCGGTTAGAACTTCATTTGCGCTTTATACTGAGGGAAGAAAAAAAGGGACATTTATGATAAGACCTCGTTTTTTTGAAAGTAAAATTGAGATTGAAGATTTTGAGTATTTGCTGGATACTGTGCAAAAATACTCTGATAAGAGGCTTCATCTTACAACTAGGCAGGATTTTCAGCTGCATGGAATAAAAAGGGAAAATTTGCCAGATTTACTGGAAACTATTTCAAAAAGAGGCTTTTTTACAAAAGCGACTTGCGGAGATTCGACTAGGGCGGTAATTACACCGGAAACAACAGGATTTGAAGAAGAAGTCTTTGATGTTTCACCTTATGCAAAAATTACGACAGATTATATTTTAGACGGCCGAACATTTATGCATTTGCCAAGAAAATATAAAATTGCTTTTTCAAATAAGGAAGAAAATTCGCTTTATGTAAAAATAAACGACATTGGATTTCAAGCGGTAATTCAAGATGGGAAAAAAGGATTTCGTGTGTATGTTGGCGGAGGAATTGGACCGATTTCAACTAATGCCATTGTTTTAAGGGAATTTATTGAAGAAGATGAGTTTTTGTATTACATACATGCAATAAGAAGTGTGTTTAACGATCATGGAAATCGTAAAATTCGTGCAAGAGCAAGACTTCGTTATGTTTTATTAAATTTGGGAGAAGAAAAATTTTTGGAATTGTGTAACGAATATATTTCTAATTTTTATGCAGAAAAAGGGGACAGCCTTAAGATTTATACGAGAAAATTGCTTGATGAAAGAGAAATTTTAGATAAAGAAAAGAAATTGAAAAAAATAGAATTATTTTCTAGCGAAGAAAATACAGATGAAAGCATTAAAAATGATGAATTTATAAAAAGCGACAGAAATATTGTGGCTGGAAAGTATAAGGGAGAATATGGATATTATTTAAGACCTGCGAGAGGAAATATTTATAAGGAAGATGGAGAAAAATTAATTGAATTTGTAAAAAATTTGGATTACAAAGTTGAATTGAAACTTACAAGTTTTCAAAGTATTTTGGTTCGTGGACTTAAAAAAGAAGATGTTTTAAAATTAAAAGAAATTATGAGCAAATATTACGGAGAAAATGAATTTTACAGTTCATATTCTTGTATCGGAAGTACAACTTGTAATGTTGGAATTTTAGATACTCCGCCAATTTTAGACTATATTTTTGAATTTTTTGACAATGATGAAAAAAGAGAGCTTACAAATTATTTGCCGCAAATAAGAATTGCTGGATGTCCAAATTCATGTGCAACACCTCAAATTGCACGTCTTGGATTTAGCGGAAGACGTAAAAAGGATGGAGAATATTTTGCAATTTTTGCAAGAGGAGAATTTACAGGTAAAACTGTAAAACTAAATGAAATTGTGGGAGAAATAAAAGCAAGCAAAATACCATATTTTCTTGAAGATATTGCAAATATTATAAAAAATGAAAATATTGAATTTGAAAAATTTGCAAATGAAGATAGATTTCTTGGATTAATTGAAGATTACAAAGAAATTGAAGTAGAAAATGTTGATTTTAATGAATTTCGTAAAATTGATGCCGAAAAGGCTTGGTAAAATAAAAAAGCAAGAGAGAATCTATAGGAGAGAATCTATGTATGTTGAATTAAAAAATATAAACAAAATGTATAACGACTATAAAGCGTCAAATGACATCAATTTAGGAATAAAAAAAGGGAAATTAGTGGCATTATTAGGACCTTCAGGAAGTGGGAAATCTACGATTTTGCGAATGATTGCTGGATTGGAAACACCTGATTCTGGGGAAATTGTGATAGACGGGAAAGTCGTGAATGATGTTTCGCCTAGTAAAAGAGGGATCGGTTTCGTTTTTCAAAATTATGCATTGTTTCGTTATATGACGGTTTTTGATAATATTGCTTTTGGATTGAAAATTGCGAAGGAGAAAAAGTCGGTTATTAAAGAGCGAGTGGAAAAATTGATGGAACTTGTGAATATTAAAGGGCTTGGGAAACGGTATCCAAATCAGCTTTCGGGAGGACAGCGACAAAGAGTGGCTTTTGCGAGGGCATTAGCTCCAAATCCTGAAATATTGTTGCTTGATGAACCTTTTGCGGCGATTGATGCGAAAGTTAGGCAGGATCTTAGGAACTGGTTGCGTGAAACGATTGATAAAGTGGGAATTACAAGCATTTTTGTGACTCATGATCAGGAAGAAGCAATTGAAGTGGCAGATGAGATTATTGTAACAAATAAGGGAAAAATCGAGCAAATTGGGAGTCCAAAGGAAATCTATGCCAATCCTAAAACTGCATTTGTAGCAAAATTCATGGGAAATCCAATAGAACTGGAAAATATAAACAAATTTAAAGGCTTTGAAAATTTGGAAAATAGTCAGAAAGCAATAATTCGCCCTGAAAATGTAAGTATTATAAAATCAAATGAAAAATTTAGATACTCAGCCTCAACAGAAACTGGAATTGTTGAATACACTTTATTTCGTGGAAAAGAAGTAGAAATTGGTGTAAGAATAAACGGAATTTTGATAAAAGGAAACCGAAAAATAGAAGAAGATACGGTATCTGTAGGAGAAGAAGTCAATATTTACATATATCGTGCCTATGTTTTTGGGAAAAATGAGGAAGTGGAAATTGTGGAAAATGCAAATACAAGAAATCAAAATGATGTTGTTATTTAAAAAAAATAAAAAAAGATTTTTTAAATATCTAAAAATATTTTTATATAAATTTTTTCAAAGAAATTATGATTAATAGAGATTTTTTCTGTAATTTTTATGTTTTTTCTTTTTTATAAAGCAAAGGGGAACAGTCGCCATCCCTCTTGCAAACCCGGCTTGTCTAAGCATTTTTTGAAAACAAAAATTAAACTTGCTTCGCTCACTTTCGCAAATAAAAATTGATAAAACTTTACAAAATAAATTTATTATAAAGATTATGGCGAAAGAAACACATAAATGTGTTTAGTAATTTTTATTTCAAAAAAATCACGACATTTTTAATTATGAAAATTAATTTGATTAAAAAGATTTTAAAATAAAATATTGATAAATAAAAAAAGAAAAATAATATAGTTTAATAGTATTGAATGGAGTAGTTAATATCATTAAAATTAATAAAAGAGGTAATTTTATGGCAGAGAATAAGGATGATAAAAATAATAAGGAAAGAAAAAAACTTAAAATAAAGGAATTAGAAACGGATGTATTGATTATTGGTGGGGGAACTGCTGGATGCTATGCGGCGATTACACTTGGAAAAAATTCCAATTTATCGGTAATTGTGGCTGAAAAGGCGAATATTAAAAGAAGTGGATGTCTTGCGGCTGGAATTAATGCGATAAATGCCTACAATGTAAAAGGGCGTGTGCCACAAGATTATGTGGATTATGCAACAAAAGATGCGAATGGAATTGTACGTAATGACTTGCTAATTACTGCAGCGAATAGATTTAACGAAATTACGGCTGAAGTAGAAAAATTAGGACTTGTAATTTTGAAGGATGAAAATGGAGAATATGTTGCACGTGGGAACAGAAATATAAAAATAAATGGAGAAAATTTTAAGCCGATACTTGCTGATGCGGTGAAAAAGACAAAAAATGTGAGAGTTTTGAACACGCTTAATATTACGGACTTGCTTGTGAAAGATGGAAAAGTTTATGGAGCTGTTGGATTTTCTATAAAAAAAGAGGAAGCGTTTGTGATTAGGGCAAAAAAAGTTATAATCTCGACAGGAGGAGCGGCTGGACTTTATAAGCCTAATAATCCTGGATTTTCACGACATAAAATGTGGTATCCGCCATTTAACACTGGAGCAGGATATGCGATGGGAATTTTGGCAGGAGCTGAGATGACAACTTTTGAAATGAGATTTATTGCTTTGAGATGTAAGGATACAATTGCACCAGTTGGGACGATTGCTCAGGGAGTCGGAGCAAAACAGATAAATTCGAAAGGATTTGTGTATGAGGATAAATATGGACTTACAACGAGTGAGCGTGTTTATGGAACTGTGCGAGAAAATCAACTTGGAAATGGGCCTTGTTATTTGAAAACGAGTGGAATTAGTGAAGAGGAAAGCGATAGTTTGTTAAAAGCATATTTGAATATGGCACCAAGTCAGACATTGAAGTGGATTGAAAGTGGAAAAAATCCAAATGAGCAAGATGTGGAAATCGAAGGTACGGAGCCTTACATTGTTGGAGGGCATACTGCAAGTGGCTTTTGGGTAAATACGAATAGAGAAACAACGATTAAAGGACTTTATGCAGCAGGTGATGTAGCTGGAGGCTGTCCACAAAAATATGTTACAGGAGCGTTGGCAGAAGGAGAAATTGCTGCACTTGATATAATTTCAAAATTGAATGATGAAAAAAATTGTGGAAAACTTGATGAGAATGTGGAAAACTTTTTGGATAATCAAAAAAAACAAATTATTGGACAATATGAAAAAATTAGAAATACGAAGGCTAGAAGATTTTCAACTGAAGATATGGAAGAGGGAATGCAGAAAATTATGGATGAGTATGCAGGTGGAATATCGACAAATTATCAGTTTAACGAGAAACAATTGAAACTGGCAAAGCAGAAAATTGATCAGTTGATAGAGCTTTCTGATGAGCTTTCGGCAGATAATATGCATGATTTGATGTTTGTTTATGAATTGAAGGAGCGATTGACGGTTTGTAAATCGTTAATTGGACATCTTTTCTTTAGAAAAGAAACTAGATGGCATTCATTTAATGAAAATTTAGATTATCCTGAAACCGATGAAAATTATTTTAAATATGTAAATTCGAGATTGGTTGATGGAGAGCTGGAAGTATTTACGAGGGAAATTGTGAAGGAGGACAAGTATGAGCATAGTAATTGATCCATATAAATGTATTGGGTGTACGAAATGTACGCAAGTGTGTCCAGGTACTTTAATCGAGATGCAAAAAGTTGAAGATATGAAGGTCAAAAAGGCAGTTATGCAATATCCAAAAGATTGCTGGGGATGTGTTTCCTGCGTGAAGGAATGTCCAGTTCAGGCGATTTCATTTTTCCTCGGAGCAGATATTGGTGGAAATGGAAGTACGATGACGACTAAAGAGGAAGGCGATATTCTAAAATGGATTATTGAAAAAAGAGATGGAACTGTAGAAGAAATTGATATAAATAGAAAAGATGCTAATAAATATTGATAAATATAATGAATAATAAAAATGGCTACCTCAATTATGAGATAGCCTAAATTGATCTTTTTCAAAAATGCTACGTATTTTCTTAAACTAATTATACAACATTTTAGAGAAAAAAACAATAATAATTTTAATAAAAAAAATAATTTTTTGAGTTTTTATAGAATTCAGATTAATTTTATTATATAATGTAAGTGGCTTAAAAATAAGTTTGATCTCTTATTTTAAGTATCTCCGTAAAAAGGAGGTGCAAAAATGCTACGGTATATAAAAATAACAATACTGATTATAGTATTATTCTTTTTGATACAAAATAATGCTATGTAGCAGTATTTTTTCTCACTATTCTAAATCTGAGTAGTGAGTTTTTTTAAAATAAATTACTTTAATATAAAAAATATTCTATTTACAAAGTAAAATTAAATTGTATATACACTTGACTATACAAATATGATGTGCAATAATATAGAAAATAAAATATATTAAATTTTTTTATTCATAAGTTTAAAAAAATAAAAAAAGAAAGGGTGATTTATAATATGAATGAATTATCTCACTTAGATGAATTGGAAGCAGAGGCGATATACATTATTCGGGAAGTTGCAGCTGAATGCGAAAATCCTGTTATGTTGTATTCGATAGGGAAGGATAGCTCGGTTATGTTACATTTGGCTATGAAGGCATTTTATCCTGAAAAACCGCCTTTTCCTTTTCTACATGTAAATACTGGTTGGAAATTTAAGGAAATGATTAATTTTCGTGATAAAAGGGCGAAAGAACTTGGAATTGAAATGATTGAATACATCAATCCTGAAGGAGTTGAAAAAAATATTAATCCGTTTGATCATGGATCTTCGTTTACTGATATTATGAAAACACAAGCGTTGAAACAGGCACTTAATAAATATGGATTTACGGCAGCATTTGGTGGAGGTCGTAGAGATGAAGAAAAAAGTCGTGCTAAAGAAAGAATTTTCTCATTTAGAAATGCAGCACAAGCATGGGATCCTAAAAATCAACGTCCAGAAATGTGGAAACTTTACAATACAGAGATTAGTAAAGGTGAAAGTATTAGAGTTTTCCCAATTTCTAATTGGACTGAAAAAGATATTTGGGAATATATTCAAAGGGAGAATATACCAATTGTGTCGCTTTATTCGGCAGCAGAACGTCCTGTTGTAGAAAGAGATGGAAATTTAATCATGGTTGATGATGAGAGAATGCGATTGGAAGAAGGCGAAGAGTCTGAAATTAAAATGGTTCGTTTTAGAACGCTAGGAGATTATCCGTTGTCTGGTGCTGTGGAATCAGATGCTGTAACTTTGGAGGAAATAATTGATGAAACATTGAGTTCAGTTGAATCTGAGCGTACAAGTAGAGTAATTGATAGAGATAGTGGGGCAGCAAGCATGGAAAAAAGAAAAAGAGAGGGGTATTTTTAATGGTGAGATTATTAAAATTTATTACTTGTGGAAGTGTGGATGATGGAAAATCAACATTGATTGGAAATATTCTTTATAACTCGAAATTGCTTTATGCAGATCAAGAGGAAGCATTGATTTTAGATAGTAAAGTTGGATCACGTGGAGGAGCGATTGATTATTCGCTACTTTTAGATGGATTGATGGCTGAAAGAGAGCAAGGAATCACGATTGATGTGGCTTATCGTTATTTTACCACAAATAAACGTAGCTTTATTGTGGCTGATACGCCAGGTCATGAAGAATATACAAGAAATATGGCGGTTGGAGCTTCATTTGCCGAAGTTGCGATTTTGCTTTTGGACGTTACAAAAGGTGTACTTGTTCAAACTAGAAGACACGCAAGAATTTGTTCAATGGTCGGAATACGTCATTTCGTTTTTGCAGTAAATAAAATGGATTTAGCAAATTATAGCGAAGAGAAATTTAATAAAATTGTCGCTGAAGTGAAGGAATTGGCAAAAGAATTGGAATTAGAAAATATAAAAATAATTCCTGTGAGTGCAACTGAAGGAGATAATGTTACTAAAAAATCGGAAAATATGCCTTGGTATAAGGAAGAAAGCATTATAGAATATTTAGAAACAGTTGATGTGACAGAAGATACTAAAAATTCTGATTTTTATGTACCAATTCAAAGAGTTTGCCGTCCAAATCATGAATTTAGAGGATTTCAAGGACAAATTGAAAGTGGTTTTATAAAAGTTGGAGAAGAAATTGTTGTGTTGCCAAGTAATGAGACTGCGACTGTGAAAACAATTTTGAATGGGGATAGAAGTGTGGAAGAGGCATTTTCAGGACAAGCTGTTACAATTCAGTTGGATAAAGAAGTAGACGTGAGCCGTGGTTCTGTTATTACTAAAAACAAAAATCTTACAGTTTCAAAATCGGTTGAAGCTGCATTATTGTGGATGGATGATGATAAGTTAATTGTAGGAAAAGAATATTTGGCAAAACTTGGAACGAAGAAACTTCCTGCAATATTGAAGGAAATTGTTTATAAAATTGACGTTAATACTGGAGAAAAAATTAAAACACAAAGTATTACAAAAAATGAAATTGCTCTTTGTAAAATTGAATTTTCAGATAAAGTTATTGTTGATTTGTTTAAGAAAAATAAGACTTTGGGAGAATTGATATTAATTGATAGACTTTCTCATCAAACGGCTGCTGCGGGAGTAGTGGAAAATATTGATACGACTGGGGAAAAACCATATTTTGAAAAAAATGATATAAAAATTGGTGGATATATTTTTGAAGAATTGTATTTTGATTTTGAAAATGCGAGAATGTCTAAAGAAGAAACAGGAGAAAAAACGTATCATGTAGGCGATATTGTGCCTCAAATGGGAGATAGCTTCGAGTATCCGCAATATTTTGACATTATTTCACTTGAAAGCGAAGCGGCAGTTTTAGTTAGAGATCGTAAGATTTTTGATATTGTGAAATTGGAAGATTACCACTTTACAGGGCTTCCAGTGTTAGATGAAGCAGGATTTGGATTGCAGATAAAAACTAGAGAAGATATGAAAAATTATCTTGCAGACCATAATCAAAATAAAAATAAAGTAGAAATTCACAAAAAATGGGCAAAATTTGAGACTTATAGAAGAATAGTAAGTGGAGATAGTTTTTACGTGATTTAAAAAATTATTAAATAAAAAGGGAAAGGAAAAGGGAAATATGCTAAAAAAACTGAAAGTGCCATTGATATTTGTTGCAATTATAATTTTACTTTATTTTGTGGGAATTATGCGACAAAACAGTAAAATTGGGAAGAATAAGCAAAAAATGGAAATTGTGAATGTTTCCTATGATCCTACCCGTGAATTGTACGAGAGATATAATGGGCTGTTTAAGGCATATTACAAGGAAAAGTATGGAAAGGATGTGAATATTATCCAGTCACACGGAGGGTCAGGATCGCAAGCACGTTCAGTAATTGAAGGTCTTGATGCAGATGTTGTGACATTAGCTTTGGAAAATGATGTAGCACTTCTTGAGAAAGTAGATTTGCTAGAAAAAGGCTGGGTAGATAAATTTCCAGGCAGTTCTTCTCCGTATACCTCGACAATCGTTTTTCTTGTAAGAAAAGAAAATCCACAAAATATCAAGGATTGGAACGATTTAGTAAAAAAAGGAGTAAAAGTAATAACACCTGATCCAAAAAGTAGTGGTGGAGCTTGCTGGAATTTTTTGGCAGCATGGTCGTATGGACTTGAAAAATATGGAAAAGATGAAAATAAAATAAAAAATTTTGTAAAGAGCATTTATGATAATGTGGCTGTAATGGATTCAGGAGCAAGGGCAGCGACTACAACTTTTGTGGAAAATAATCAGGGAGATGTGTTAATTGCATGGGAAAATGAGGCGATTGCAACGGTTAAGGAATATCCTGACAAATATCAAATTGTTTATCCAAGTGTGAGTATTTTAGCTCAGCCGACAGTCGCAGTAGTCGATAAAATCGCAAAAAATGATGGAACGTATCAAATAAGCACAGAATACTTGAAATATCTATATTCTGAAAAGGCACAAGAAATAATCGCTGAAAGCGGTTATAGACCTTATGACCAAAAAGTTTTAAAAAAATATGGAAATAAATTTGATTTAAAGATGAAATTGACGAAAATAGATAATTTTGGTGGATGGAAAAAAGCATATGAGAAATTTTTCAATGAAGGTGCTTTATTTGATAAAATTTATTAAATAGTGCAAGAACACTTGCAACTTTAGTCATGAGATGAATTGTACGAAAATTAAGGTTAAATCCTAAACATTATGATAATAGACAATCAGCAGCTAATCCTGAAAAGGAAAGTTCAACGACTATCCCTCGTGAGGGGAGTACAATACAAGCGATAGGTATTGGAAGTGGTTTCGCCTAAGTCCTTGAAATAGGATATGGATAAGATATAGTCTGTGCTTGTTAGAGATAACAAGAAGTTCAAGGCTAATCTCCTTAATTTGTTAAGGAGTATATATGCCATGAGAACTGCATAAGTAGTAGCGAACTTATGTGAACGACACTTCCCACTGTTGTGGGGTTTTAAAAACTTTAAAAATAAATAAAAAATATTACTTTTTTGACAGATAAAATGTAGAATACATGGTATAATATCTCTGATGAAAAGGAGGTGATTATATATGTATTTAACATTGAAACAACAGGTAAAACATCTTAGTAAAAAGGAGTTTAGGAATTTAAAACATTTATCTCATATAGCCAAGAACTTAACTAATGAAGCTATATATAATATTAGACAGTATTATTTTAATAAGAAAAAGTATTTAAGTTATAGTGAAAACTATAAAATGCTTAAAAATAGTGAAAACTATAAGAAGTTAAATTCTAATATGGCACAACAAATTCTAAAAGAAGTAGACGGAAGTTTCAAATCATTTTTTGGACTTTTAAAACTTGCTAAAAATGGTCAATATGATAATAAAAAAATAAAATTACCTAAATATCTTGCTAAAGATGGATTTACAACTCTTGTTATAGGTTTTGTAAGATTAAAAGATGGTATTCTGATAGTTCCTTATTCAAATTTGTTTAAGAAAACTCATCAGGAGATTAAAATTAAACTACCACCAGTATTAAAAGACAAGAAGATAAAAGAGATTAGAATAATACCTAAACAACATTCTAGGTACTTTGAAATTCAATACATTTATGAGGTAGAAGAAGTTCAAAGGGAATTAAATAAAGAAAATGCACTAGGAATTGATTTAGGGATAAATAATCTTTGTACTTGTGTAACCAATAATGGAGCATCATTCATAATAGATGGTAGAAAATTAAAATCAATAAATCAATACTATAATAAGGTAAATGCAAAATTACAGAGTATAAAAGATAAGCAAAAGACCTCCCGCACAACATTAAGGCAAAAGAGAATAGCTAGAAAGAGAAATAATCGTATAAATGATTATCTTTCAAAAGTGGCAAGAATAATTGTAAATTATTGTCTTAATAATGATATAGGAAAACTAGTTCTAGGATATAATGAGGATTTTCAAAGAAAATCAAATATAGGAAGCATAAATAATCAGAACTTTGTAAATATACCATATGGAAAATTAAGAGATAAATTAATATATCTATGTAAACTATATGGAATAGAATTTAAACTGCAAGAAGAGAGTTATACATCGAAAGCAAGTTTCTTTGATGGAGATATAATTCCAGTATACGATAAAGAAAATATACAAGAATATATATTCAGTGGAAAAAGAATAAAAAGAGGACTATATCAAACAAGTAAAGGTTATCAATTAAATGCAGATTGTAATGGAGCATTAAATATTTTAAGAAAAAGTAAAGTTGTGGATTTAAGCATCCTATACAATAGAGGTGAACTGGACACGCCTAAAAGAATAAGGATAGCATAGGACTATCAAACTTCTTAGAAAATTTTTAAATGTTTTTAAAGATTTTAGAACCCTGTGACTTTAGTCGTGGGAGGTTCAGGAAAATTAAAAATAAAAAGGTTTTAATTGAAAGGAGTGAAAAATGAAAATATTAGCTTTAAAAAGAAAAGAAAAAACTATAATTCCAGGTTTTGGACTGACATTTGGAATATCACTGGCAATGTTGTCAATTTTAATATTGATACCGCTAGCCTCAATATTAGTCTATTCGTTTCGATTGTCACCTTCTGAATTTTGGCAGCTTATAACAGAAAAGGCAGTTTTAAGTGCACTTTTTACAAGTGTCGGTTGTTCATTCATTGCCGCCATTATAAATTGTATTTTCGGAGTAATTTTGGCGTGGGTACTTGTAAAATACGATTTTTTTGGAAAAAGGTTTTTAGATGGAATGTTGGAATTGCCTTTTGCCTTGCCTACTGCGGTTGCAGGAATTACGCTTTCAAAAATGTATTCTGATACTGGAATTGTTGGAAGATACTTTGCAAAATTTGGAATAAAAATTTCATACACTCACATTGGAATAATAATTGCATTAATTTTCGTTGGAATTCCTTTCGTGGTAAGGGCAGTTCAGCCGATATTAGAAAAATTAGATAATCAGTACGAAGAAGCGGCGTACATATTAGGTGCAGATAGAAAAACAACTTTTTGGAAAGTAATTTTTCCAGAGATAAAACCTGCACTTTTGACAGGATTTGGACTTGCATTTTCGAGAGGAATTGGAGAATATGGAAGCGTAATTTATATTTCAGGAAACAGCCTAAAAGAGCATACACAAGTTATTTCCTACGTAATTATGCAAAAATTAAATTATGTTGACTATCCTTCAGCAACTGTTATAGCTTTAGTAATGCTAATATTTTCATTCATACTTTTATTTTTAATAAACTTAGTTCAAATGAACCAATTTAAGCGAACAAACAATATTTAGGGAAGGGGAAAGCAATGGATAAAAAAAATAACACGATAAAATATGTATTAATAACAATAAGTGTACTATTTGTTGGAATTATGCTAGTATTGCCACTAATAGCAATTATCATAAATTCACTTCAAAAAGGCTGGGCATTTTACATAAAAAGCCTAACTGACAAATACGTTCTTTCAGCCTTGAAAGTGACAATAATTGCAACAATTTCAGCACTAATTATAAATACTTTTTTCGGAATAACAGCAGCATGGCTTCTCACAAAATTTTCTTTTCGTGGGAAACATATTTTAGCCACGCTAATAGATATCCCCTTCTCAATTTCACCAGTAATCGCAGGTCTTGCCTTCATTATGACCTTTGGAAGAATGAGTTGGGCAGCACCTTATATTACGGCATTGAATAAATTTTTTGTATTAGATATAAAAATAGTGTTCGCAATTCCAGGAGTAATTTTAGCAACTGTTTTTGTGACATTTCCATTTATTTCAAGGGAAATAGTTCCAATCTTGAATGCGCAAGGAAAAGATGAGGAAGAGGCAGCGGCACTAATGGGAGCAGATGGATTCACAATTTTTAGAAAAATAACATTACCACATATAAAATGGGGATTACTTTATGGAATAATTCTTTGTACAGCAAGAGCATTAGGAGAATTTGGTGCAGTAAATGCACTTTCAAAAGCAAGAGGAGGAACTTTCACATTGCCACTAGAAATAGACGCACTTTATTTATCAGGTTCATCAGAGTCAATAACAGCAGCTTTTGCAGTATCTTCACTTTTAGTACTTATTTCGATAATAATTTTGATTATTAAAAATATTGTTGAACATAAATCTGCTAAAAAAGGGATTTAATAAAAAAATAATTGCAAATTTGAACTAGAAAATATATAATTGTATATGTAATTGTAATTTTATAACAAATTCAAATTTCTAAAAAATTAATCAAATGAAAAATAGAAATTTGAATAAATAGCCGTAGCTTTTAAGTTTGATTTCAAAACGGCGTTACTATTAAAGTAAAATAGTTATAAAATTTCTTAATTTTGGAGGGAAAAATGACAAAAAATATGAAAACAATGGATGGTAACCAAGCTGCAGCTCACATAGCTTATGCATTTACGGAAGTTGCTGGAATTTATCCAATCACTCCGTCATCAACTATGTCAGAGCATGTAGACCAATGGGCATCATACGGGAAGGAAAACTTATTCGGAACACAAGTGAAAGTTGTAGAAATGCAGTCAGAAGCCGGAGCAGCAGGAATTGTACACGGTTCGTTACAAGCTGGAGCTTTAACTACGACATTTACTGCATCTCAAGGATTACTATTGAAAATACCTAATATGTACAAAATAGCAGGAGAATTGCTACCAGGAGTAATGCATGTAGCAGCAAGGGCTATTTCAACACAGGCATTATCAATATTTGGAGATCATCAAGATATTTATTCAGCAAGAATGACAGGTTGGACAATGCTTGCAACAAGCTCGGTTCAAGAAGTAATGGACTTAGCAGGAATCGCACATTTAGCAGCAATTAAATCAAGAGTCCCTGTTATGCACTTTTTTGATGGTTTCAGAACATCACACGAAATAAATAAAGTGGAAGTTATGGATTACGATTTTCTTGAAAGTTTACTTGATAAAAAAGCAGTTAGAGAATTTAGAGAAAGAGCATTGAATCCAGAAAAACCAGTAACAAGAGGAACAGCACAAAATGATGATATTTATTTCCAAGCAAGAGAAGCTCAAAATAAATTTTATGAAGCTGTACCTGATATCGTAAACGATTACATGAAAAAAATTAGCGAAAAAACAGGAAGATATTACGCACCATTTGTTTATTACGGAGCCGAAAACGCCGAAAGAGTTATTGTTGCAATGGGTTCTGTAAATGAAACAATCAAAGAAGTCGTAGATTATTTAAATAAAAAAGGAGAAAATGTAGGAGTGCTAAATGTTCACTTATACAGACCTTTTTCAAGCAAATATTTCTTCGATGCAATGCCAAAAAGCGTGAAAAAAATTGCCGTACTTGACAGAACAAAAGAGCCAGGAGCATTAGGAGAGCCATTATACATGGACGTAAAAGCACTTTATTACGGAAAAGAAAATGCACCTGAAATTGTAGGTGGAAGATACGGATTGTCATCAAAAGATACAACACCTGAACAAATTGTAGCAGTATTCAAAAATATTGCACAAAAAGAGCCTAAAAATAATTTTACAATAGGAATTGTTGATGACGTTACATTTACATCACTTGCACTTGAAGAAGAAGTTTTCACAGGAAACGAAGATGTGAAAGAGTGCTTATTTTACGGACTTGGTTCAGATGGAACTGTAGGAGCTAATAAAAATTCAATAAAAATTATTGGAGATAAGACAGACTTGTATGCACAAGGTTATTTTGCGTACGATTCTAAAAAAGCAGGAGGAGTGACAAGATCACATTTGAGATTCAGTAAAGATCCAATTCATTCAACTTACTTAGTTACAAGACCAGGTTTTGTAGCTTGTTCAGCACCTGCATACCTTGGAAAATATGATATGATTTCTGGATTAAAAGAAGGAGGAACATTCCTATTAAACACAATTTGGGATAAAGAAAGATTAATTCCAAGCATACCAAATGAAATTAAACGAGAGTTAGCTAGAAAAAAAATTAAATTTTTTATTATAAATGCTACAAAATTAGCTAAAGAAATTGGATTAGGAAACAGAACAAATACAATTATGCAATCGGCATTTTTCTATCTTTCAGAAGTAATTCCGCACGAAGAAGCAAAAGAGTATATGAAAGAATATGCAGAAAAAAGTTATGGAAGAAAAGGAAAAGATGTAGTTCAAAAAAACTGGAATGCTATTGACAGAGGAATTGATGGTTTAGAGCAAGTAGAAGTATTACCAGAATGGGCAGATCTTGAAGTAAACGAACAAATTATCGAAGCAGCAAAACCTGAATTTATCAAGAAAATAGTAGACCCAATTAACCATATGAAAGGTAACGAATTACCAGTTTCATCAATTATAGAAACAGGAATGGTAGACGGAACTTTCCAACCAGGAACTGCAAATTACGAAAAAAGAGGAGTAGCGTCAGAAGTACCAGAATGGCAACCAGATATGTGTATACAATGTAATCAATGTGCCTACGTTTGTCCGCACGCTGTAATACGACCATTTTTATTAGATGAAGAAGAAATGGCAAAAGCTCCTGAAGGAATGCCAACAATAAAGGCTTTGGGACGTGGAATGAATGAGTTGAACTATAAAATTCAAGTATCGCCTTTGGACTGTACAGGATGCAGTGCCTGTGTGGATGTGTGTCCTGCACCACGTGGAAAAGCGATTGTCATGAAATCTACTCAATCTCAAATTGAGAAAAATGAAATTGAATATACAGATTATTTATTTAACAATGTTTTTTATAAAGATAAAATTTTAGGAAAAAATACAGTAAAAGGTTCACAGTTTGCAAAACCGCTATTTGAATTTTCCGGAGCTTGTGCTGGTTGTGGAGAAACACCGTATATCAAGTTGGTGACACAGTTATTTGGAGAAAGAATGATGGTTGCAAATGCAACTGGATGTTCTTCAATTTATGGCGCTTCTACTCCTTCAACACCATATACAACTGCTCAAAATGGTTGCGGACCTGCATGGGCATCTTCACTATTTGAAGACAATGCTGAATATGGATACGGAATGTTTCAGGCTATAAATACAATTCGACACAGAATTTTGAAGAGAATGGGAGAAATAAAAGAATATGTTTCACCTAAACTTGCAGAATTATTTATTTCATTTGAAGAAAACTTTGATGATGGAGATAAAACTACAGAAATTCGTGATGAATTAGTAGCAGCATTAGAAAAAGAAAATTCTGAAAACACAAATGAAAAAGTAAAAAATAATATTTCTGAAATATTAGAATTAAAACAATACTTAATCAAAAAATCTATCTGGATGTTTGGTGGAGATGGATGGGCCTATGACATAGGATTTGGCGGACTTGACCATGTTCTAGCTTCAGGAGATGATGTAAACATACTTGTACTTGATACAGAAGTTTACTCAAATACAGGAGGGCAATCATCAAAATCTTCAAGAACTGGAGCAGTTGCAAAATTTGCAGCTTCAGGAAAACCAGCCAAGAAAAAAGATTTAGCTGCAATATTAATGACTTATGGAAATATTTACGTTGCTAAGGTGTCAATGGGAGCAAATCAGAACCAAACATTAAAAGCGATAAGGGAAGCCGAAGCATATCCAGGACCATCAATAATAATAGCTTATTCACCTTGTATTGAACATGGTATAAAAGCTGGTATGGGTAAATTCCAGACAGAAGAAAAACTGGCAACAGAAGTAGGATATTGGCCAATTTTCAGATTTGATCCAAGATTAGCAGAAAAAGGTAAAAATCCATTGCAATTGGATACAAGAAATCCAGCTTGGGAAAAATATGAAGAATTTTTACTAGGAGAAAGAAGATATGCAACTTTGGCTGCAGAATTTCCTGAAAAGGCAAAAGAATTGCTGGAAACAAATTTGAAAAATGCTAAGGATAACTGGAATTATTATAAACGTATGGCGGCAATGGATTATTCAATAGAAGAATAAGTATATAATTTTGATTAAAATAAAATTTAAAATTTTTAATATAAAAATCCCCTTTATTTTAGGGGATTTTATTATTTGGGTAAAATATTTAAGATGAGCAGCATTTATTTTGATAAAAAAATGTGGTAAAATTATTAAGTATTCAGGTAAATAATTTATTAATTTGAATATTTAACAAAAAAATAGCAAGAAGTCGTAGGCTTTCAATAAGAAGCCTCAGTTATGGAAACAGGAAAGTTATCCTCCATATAGAAAAACAGAGGTATGTCTGTCCTATATGCAAAAAAGGACAACTTCCTCAATAGGTATTGTGGACAGGAACTGCAGCATCTCAAACGAAGTCAAGGATGAGATAAGAAAAAAACTTTCTGAGATGAAGTCATTCACTCAAATAGGAAGGGAAGAAAATACAAGCATATCAACTGTCATGAGGATATTTCATGACATTGAAGTTCCTCATAAGGAGCTGGACTATGAAACTGTATACTTTGATGAATTTAGATTAACTAATTCTTCTGATTGACATAAGAATTAGAAAAGTGATATGATGAACGAATAAGAAAAAGATAAATTATGAATTTGAGGGGGTGTTTTTGTGTCAACAATTAAAATTGAAAACCTCACTTTCTCATATTATGGCTATGTAAAACCTATATTTGATAATGTATCATTTTCATTTGATACGAACTGGAAAACAGGGTTAATAGGAAGAAACGGAATTGGAAAATCAACACTGTTTAAGCTACTTTTAAACAAAGAAGTTTATAAAGGGAAAATCAGCAAAAGCGTTGACTTTATTAAATTCCCACCCAATATAAGTGATGCTTCAAAATTAGGAATTGAGTTATATAAAGAACTAATATCAGATGAGGAAGAATGGAAACTATTTAGAGAACTTAACTTGCTAAATATAGATGAAAATCTTATTTATAGAGAGTTTGAAATGCTCTCTAAAGGAGAGCAAACAAAAATTCTTTTGGCGATTTTATTTACAAAGGAAGATGGATTTTTACTTATTGATGAACCAACAAACCATTTAGATATGGACGGAAGAAAAGTTGTAAGTGAATATCTGAAAAATAAAAAAGGTTTTTTGCTTATATCTCATGATAGAGATTTTTTAGATGGGTGTATCAATCATGTAATTTCTATTAACAGGAATTCTATTGATGTCCAATCAGGAAATTTTACATCATGGTATGAAAATAAATTGATGAAAGACCAATTTGAAATCAGTAAAAACGAGAAATTAAAAAAAGATATTAAACGATTAAAAGAAGCTGCAAGACAAAGTCAAATTTGGTCTGATAAAATTGAAAATACTAAAAATGGTGTAAAAGTATCAGGTGTAAAACCAGACAAAGGACGTATAGGTCATCAGTCAGCCAAGATGATGAAAAAATCTAAGAATTTGGAGAATAGACAAAATAAGGCAATAGAAGAAAAACAAAATTTACTAAAAGATATTGAAATAAAGGAAAGTCTATTATTGCATTCATTACATCATCACAAAAATCCTCTAATATCAGTTTGCGATTTATCATTATACTATGGAGAAAGACAGATATTAAGTAATGTAAGCTTTGAGATAAAACAAGGTGATATAGTAGCCATATATGGATGTAATGGTAGTGGAAAATCAACCTTGATTAAAATTTTATTAGGTCTAAATCATGAGTATACAGGTGATGTAAAATTAGCAAGTAATTTAAAAATATCGTATATTCCTCAAGACACATCTAATTTAACAGGAAGCCTAAATGAGTATATTCATAAGCAAGGTGTTGATGAAACATTGTGCAAAACAATTCTTAGGAAATTAGATTTTGCAAGAGAATTATTTGAAATGGATATGAAGAACTATAGCGATGGACAAAAAAAGAAAGTTTTAATTGCTGCAAGTTTGTCAAAACCAGCTCATTTATTTGTTTGGGACGAACCGCTGAATTATATAGATGTAATATCGAGAATACAGATTGAGGAAATTATAAAAGAAGCAAAGCCTACACTAATATTTGTGGAGCATGATAAGAGGTTTGTAGAAGATATAGCTAATAAAATAATACGATTATAAACTAAATAACAAATCCCAATTTATCGAAGTAAAATAATTAAATAAAAAAATTACATAGAACTTTCATTGAAACTTATAATTTTAGATAAAATAAAAGTTTTTTATTATTATTTTCAATATATTAAAAATAAAACTGGTTCTATAATATATATGGGGTTGAAAAAGAAATAGAAAAATAGCATAAATAACAAATTCATAGTATTATGTTTTTGCCAAAAAGACATAAGAAAGGAATTTGTATTTACGAAAAATAATTTTACCACATTCAGACCTGAAATAAAAGATGTCAAAATAAAAAAACTGGACTATGAAACTGTATACCTTGATGAATTTAAGGGGAATGCAGATAAAGAAAAGTACAGCCGTTTACGAATTTCTTTCAAAAGAGAGCGAAGTTTCCAAGGTTCAAATCTAAAAAGAATAATGTTAAAAGTTACACGACAAATTGTGTGAACAATTCGATACGAATTGAGGAAAATAAATATTTAGTTTTGCCAAAATTAAAAAAAATTAAATTGAAATATCATAGAGAAATACCGAAGGATTATAGAATAAAGTCGGTAACATTGACAAATAGTAATGGAAATTACTATGTTTCTGTTTTGACAGAATTTGAAAAAGAAATTCAAAAAATGCCAAGTAATGATAAAGTGATTGGACTTGATTTTTCAATGTCTGAATTATTTGTTAGCTCTGAAAACCAAAGGGCTGATTATCCAAAATACTTTAGGATGTTGGAGAAAAAATTGAAAAAATTACAGAAATCGTTATCAAGAAAAGTGAAATTTTCTAAAAATTGGTATAAACAAAAAATGAAAATATCAAGATTGCATGAGTATATCAAAAATTGTCGAAGGGATTTTTTGCATAAATTATCGAAAAAATTGTCTGAAGAATACAATGCTGTGGTTGTTGAGGATTTGAATATGAAAGGGATGAGTCAAACATTAAATTTTGGAAAAAGTGTAGGAGATAATGGATGGGGAATGTTTTTGAGAATGCTTGAGTATAAACTGATGTTTTTAGGAAAGCAATTTTTGAAGATAGATAAGTGGTTTCCATCATCGAAAACTTGTAGTAGATGTGGAAATATTAAAGAGGAACTGAAATTATCAGAAAGAAGTTATAAATGTGAGTGCTGTGGGATTGAAATTGATAGAGATTACAATGCGGCACTGAATATAAAAAACATTGGAAAATTGATGTTGGAATATTAGGAAAATAAAAAAACAGGGCAGGGACTGTCCGAAGAGCTTGGTAAATATATTTGGCTAGCAAAAGCAGGTACTTCCCAAGAAGTTCCCG
The DNA here is from genome assembly GCF_007990445.1 of Leptotrichia wadei. Taxonomy (NCBI): domain Bacteria; kingdom Fusobacteriati; phylum Fusobacteriota; class Fusobacteriia; order Fusobacteriales; family Leptotrichiaceae; genus Leptotrichia; species Leptotrichia wadei. Next base: position 487,961 of record NZ_AP019841.1, read on the forward strand.
CTTCTAAAAGTGGGAGTAGTTCACAGGGAAAGTTGTAATTATAAAAATAAAGTTTAAAATAAGAGGGGAAAAATTATGAGAAGAACTAAATGGGCTGAAAAAATTATTCCTAATCCACGACAGGAAAGGGAATATATTGAAAGGGACAATAAACAAAATTTTGATGATAAAACAAAAAGGATAAAAAAAAGCGGAAATAAAAAACAAATTATGGAAAATTCAAATTTGAGTTCCCTGATTGATAATGATATTTTGAAAATACTTTATTCACGGGGCATAACAACTGAGAAGGAAGTGATTGAGTTTTTAAATCCTAAAATGGAGAATATTCAAGATCCTTATGGGCTGCAGGATATGGAAAAGACGGTTTTGGAAATTGAAAGAGCAATAGAGGAGCAGAAAAATATCTGGATATTTGGGGATTATGATGTAGATGGGATTACTTCAACTTCGATTTTGTATATGGCACTAAAGGAGCTTGGGGCTGAAAATGTGAATTATTATATTCCGATTCGGGATGAAGGATATGGTCTGAATAACGAGGCTTTGAAGAAAATAAAAGATTCGGGGGCAGATTTAGTAATTACTGTAGATTGCGGGATTACGGCATTTCCGGAAGTGGAATTTGCAAATTCTATAGATTTGCCGATAATTATTACAGATCATCATAATTTGCATGGCGGAAAAGTTCCGGCTGCTGTTGCAGTTGTTAATCCAAAACGTTTTGAAAATGAATTTTCATTTGAGTTTCTGGCGGGAGTTGGGACTATTTTCATGGTAATTCTTTGTCTTTATGAAAGAATCGGGAAAAAGGCAAAAGCATATAAATATCTTGATTTGGTGGCGATTGGAACAGTTGCAGACATTGTGCCGCTGGTGGAGGAAAACAGGATTTTGACAAAATTTGGTCTGGAGCAGCTTAGCCGTTCTAAAAATAAGGGGCTTAGATTTTTGCTCTACAAGCTGTTTAGTACCCAAAATTCGGATTTTAATGAGAAAACTGAATACAATTCGTATGATGTGGGCTTTATCATAGCGCCTGTCTTTAATGCGGCTGGAAGGTTAAAAGATGCAAAAATGGTTGTAAAACTGCTAATTTCTGATAATGACAGGGAAATTGAGATAATCGTAAAGGAACTTATCAATAAGAATTTTGAGCGGAAAGAACTGCAGAATGAAATTGTGGAGAAAGTGGAAAAGCATATTGAAGAAAACGATTTGAAGGAAGATTATGTAATTGTAGACTATTCACCTGAATATCACCACGGAGTAATTGGTATAGCGGCTTCCAAAATTGTGGATAAATATTACAAGCCTGCGATTATTATTGAAGTGAAGGAAGATGAAGGGATAGCAGTTGGATCTTGCCGAAGTATCGGGAATTTTAATATTTTGGAGGCGTTGCAGTCGATGCCTGAACTTTTTTTGAAGTTTGGAGGACATTCTGGAGCGGCTGGATTTACGATTGGAATAAAAAATTTGGAATTATTTAAGGAAAAAATTAATAAATTTGCAAAGACAAAACTGAAGGAAGAGGATTTTGTGAAAATAATAGAAATTGACAAGCAAATTCCGATTCAAAAGGTTTCTTATGAATTTTTTCAAGTGATAGAACTTTTAAAGCCGTTTGGCTTCGGAAATCCAATGCCAACTTTTAGGACAAATAATGTACTTTTTGAAAATATAAAGTTCATTGGAGAAAATAAGAATCATATAATGTTTGACATAAAGCAGAAAGGATTTTTTAGCAGAAATGCTGTCTGGTTCAATTCTGGAGAATATTTTAAGAAACTGAATGAAAATCTGTTTTATGATATTGTTTACAAGTTAAAGACAGAAATGTTTCAAGATAGATATTATACAAAGGTGTATATTGAGGATGTAAAGGTGTCACAGTTAAAAGATGATACTTTTTCCTATTATCATTCTCTTTTTAATACATCTTTTCCAATGAAGTCAATTTTTTATACAAATATTGAGCTGGATTTAGAAAAGAAAATTACGATGAAAATGGAATTTGATCAAGTTTCACTTTTTCAGGGGAGAAAATTTATTGGACGGCTTGATTACAGTGTTTCAAATCTGTTAATACTATTGAATCAGTATTATAATTGGAATTTTACTGTGAAAATTGAAGATGTGAAGCAGGCTGCCAGTCATAGCATTGTAAATATTTTGATAAAAAGGGATTACAGCTTTAAATGCTACGATCATACACAGGTTGGAATTTTTAGGAAAATAAAGGAATTTCTGATTGGAAAAATGGAATATAATACTCAAACTAAAAATTTACTTTCCCAATTTTTCAGACAAAATAAAAACTTGATTGTAAAAAATATATTTAATGAAGATGAAAAGTATAAATATAAAATGTCGAACTTTGAGAACTTTTTGCTTACAATTGGGATTTATTATAAAAAAACAACTAATAAAAAAAGTCAGATTGTAATAAGTTCAGAAAAGAAGCCAGCTTTTAATAATTTTATAAAATCGTATTTTGACATAAATGAAGAATATTCGGAAAATGATTATCCATTTACATTGTTTTACAATTATAAAGATACACAAGAGCTGGAAAATATTATAAAGTCGGATTTTAGCCTGCAAAATGAAATTAATTATGAGATTGATGAAAATGTTCAAAGTTCTGAAGTTAATGAAAATAGCGAAAGTTTTGAAACTAAGGAAGAGTTGAAACAGCTGGAATATAAGAAAATCGAAGGAATTGAATTAAAAAATAGTCAGGCAGAAAATCAAAGTGAAGATCAGGAAAATTTAGGTGAAAATGAAATTGAAGATGAAAAAGAAAATCAAGAATTTGGAAAAAGATTTTGTGTAATAGTAAATTCTGAAAATTTTATGATAAAAACTGAAAATTTCGATGAAAGTAATATTAAAGAGCTGAATATTCAAATTGAAGTGCCTGAAAATGTAGTATTTTTACAGGATTCTACAAAAAAGGAAAGAAAAAATGCAAAAAATATTTTTTTGGAATATTTGCCGATTGAGAAAAAAATTAAGTTGAAAAAATTATTGGAAGATGGAGAAAAAATTTTTTCTGATTATTCAGTTAATGAGATTTTATGAAAATAAGGAGAAAATGTATGAAAAAATTAAAAGAGGCTATTTTGGTTTACAATCCAAAATCTGGAAATGCCAATATAATTTTAAGCAATTTTGATTTAATCACGACAAAACTGCTGGAAAAAGGGATTACATTGACACTTTATAGTATAAATAAGGATTATGACCTATTTACAGAAATTTTAAAAAATGAAAAATATGATATTTTGATTTTATCAGGTGGAGATGGAACATTAAGCCGTTGTTTAAGCGAACTTTACTCTAAAAATATTGAATTTCCAGAAGTTGCAATATTTCCAACGGGAACATCAAACGATTTTGCAAAAGCATTGAAATTTGAAGAAAATATTGAAAACTGGATAGAGAAAATTACAGATAAAAGTGCCAAAAATATTGATTTTGGGTTAATTAATGGAAAAACGGTATTCTTGTCATCGTATGCTGGCGGACTGTTTACTAAAATTTCCTACAATACGGACAAGACATTGAAAAAAACGTTTGGAAAAATTGCCTATTACATGAATGGGCTTGGAGAACTTACAAATATAAAGACTTTTGACTTGGATATTGTGCTGGATGGGAATAAAACAATTAAGGAAAAGGCTATTTTATATGCAATTCTGAATGGAAAAAGTGTTGGCGGATTTGAAAATGTAATTGATGAAGCCAGTATGAATGACGGATTTATGGATATTTTAATCGTAAAAAACATTGATAATCCGATGGATATTCCAAAAATTCTAATCGACTTAATGAACAGTAATTTGACAAATAACGATTATATCCGAACTTTACAAGCCAAAAAATGCGAAATAAAAAAAGTTTTCGAAGAAATTAACGTAAGCATTGATGGAGAAGAAGGAGAAAATATGGATGTAAAAATTGAGTTTATTAGCCGAAAATTAAAAATTTTTTGCTAAAAAAATTCGCAATATAAGAGAACTCTAATCCAAAAAATAAAACAATTAATTGAAATTTGGAAATCATAAAGGTATAATATAATAAATAAAATATTGTATAGGAGTGTATTTTATAAAAAAAATTATTTTTAATTTTGATATTTACAATTGTCTACAGTAAGTTGTGAATTGTTTAGTAAGAGTTATTGAGATGACATAAATAAATCTAGGATAGAAGAAGGTAGAAGATGTTATTGAAGAGGTGATGGAAATGTTTAGTGTAAGGACAAATATGAAAATCGAGTTTATTAATGTGTGATTTAAGAAAAATAGATTGATGAATGTAAAAGTGGGAATTTTGGGATTGAATTTTTTTGGAAAAAATGATATAATAACTTCGAATAAAAAACCTGTTCAGGTTAGTGTAAAATTAAAAATGCGAGAAAAAGGCTTTATTCTTTATTGAATAGGGCTTTTTTTTGTGATATAATTGTCTGTCAAGGAACGCAACCTTGATTACACTTTCTTGAACAGGAGGTGGTAATAATGGCAAATTGGGATTTGACTGTTTTAGCAGTTGTAATCGTATTGTTTTTGATTTTTAGCAGTCAAAAATAGCAGTTGAATTCTTGTCTTATTGTCCTCACCTTTTGCCTGCCAGTTTAATTTAGCTGGCAGGTTTTTTGTAATTTTTAAAATTATGTTATTGAAATAAAATAGATTGATATTAGAAAATTTTATTGCAAGGTTAAAATATGAAATGTCATGTTCTAATAAAAAAAGGAAATTTAAATTTTTAATAAATTTTTTATAAAAATGTTTTGAATTTTTACAAAAATATGGTATAGTTATAGTATATAAAAAAAATTTAGAAAGGTATGGAGGAAAAATTATGAATGGATATTTTAGTCTTGTTTTACATGCACACTTGCCGTATGTAAGACATCCAGAGTATAAAGAATTTTTAGAAGAAGATTGGTTATATGAAGCGATTACGGAAACGTATATCCCTTTACTTGAAATGTTTGAAAATTTAACGAGAGATAACATTCCTTGGAATATAACTATTACAATGTCTGGAACGCTTGTAAATATGCTAAATGATGGTTTATTGCGTGAAAGATATCTTCGTCATATGAATAAATTAGTTGAATTCTGTGAAAATGAAGTGGAAAGACTAAGTCCATATCCTGACATGCTAAATGTTGCAAAACATAATTTATGGTTCAATACTAGAGCAAGACAAGTATTTGAAGAAAAGTACAACAAAGATTTAGTGGGGGCATTTAGAAAATTTCAAGATCAGGGTAACTTAGAAATCATTCCAGTTACAGCAACACATGGATTTTTGCCAGTTATGAAAGACTATCCTGAAGCAGTAAACGCTCAAGTGCTTATGGCAAAAAAAGATTATATTAAAAATTTTGGAAGAGATCCGAAGGGAATTTGGCTAGCTGAATGTGCCTATTATCCAGGACAAGATAAGTTCTTGGAAAAACACGGAATAAGATACTTCCTAGTTGATGCGCATGGAATTATGCATAGTGATCCACGTCCAGTTTATGGTATTTATTCACCAGTTTACACTAAGAATTATGTAGCTGCATTTGCCAGAGATTTGGAATCATCAGAACAAGTTTGGAGTTCTGAATCAGGATATCCAGGAGATGGACTTTACCGTGAATTCCATAAGGATGCAGGATATGAACTAGATTATGAACTTGTAAAACCTTACTTGCACAGTGATGGAGTAAGAAGAAACATAGGAATAAAATATCATGCAATAACAGATAAGAAAGGAACTTATAAAGCAGTTTATAATCCGCAGGCAGCAGCAGATAGAGCAAAAGAACATGCTTATAACTTTGTATTCAATCGTTCAAAACAGATTGAATATCTTGCTTCAAAAATGAAATATAGAAAACCTATCGTAGTGTCACCTTATGATGCTGAATTATATGGACACTGGTGGTACGAAGGGCCTATATTCCTAGAATGGGTATTCAGAGCAATAGCTGAATCTGATTTTTCTACAATAACACCATACAAATATTTACAAAAATACCCTACAAACCAAATAGTTGACGTAAGTATGTCAAGCTGGGGAGCAAACGGTTATTACGATGTTTGGATAGATGGTTCAAATGACTATGCGTACAGACATTTACATAAAGCTGCACAAAAGATGATAGAACTGGCAAATGGAAGAGAACCTTACAACGAATTGGAATACAGAGCATTAAACCAAGCTGCAAGGGAATTGTTAATGGCACAAACTTCTTGCTGGGAATTTATAATGTATACTGGAACAATGGTTGGTTATGCTCACAAGAAAATAAGTGACCACATTCATAGATTATTCAAAATTTATGAAGATTACAAGAATGGCAACTTGGATGAAAGCTGGTTAAGAGAAATTGAAAGCAGAGATAATATTTTCCCAGAAGTGGATTATAGAGTTTATAGAACTGACTGGCTATAGTTTTAATGTAAAAAATAATAAATTTAAGGAGTGTTTTTTGACATTCCTTTTTAAATTAACTGGAAAAAATAAATATTTTATTTGATTTTAAAGGTAAATTAGTATAAAATGTATCTGATAATTTATTTTTTAAATAGAATTTAGTATAAAAAATGGAAATGGGGAAAGATGGATAATAAAAATTTATTAAAGGGTACAATGGTTTATTCCCTTATGAATTTAGTTACGAAAATGGGTTCGTTTGTTTTTTTGCCGATAATAACGAGATTGCTGACACAGGAGGAATTTGGGATTGTAGGAACATTAGCTCCGATTACTTCGTTGTTTACAGTGATTTTGGGATTAGGGCTATATAATGCTCAGATGAAAAAATATGTGGATTTGAAGGAAAGTGAAGATGAGTTTGGAAGCTATATGTTTTCTTCAACTTTGATAATAGTTGTTTTTAATATTTTAACGTATATTTTTTTATTTACGCCAATGGCTCAAAAACTGTTTTCATACATTGTGGATTTAAGCAAAGTAAGCTACTATCCCTTAATAATTGTCAGTATTTTAATTGCCACAGCGAATGCTTTTAATAATCTTTCAACAACTTTGTTTAGAATGAAGAGAATGTATATGAAAGTGGCGATAGGGAGTGTTATAAGTCTTTTTACAACTTATATTCTGGCAATTTATTTTATAAAATATTTGAAATGGGGAGTTTTTGGAAATCAGTTTGCAAATTTAGTTGCATTGCTTGTAGTCTTTTTATTTTATTTTAAAGATTATTTTGGAAAATTTAGATTTAAGCTGAATTTTGATTATGTGAAATATTCGCTGCGGAATGGATTACCACTTATTTTTATTGAACTTACAGACCAAGTTGTAAATTTAAGTGACAGGCTTGTTTTGGCAAAATTTGTTTCTCTTGCAGTAGTTGGGGGATATACGCTTGCCTTTACTGGAGGAAGGGTTTTGTCGGTTGTTACAGGCTCTTTTGTGAATAGCTGGACGCCGGAGTTTTATGAGGCGATGAAAGAGGATAAGACAAATCCAACAATAACGAGAAGCGTAGAAAATTTTATTGCGATTATTTCCTTTGCCTGTGTAATTGCCCAGTTATTTGCTCCAGAGGGAATAAAATTAATATTTCCAAAAAGTTATTATCAGGCAATTAATTATATGCCATTAATTTTGGCTGGAATTGTAATACAGGCATTATTTTGCCTAGATTATTTTTTCCATTTTCACGAAGATAGCATATACATTTTTTATTTTACAATGTTTGCAATGATATTTAATTTAGCTGGAAATATAATATTTATACCGAAGTTTCCTGAAATTGGTCCGATTATTGCGGCATGGACTACATTGCTTGCCTTTTTGTTCAGGGCGATAATGGAAATGATGATTATAAGAAAAAAATACAAGATTTCATTTAATTACAAAAAATTATTTCTGTATTTTATAATTATTGTAAATCCTATTATATTTTACTTGTCAAATGATCAGCTTTCAATAGTAAAATTTGGCTTTAAAATAGTATATTTGGCAATAGTTACGAAATTACTTGTAAATAAGGAAGTTTTGGCTAAAATTACAAATCTTGTGAATGGAATAAAAAGAAAAATTATGAAACGATAAATTTTAAATTTTTGGAAAATAAGGGGAATTAGAAAATGAAATTTACAGTTTTTACACCGACTTTTAATCGAAAGGAACTGCTTGAAAAATTGTATAAATCGCTTCAAAAGCAGACTTTTAAAGACTTTGAATGGCTTATTGTGGATGATGGCTCTACTGATGGGACTAAAGAGAAAGTGGAAGAGTTTTTGAGTGAAAAAAAGTTGGAAATAAAATATTATTTTAAGGAAAATGGCGGTAAGCAGAGGGCTTATAACTTTGCGACAGAAAAGGCGAATGGGGAACTTTTTATTTGTCTTGATTCAGATGATGAATATGTGGAAAATGGGCTTGAAACTATTTTGAAATATTGGAAAAAATATGAGAAGAATTCCGATATTGCTGGAATGGGATATTTGTCGACTTATCCAAATGGAGAAATTATCGGCTCTAGTTTTCCAGAAAAGGAAATGATCTCGACACAATTTGAAATTTATAATAAATATGGAGTTAAAGGCGATAAGGGGCTTATGTTCAGAACTGAAATTATAAAAAAATATAAATTTCCAGTTTTTGAAGATGAGAAGTTTATTAAATAGTGCAAGAACACTCGCGACTTTAGTCGTGAGATGAATTGCACAAAAATTTTAGTAAGCATATAGGGAAACTTGTATGTAGACACGGAGCAAAACCGTGCAACAAAGAAACTGAATTGCTGGGAACTCTTAAAGCTAGTATAACCACAACATAATATCTAAGTGAAAACATGGTATAAGTGTGATGGTGGCGAAAGCAGAAAAAATATACTAGATGGTGTAAGGTTAAATCCTAAACATTATGATAATAGACAATCAGCAACTAAGCCTGAAAAGGAAAGTTCAACGACTATCCCTCGTGAGGGGAGTACAATACAAGCGATAGGTATTGGAAGTGGTTTCGCCTAAGGTACATTATGTGCTATGGATAAGATATAGTCTGTGCTTGTTAGAGATAACAAGAAGTTCATAAGAGAACTGCATAAGTAGTAGCGCACTTATGTGAACGACTTCCCACTGTTGTGGGGTTTTAAAAACTTTAAAAATATTTAAAAATAAATAAAAAATATTACTTTTTTGACAGATAAAATGTAGAATATATGGTATAATATCTCTGATGAAAAGGAGGTGATTATATATGTATTTAACATTAAAACAACAAGTAAAACATCTTAGTAAAAAGGAGTTTAGGAATTTAAAATATTTATCTCATATAGCCAAGAACTTAACTAATGAAGCTATATATAATGTTAGACAACACTATTTTCAAAATAAAAAGTATTTAAGTTATAATGAAAACTATAAAATGCTTAAAAATAGTGAAAATTACAAGAAATTAAATTCTAATATGGCTCAACAAATTCTAAAAGAAGTAGATGGAAGTTTCAAATCATTTTTTGGACTTTTAAAACTTGCTAAGAATGGTCAATATAATTTTAAAGATATAAAATTACCTAAATATCTTGCTAAAGATGGTTTTACAACTCTTGTTATAGGTTTTGTAAGATTAAAAGATGATATTCTGATAGTTCCTTATTCAAATTCATTTAGAAAGATACATAAGGAAATCGCAATAAAGCTACCACCAGTATTAAAAAACAAGAAAATAAAAGAGATTAGAATAATACCAAAACAACATTCTAGGTACTTTGAAATTCAATATACTTATGAAGTGGAAGAAGTTCAAAGGGAATTAAATAAAAACAATGCACTAGGAATTGATTTAGGTATAAATAATCTTTGTACTTGTGTTACAAATACTGGAACTTCATTCATAATAGATGGTAGAAAATTAAAATCAATAAATCAATACTATAACAAGATAAATGCAAAATTGCAAAGCATTAAAGATAAGCAAAAGATAGAGCATATAACATTAAGGCAAAAGAGAATAGCCAGAAAGAGAAATAATCGTATAAATGATTATCTTTCAAAAGCAGCAAGAATAATTGTAAATTATTGTCTTAATAATGATATAGGAAAACTAGTTGTAGGATATAATGAAGATTTTCAAAGAAATTCAAATATTGGAAGTATAAATAATCAGAACTTTGTAAATATACCATATGGGAAATTAAGAGATAAATTAATATATCTATGTAAACTATATGGAATAGAATTTAAACTGCAAGAAGAGAGTTATACATCAAAAGCAAGTTTCTTTGATAGAGATGAAATTCCAATATATGATAAAGAAAATTCGCAAAAATATATATTCAGTGGAAAAAGAATAAAAAGAGGACTATATCAAACAAGCACAGGTAAACTCATAAATGCAGATTGTAATGGAGCATTAAATATATTAAGAAAAAGTAAAGTTGTGGACTTAAGTGTCCTATACAATAGAGGTGAGCTGAACACACCTAAAAGAATAAGGGTAGTGTAAAGCTATCAAACTTCTTAGAAAATTTTTAAATGTTTTTAAAGATTTTAGAACCCTGCGACTTTAGTCGTGGGAGGTTCAGTACGGAAGCTGTTGTTTATAATAGAATTTGCGAGAAATATAAAATGGTTTACGTAAATGAGAAAATTGAGATAAAGGAATATCAGGAAGATGGGCTGACTGCGAAATATAATAATTTACTTTTGAAAAATCCGAAAGGGCAGGCACTTTATCACAATGAAATAAATTCTCAAAAGTTGACTTTTAAGCAGAAAATTTTAAATAATGCTGTTTATTACAAATTTTGCAAAGTGGCTGGTTATAAATTTAGAAAAATATTTCAAGAAAGCAAAAATAAATTATTTTTAATATTTGCAATTCCAGTTGGGAAATTTATGTGGAAAAAAGTTAAGTTGTAAAAAATAGGAGAAATAAAAATAAAAAATGGATAAAAAATTAGATGACAAAAAAGTCGTTGTTGGAATGAGCGGTGGAATAGATAGTTCCGTTGCCGCTCTTTTGTTAAAGCGGCAGGGATATGAAGTAATCGGAGTCACGTTAAAGCATTTGCCTGATGAACTTTCGGAAAATCCAGGAAAAACATGCTGTTCCCTGGATGATATAAATGATGCGAGATATACTTGCTACACTTTAGGAATTCCGCATTATGTCTTAAATGTTGTGGAAGAGTTTAAAAAAGATGTGATGGAATATTTTGTGGAAATGTATAATGCAGGAAAAACGCCGTCGCCTTGTGTGATTTGCGATGAAAAGGTGAAAATAAGAAAACTTGTGGAATTTGCTGATAAAATGGGAATAAAGCATATTTCAACAGGGCATTATTCAAAAGTTAGCCAAAATAACATGCTTTTATGGGATAAAAATAACAGAAAAGATCAGACTTACATGCTTTATCGGCTGGATAAGGAAGTAGTGGAGCGATTTTTATTTCCGCTTTCAGAATACAAAAAGTCAGAAGTTCGTGAGATTGCCAGACAAAATGGAATTCATACACATAATAAGCCAGATAGCCAAGGAATCTGCTTTGCTCCAAACGGATATATTCCATTCTTGAAAAAAGTGCTTGGAGATGACGTGAAAAAGGGGAACTTTGTAGATAAAAACGGGAAAGTCATTGGAGAGCATATAGGTTACCAGTTTTACACGGTTGGACAACGGCGTGGACTGGGGCTTAATTTGGGGAAGCCATTTTTTGTGCTGGAACTTAGACCTGAAACAAATGAAGTTGTCGTAGGGGATTTTGAAGAATTGCTGGTAAAGGAAATTGAAGTGATAAATTATAAATTTCATTGTGATTTGAAAAATATAACTGGGAAACAATTAACTGCACGTCCAAGATTTTCTTCAAAAGGATTGGCTGGGAAATTAAAAATTTTAGAAAATGAAAAAAATAAAAATAAACTAATTTTTGAATTTGATGAAAAAACTCATGAAAATTCTGAAGGGCAGCATATTGTATTTTATTTGGAAAATGAGATTGTTGGTGGAGGAGAAATAAAGATGTGTCAAAATATTTAAGGAGCAAGGACAATGTAAAAAATTAGGAATTTATTTTTGCTAAAAATTTGTAATTTTAAAGTCTGGCAAAATAAAAAAAGCTGTTTCATAAATTAATTTTATGGTACAACTTTTTCTATTAGATATTTTTAAAAATTTAAAATTTTTTAATTTCATAGAGTAATTACTGCTATGTTTTTATGTAAGAAATTATCGAATAGGATCTCGTTTTTTTCTTTCTTTTTCTAATAAATCTCTGATTTTCTTCAACTTCTCTTTATCTTTCTCTTTCAATATTTCTTTCAATTTTTCTTTGAGTTCTTCATTTTCTGTTTCGTTTTTTTTCTCTATTAATTTTTCCTTAAGTTTATCAAGTTCTATTCGATTTTTTGATTCCTCTACTAAATTTTTTAAAAAACTAGCATACTCACTTGCGGCATCTCTGCTAAGAAAAGATATATTACCCACAGACCATACCGTTTCTTCCTTATTATTTTTTTCTTTTTTTATTTCAAACATATTCCTGTCTCCTTCCAGAATAAACTAAAATTTTTATAACAATCCTTATCAAAATTCCCCCCTTTGAATTGAGAGCAAAATACTCTTTAATTAGTACCCCATCTACACCATCTTGCACCAACTTTATTGGTTACACAAGTAACAGGTCGGTCAGGGTAGCCTTTTTCTATCCATTCATCATGCAATTCCCCTTCAGGTTTCCACCCATCTAATCTTTGTACCTCCATACAAGATTGAAGGCCTGCCAATAAAGCGATAATAATAAATAATTTTTTCATATCAATCATTCCTTTCTTTTTTTCTTTTTATTTGTTTTTTATTTTCTTTAATCCTGATGCTTCAATTCCTGTTCCAGCATTTTCCTGTAATTTTGTATAGCATATTCATCCCCGGCATCCGCTCCCATCTTGAAATATTTTTTTGCCTTGTCAAATTCCTTCTTGTCATAATACAGAAGGCCAAGCTCATTCATAGCTTCAGGGATATTGCGGTCTACGGCTTTTAAGAAGAATGTTTCAGCCTTGTCAAGTTTATCTTGAAAGTAGTAAAGCTGCGCCAATTGATACAGAGAGCTGCTATCGCCCCTGCTAATGGCATCTAAAAACATTTTTTCAGCCTTGTCAAGCCTGCCTTGCTCAAAATACAAACATCCCAGCTGGTACAAGGCTTTGGCATTGCCATTTTCAGCAGCCTTCAAATACTCTTTTTCAGCCTTTTCCAGTTCCCCGTTCTCAAAGTAGAAGCTGCCATCCTCCAAGTGACCGGCAAATGCTGAAATAGAAAGGACAATAATTCCAAGTAAAATAATTTTTTTCATAAATCTCTCCTTGCTGTTATTCAATATTTATCGTTTCTGATTAAAACAAAAAGTAAGACTATTCATCCAGGTCAACATTTTCCAGAAGCGGCGACCTCATAATGTCAAAAGGCAGGACAACCTTGCCCCCGTTTGAATCCAGGTCAACATCCCTTCCAACATCAATTCCTGCTCTTTTAAATACAAGATAGACAAACTGCGAACAGTAAAGCCGCTTGTCAAAGTTCTTGTTAAAGGTAAGCCCGTAAGTTTTGGTCGTAGTCTTGTCAATTTCCTTGAACAGAGCATTCTTAAAATTATCATCAATATTTTTCAATCTGAACACAGAAACCTTCCTTTTTTCATCATACCAGGCAAAGATAGGACTTTCAGCATACCCGATTGAAAAGGATGGGAACTCCACAATCTTCATATTCTCATTAATAACAGCGACATGCCCCTGAGACTGCAGAATAGTGTGCTGCTTAGACAGGACTAGAATATCTCCAGTCTTAAGTTTATTCGCTTTTTCAATCAGTTCTGTAACAGGATACCATTTGTAGCTGGGATCAGTAATCTGGCAAAAAAGTGTCGTTGAAATTGCAATAAATAAGAAAACAGTTTTTTTAACTATTGTTTCAATATTAAAAAAAATACATTTCATAAAATATTTTTTATCATCTCCTTTCGATAATATTAAAAAAAGTTAAAGCAGACTTTCGTTCAATCAATCCAAAATCAAAATAAATTAACCTTTCTATAATGTAAAAATCTAACTTTTTATCGCCCAAAAGATTGTTTAAAATATCTTTTTTCAATTATTATATCCTGTTTTTTTTTTTTTTTTACTTTGGTTACCATTATATTTATATTAGAAACTTAGAAAATAAAATTTTTCAAAGCATTGAAAACCAAAAATAATATAATATAATTTGAGAATAAATTTAAAAAATATGAAAAATTGTTTTTTGTTAAATATTTTAACAAAAAGATAGCAAGAAGTATCCGGCTTTTACAAGTGGGAGTAGTTCACTCCATCGAGAAATAAAAAATATTTGACAAAAATCTAAAAGTATGATAAACTTATAAAAGTCAAGTGGCGACATGGTCGAGTGGCTTAGGCAGAGGTCTGCAAAACCTTGTACACCAGTTCGAATCTGGTTGTCGCCTCCATTAATAAATTACCAATAATAATTATAATTATATTGATAACTACTTTATGTAGTTATTTTTTTTGTTTTAAAAATGAATTATTTAAATAAAAGATAGAACGAAGTAAAATATTTTTAGTCTGTCCAAAATAGTATAATATTTCCAAAATAAAATAAATATGATAAAATATATTCAAAAGTAATTTTGTCTAAATTAAGTAAAATAAAGCAAAAATGAAATAAAGAAAAGAGGAAAATGAAAATGAATACAGATAATTCAAAAAAAATTTACAAGAAAGCAAAGGAATCAATACCTGGTGGAGTAAATAGTCCAGTTAGGGCATTTCAGTCTGTTGATAAGGAGTATCCGATTTTTATTAAAAGTGGAAATGGAAGTAAACTTTATGATGAAGATGGGAATGAATATGTGGATATGATTGGATCTTGGGGACCGATGATTTTGGGACATAATTATCCGCAAGTTTTGGAAGTTGTGAAAAGAGAGCTTGAAAATGGGACTTCGTTTGGGCTGCCTACGAAAAAGGAAGTGGAATTGGCAGAGCTTGTGAAAAGCTGTTTTCTTTCGATTGAAAAGTTGAGATTGACTACTTCAGGGACAGAAGCGGCTATGGCTAGTGTGAGACTTGCTCGTGCATTTACTGGTAAAAATAAGATTATAAAGTTTGAAGGATGTTATCACGGACACTCGGATTCGCTGTTAGTTAAGGCTGGATCAGGGCTTTTGACTTTTGAGCATCAGGATAGTAACGGAATTACTGAAGGAGTTGTGAAGGATACAATAACATTGCCTTTTGGGGATTTTGAAAAGTTAAAGAAAACTTTGGAAAATAATAAGGATATTGCATGTGTGATTATTGAGCCGATTCCTGCAAATATGGGACTTATTGAAACAGAAAAGGAATATTTGGAAAAAGTGCGTGAAATTACACAAAAGGAAAATATTGTGCTGATTTTTGATGAGGTAATTTCAGGATTTAGAGTTTCGTTGGGAGGAGCTCAGAAAATATTTGGAATTACACCTGATTTGACTATTTTAGGGAAAATTATTGGCGGTGGCTATCCAGTTGGCGGCTTTGGAGGAAAAAGGGAAATTATGGACTTAATTTCGCCTGTCGGAAATGTTTATCACGCTGGAACGCTTTCTGGAAATCCAATTTCAGTTGCAGCTGGAATAGAAACTATTTCAATTTTGAAGGAAAATCCTGAAATTTATGAAAATATAAATAAAAAAACAGAAAATCTTGCAAATAAAATTAATGAATTAATAAAAAAATATGACATTTCAGCAACTGTAAATTATTTTGGAAGCCTTTTCACAATATTTTTTGCAAAGGAAAAAGTAAAAACTTTGGAAGATGCAATGAATACAAATAGTGAGTTTTACAGCATATATTTTAACACAATGTTAGAAAATGGCGTAATTGTGCCGCCTTCAAAATATGAAGCGCATTTTGTTTCTTATATTCATAATGATGAGGATATGGAGAAAATATTGGCTGGTGTGGAAAAAACTTTTGAAAAAATTGCTAAAAAGTCTGGAACTATACCCAAACGTATTTAAAATTCAATTATTAAAAATTACATAAACTTATAATTTGAAAAATAGAAAATATATTTTATGGCAAGAGGGTTTGATACTTTGTTGAAAAATACTTATTATTAGCATTTCTAAATAATAAAATTGCGAATAGAGGAATAATAAATGGGGAAATTATTATTTGATACAATAAAAAAAATAAAACCGCTAGATAAAAATAGAATGGAAGAAAAGGGAAAAGAACTAAATTCTTTGTTAAAAACTCCAAAAGGACTGGGAAAGCTGGAAGAATTGGCAATTCGGCTGGAAGGAATTGACAAAAATTATAAGCCTGATAAAAAGATGGTGCTTGTTATGGCGGCTGATAATGGAGTGGAACAGGAAAAGGTAAGTAAATCTAAAAGAGTAATAACGCAATATGTTGTGGAAGCGATGTTAAATGGAAAATCTTCGATTAATGCTCTTGGGATGGTTTACAATGCTGATGTAAAAGTGGTAGATTTGGGAATTGATGAAAGTTCAGATATTAAAAATGAGATAAATCTTTCAGGAATTATTGAAAAAAAAATTATAAAGTCTGGCACTAATAATATTGCTAAAGAAGTTGCAATGACTTATGAGCAGGCTGTGAAAGCGATAGAAACTGGGATTGAGATGGTTGATGAATTTGTGAAGGATGGATATAATTTGTTTGCAACTGGAGAAATGGGGATTGGGAACACTACAACTAGCAGTGCGGTTTTGAAGGTTCTTACGGATTTGCCGATAGATGAGATTGTTGGTTGCGGGAGCGGAATTGATGATAAAACTTTGGAACATAAAAAAAATGTTGTAAAAAAGGCAATTCAAGTAAATGGTTTGCTGAATTTTTTTGAAAAAAGTAAAAATGCTGAAGGAAAAAAGAAGATTAGAAAAGAACAAGGAAATATGGATTTTGAAAGTAAAATAAATTTTGAAAACTTTAAAACAGAAGAATCTCAAAAAATTACAATAAATGTGCTGGCTAAAGTTGGAGGATTGGATATTGCCGGAATGGCTGGAACCTATTTAGGATGTGCTAAAAATCGTGTTCCTGTTGTGATAGACGGCTTTATTTCCGCTGTTTCCGCTCTTATTGCCTACAAAATCTGCCCAGTTTCCAGAGAATTTATGATTGCTTCACATTTAAGTGAAGAGCCAGGAATGAAATATATTATGAAGGAACTGAATTTAGAGCCGATGCTTTTTATGAATATGAAATTGGGGGAAGGAACTGGGGCGGTTATGATGTTTCCTGTGATTGAGGGTGCTTGTAATATTACTGGAGTTGTGAGAAAATATCCTGATGTTTAGAAATTTTGCTATATTAAAATTTAATTTATGTTTATAATAAAATTTTTTGTAATATTTCATCAGAGAGTTGTTGATTTATAATTTTCACGACAAACGCATGAAAAAGATTTAAAAAAGAGGTATAATATTATTGACATATCGTAGGAAAGAAGCTGGTAAAAATGTCAGAAGATAAACCAAATCTAAAAGAATTGTTAATATACATTACCCAAATAGAGGATAAGCGACAAATTTCTAAAATAAAGCATAAATTGAATGATATTGTTGTGATTACTCTCTTTGCCATGCTTGCAAATATTGAATACTGGGAAGAGATTGAAGAATTTGGAAAGATGTATTTCAAGGCATTAAAAAGATATCTGGAACTACCGAACGGCATACCTTCGCATGATACGATTCAAAGAGTTATGGCTACAATAGAGCCTGAAGTGACAGAAGTTCTCTTGAGAAAATGGATGGATCTAAAAATTTCCGGAGAAGATAAAAAAATAAGAAAAATATTAAATATTGATGGAAAATTTTTAAATGGGATGAAGAACAAAAATAATAAGCCATTAGACATAGTATCCGCATATTCCAAAGAAGATGGGATCTGCTATTCACAAGTGGCGGCTGAAGGAAAAGGGAATGAAATAGAAGCAATATTAAGGCTGCTTGATAAAATTTCAGTAAAGGAATGTATAGTTACAATAGATGCGATAGGAACCCAGAAAGAAATCATAAAAAGATAAGAAAGAAGAAGGGATATTTCTGTCTTCAGGTAAAAGGGAATCAGAAGGCTTTAAAGGAAGATATAGAAGATTACTTTGCTGACAAGGGATTCAGGAAAAAATTAAAGGGCGAAGGAATGTACAGTAGGAAAACAGAAAAGCAAAGAGGACGGCTGGAAACGAGAGAATATTACTATACTGAAGAAATAGAATGGTTTATCAAAAGAAACAAGGAATGGAAAGAAGTAAAGGGGATAGGTGCATCAATATTAACAACAGAAGAAAATGGAAAAAAGCAAGAACAGAAAAGGTATTACATAACGAATATAACAGGGGAGTGGAAGAATTTGTAAGAGCAGTAAGAGGACATTGGGCAATAGAAAGTTATCATTGGGTATTGGATGTAACATTTAGAGAAGATGCAAATAAGACATTAAACAAAAATGCGGCTAGAAATTTAAATATTCTAAGAAAATTAGCAATATCAATACTGGAAGAACTGCCGTTCAGAAAGAAATTTAGTAGAAGGATAAAAAGATATATTATATCGCTAGATGTAAGGAGATATTTAAAATTATTTTTTGATATATAGAAATGTTAATGTAAAAAAAATTGGTTAAATACAAAGAAATAGTTTAAAATATTCATGCGTTTGCCGTGTATAATTTTATATTTTTTTGACAGAAACTAAAAAAATGGTATAATTTAATTAAATTTTCAAAAAAAAAAAAAAAAAAAAAAGCAACAAAGGAGACGATTATGAAAGAAATAGAAAGATTTTTAAAGAGAATTCTAAAAAAGAAACAAAAGTACACAAAAGCACTTCTAATCACATTTTTGATGACAGGTGGACTTGCAGTGGCAACACCTATAGCTCCAAATGCTAATGGTGAATATATTGTAAATTCTGGTACTGGAAATGGGGATGTTCTTAATTATAATAATTATTCACATGGTGTTTTTAGAATTAGTGAAGGTAAAAAATTTATTTTTACAGGACAAGGAGATATAGATTCAAGAACGCCAAGTCCTTTATTTACACCCAGAACTTTGATAACAGTTACAGATTCAAATACTGAATTTAAAGCGACTGGTCAGATTGGAGTATCAAGTAATATTGACATGAATTTTGGTTCATCAAAAGAAGCAATTTTATATACAGTAACAAATCCAATTACAGGAGCAAATTCCAATGCTATAAATCAGAAAGTAACTTTAAAAGATGTTTTTATAACAGCACCAAATTCAACAGTATCTACTGTAAAAGTTGAAGCTAAGAATGGATATGGTATAAAAAATGCAGAACTTAATTTAATCGGTACTGATGGTTTTAAATCACAAATTCATTCAGCCGCTGATGGTTGGCTAGTTGAAGTTGATGCAGATGAAGCAAATGGTGTTTATTCAGAATTGACAGTTAATGGAATAGATGATAGCACTGAAGGTGATGGTGGGACACAAATATTAGGTTTGATGACAAAACATGGAAAATCTGTTTTAAATGTAAATTTGGTAGGTGGAGCATACTGGGGATTAAGTAAAAATAGTTCTCTTTCTGAACAAAGAGCAACAATTAATTCATTAAATATAGATAAAAAATCTTTTTTATCATTTGATGAAAGTAATGTTACAGAAAGTGATGGGGTAACTTCAATTTATCATATAAAATTGACATCTGATGGAATTAATAATGATGGAACTTTAAATAACGGTGGACTTATTCAGTTAACAAATGATTCCAACAAGGATAAACTTATTATAGAAGGAAATTATCATGGAGATAATGGTAGAATTGAAATGAACACTGTTTGGAATGCACCAGGTGGTGAAAATGGAGAAAACTCAGAATCAGATTTAGTCTATATCACAGGAAATGCAACTGGAACAACAAAAGTAGTACCAATTTATATTGACGATACCCCACAAGAAAATATATTTGAAAATTATATTCCTGGAAATGTTCAGCAATTATCGCAACGAATAAACAGTGTCCCAGTTGTAAAAGTAGCTGGAAATTCTACACCAACTACATTTACTGGAACTGCAAGAACAGCTGGAGCAGCTGAAGCACAGCTTACTAGTAGACAAGTTAATGGAATTTGGGAATATTACTGGACAATCTCGCCACTTGGAAGTTCTGGGGCAACTGCTGGAATAATCGGAGGAACAACTGGCGGATCTTCTGGTTCTAGCCGTCCAATTTACATTATGGCACAACCTGTTTCTGCATATGTATTGATGCCAAAAGTTAATATGGAAATGGGATACTCAACTGTTGGAACTTTACACGAAAGAAGAGGAGAAAATAGAATTCTTGATTTAGAAAATATGTCAGATGATAAAGGACAAATTTGGACAAGAATTTATGGAAGCGGATTAAATGAAAATGGAACAGACAGATTCCAGTATGAAGGAAATCTTTACGGAGTACAAATTGGACACGATTTTAAAATTAATAAGGATAAAAATGGAAATGATCATTTGCTAGGTGGATATATTTCGTATAACAGAGCAAGTACGGACTTTTTTGATGAATACCGTGCTGAAAATGGAAAAATTTCTGATAGCAAGTATACAGGAAAAGGAAAATCTGAAAGTATTTCATTAGGAATTACAAAAACTAAATATACTCCAAAAGGTTCATATTACGATTTAGTAGGACAAGTTTCTTACTTACAAAATAAATATAATTCAAGAGATGATTACAGTGCAAAACAAAACGGCTTTGGATTATTACTTTCAGGAGAAGCTGGAAAATCTTTCAATATCTCAAAAAATGGAAATTGGTCAGTTGAACCACAAGCTCAATTAATTTACCAATATCTAAACACAAAATCGTTTAATGATGGATTAAGAAATGTCAACCAAGATAACAGAAACGGACTTCGTGGAAGAGCTGGCGTAAGATTAGCATATAATGGTGACAATGGTAATAGTAGAACAAACTCATATTACGCAGTCGCAAACGTGTGGCACGACTTCACAAAATACGATAGCAAATACACAAACATTGGCTCAGACAAAATAACTGAAAAACTTGGTACAACTTGGGGAGAAATTGGACTAGGTGCCCAAGCTCCTTTAGGACAAAAAAGTAATCTTTACGTTGATACAAGATATGAACACTCTTTCAATAATTCAAATCGTTCAGGATACAAAGGAACGATTGGATTTAAACATACTTTTTAGTGAAAATTTTAAAATTTGATTGATTTTTTTGTTAATTATGGCACAGTAAAAATATTTATGTTAAATCCTGTTTGGAAAATAGAGAAGATATTTTGTTTACTTTCTGGCAAGGGGTTAAGGCCCCTTGTTAAATAATATTCATAACAAATTTATTTTAATTATTTGAAAATAAATATCAGGTTTAATCTGCTAAAAAGATTTACAACATATTCGTTATTCAAATGGGGTTTAGTATGAGTATAAACTGATGTTTTTAGGAAAGCAATTTTTGAAGATAGATAAGTGGTTTCCATCGTCGAAAACTTGTAGTAAATGTGGAAATGTTAAAGAGAAACTGGAATTATCAGAAAGTAGTTCACTATTGTGATTTATGATTTATGTAATCAAAATAAATAAATCCATCATCTGTCACAACCATCTTCGTAATACTCCCATTATCCAGCTTAAATTTCCAATATCCATCTAAATTATTAAATAAATAATAACTAATTGCAGTCTGAATGACACCAGCATGAGCTACAATAAGAATTTTTCTATTTTGATATTTTTCTTTTATTTCATCAATTTTTTTCACAACCCGTTTTTGTAAGTCATCCAGGCTTTCTCCACCTTCAGTCCTAAAATATTTCCAATTATTTTTCATTTCATCAATATAATGCGGAAATTCTTTTCTAATTTTATCATAACTTTTTCCTTCAATATCTCCAAAATTAAGTTCTCTTAACTCTTCTAAAAAATATTTTTCAATATTTTCATCAAGTTCAAGTAATTCAAGGCTTTGTCTACATCTTTTCAAGTCGCTTGAAAAAACTATGTCGATTTTTTCATTCATTTCTTCAAGTTTCTTTTTTGTACTTTTTAATTGATTAATTCCAGTTTCATTCAAACCTGGATTCAAATGTCCGTAATATAAATTTTTTTTATTATAATCTGTTTCGCCGTGGCGTATAAATAAAATTTCTGTCATTTTATTTTTCCTTTCTTTATTTTTTATTCGATAACCTAAGTTTTTTTATTTCTACAAGGGGTCGTTCCATTACTTTAGGATATTTATTAAATCCTAAGTTTGTATGGTTATCTATTATTTAAATCTTATCTCAAAATAATTCCTAAAAATAAAACTAGAATTGAAGTAAGTTCAAGACAAGCTCCCATTGTGTCGCCAGTTATTCCATCAATTTTTTTTCGTACATTTAACATAAAAATAATTATAAATATAAATGCAATGGATATAGCAACAATTCCTTTTATGCCAATTATGTAAAAAACCAGAATAATTGATAGAGCAAGTGAAAAAATTGCTTCAAAGATGCCATTTTCAGAAATTATGGCATTGCTCATTCCAGATTTTCTGGCATAGTTAGAAAGTCCAGCGTTTACTGGGGTTGAAAGTCTGGCAATAATTGGAAAGATTATGAGATATTTTGGGTTTGTTGTGATTATTTCGGAGATTAGAACAGTTTTTGTGATAAAATATAAAATTAAAACAACTGCTCCATTTGTTCCGATTCTTGAGTCTTTCATAATTTCTAGCATTTTTTCTTTTTTTGCATAGCTGAATAGTCCATCAAAAGTATCGGCAAGCCCATCAATATGGATTATTCCTACAATCAGAATTTCTAAAATTATTAAAAATATGGCAGTTATTGTTTTATTATAAAAAATATTTTTTAAATAAACTGTAATTAAAAAATTTGTAAAATATAAAATTAAGCCGATAATTAAGCCAACTAAAGGGAAAAATTTTACTGATTTTCCAAGTTTTTTTTCGCTGTAGTTGATTTTTAGCGGTATTGGGATTCGTGTCATAAATTGAATGAGAATGATAAATTGTTCAAAAAAATTTTTTATGTACTTCATAATATCTCCATTTTTATTTTTTGGATTTTTTTATTTATTTTCTGACAGGAGGTTTTGAGCTCGTGTTAAATAGTATTAAATGTATTTGGGAACTTAATATTTTTTATTTATTTCCGTAGTTATCAAACAGATTTATTTTATCATTTTTATATAAAAAAATCACGTTATTTTTGTTTCTTTTGTAAAAAAATAGTGAAAAAAAATATTATGCTTTAAATCGCTTGTTTTTCTTTTTAGAATATGTTATTCTATTGTCATCAAATAAAAAACAGAAGGAGCATTAAAATATGTGGTTTCCATTATTTGTAAACTTGAAAAATAAAAAAGTTTTAGTTATTGGCGGCGGAAAAGTTGCATTTAAAAAGATTAGCAAAATTCTGGAATATGAGGCTGATATTACGGTTATTGCGGAAAATATTGCAGAAGAGAAGTTGCTGGAACTGGAAAACTTGAGAATAGAGAATAATAGAAAAATTGAAAATGATAAAGATGAGATTGAAAAACTTGTAAAAGAGTATTTTT
The DNA here is from genome assembly GCF_007990445.1 of Leptotrichia wadei. NCBI lineage: Bacteria > Fusobacteriati > Fusobacteriota > Fusobacteriia > Fusobacteriales > Leptotrichiaceae > Leptotrichia > Leptotrichia wadei. Next base: position 511,607 of record NZ_AP019841.1, read on the forward strand.
TAGTTATTGCAGCTACGGATAATGAGGAATTGAATGAAAATGTGGCTGAAATTTGTGATTCTAAAGGGATATTGATTAATAATGTATCTTCAAAAACTAAGATGAATGTGATGTTTGGAGGAATTGTAAAAAATGATGAGTTTCAAATTGCAGTTTCTACGAGCGGGAAAAATTGCAGACGTTCACGTGCTATGAAAAGCGAGATTCAAAAGATTTTGGATAGAATTGAAAAATAAAAAAATAGATTGTTGAATAATCTGATTTTAAATTATAAATAGAGGAAATGAAAAAAGGTGAAGTAAAAATGTTTAAAAGACATAGAAAACTGAGAAAAAATGAAGTTATTAGAAATCTTGTAAAGGATGTCTATATTTCAAAGGATGATTTGATTTATCCGATTTTTGTTGAGGAAGGTGAAAATATTAAAAGTGAAATTCCATCGATGCCTGGAATTTTTAGATATTCAATTGATAGACTTTCGGAAGAATTGGATGAACTTGTAAAATTAGGAATAAATTCGATTTTGCTTTTTGGTATTCCTGAAAAAAAGGATGCTTGTGCTACGGAAGCATATAATGAAAATGGAATTATTCAAAATGCAGTTAGATTTATTAAGAAAAATTATGATAATTTTCTTGTGATTTGCGATATTTGCTGTTGTGAATACACGGATCACGGACATTGCGGGATACTTGATGAAAACGGCTGTGTTAAAAATGATGAAACTTTGGAAGTTTTGGGAAAAACGGCACTTTCTTATGCGAGGGCAGGAGTTGACATTGTGGCTCCATCGGATATGATGGATGGACGTGTGGAAAAAATTTCAGAAGTTTTGGCTCAAAATCATTTTGAAAATATTCCAATAATGGCATATTCTGTAAAATATTCATCTGCATTTTATGGACCTTTCAGAGATGCGGCAGATTCGGCGCCACAATTTGGCGATAGAAAGTCCTATCAGATGAACTTTCAATATTCAAAGGATGCAATAGATGAAGTTGCCGAAGATTTACGGCAAGGAGCGGATATTATAATTGTAAAGCCTGCGATGGCATATCTTGATGTAATAAAAAAAGTAAGTGATACTTTTGAAGTTCCAATTGTGGCTTACAGTGTTTCTGGGGAATATTCGATGGTAAAGGCTGCGGCTCAAAATGGCTGGATTGATGAAATGAAAATTGTGATAGAGCAAATGTATGCTATGAAACGGGCAGGAGCAGATGTGATTATTACTTATTATGCAAAGGAAGTTGCAAAATATATTCAAGATTTTTTAAAATGAAGGTAATAAAATAAAAAATAATTTATCAAATATATTATATAAAAAAATAAATAAAAATTTTATAAAGAAAGAGAAAAAAATATGAAAATAGTTATAGCGGGAGCTGGTGTTGTTGGAGAGTCGCTTTGCAGTGAACTTTCGGAAGAAGGAAATGATGTTATTCTAATTGAGAAGGTAGAGAAAATATTAAATAGACTTGTGGAAACTTATGATATAACAGGACTTGTTGGAAATGGGGCTTCTTATGAAACTTTGTTGGAAGCGGGGACAGATACGGCTGATATTTTTATTGCGGCAACAGAATCAGATGAGTTAAATATAATTTCTTCTATTATAGCAAAAAAACTTGGAACAAAATTTACAATAGCAAGAGTGAGAAATCCTGAATATAGTTCAAATATGCAGTTTGTAAGGGAAGGGCTTGGAATTTCGCTTATGATAAATCCTGAACAGGAAACTGCTAAAAGTATTGCAAATAAATTAATGTTTCCAGTCGCTTTAAGTGTAGAAAACTTTTTTGGTCAAAGAGCTGGATTTATTTCAATAAGAGTTCAAAAAGATAATTTTTTAAATGGAATGCAGTTAAAAGAACTCGAATTCAGTTCAAAGGATAAAGTGATTATTTGTACTGTAAGAAGAGGTGAAGATGTATTTATTCCAAGTGGAGATTTTACTATCTTAGAAGGGGATATTGTCCATATTGCAGGATCAAAGGAAGCAGTACATAAATTTTACGATAAAATTGAAAAAAGCAATTTAAAAATTGATTCTGCACTGCTTGTTGGTGGAGGAACAATTTCCCATTATTTAATAGGAAAGCTGCTGGAAAACAAAATTAAAGTAAAAGTTATAGAAAATAATAAGGAACGTGCAGAAAAATTAAGTGAGTCGTATCCAAAGGCAATTGTAATAAGAGGAGATGAAGCTGATCAGGAATTTCTGATGCAGGAAGGGATAAATAATTATGATTCAACTGTAATTCTTACAGATAGTGACGAAGAGAATACAGTTATTACAATGTTTGTAAATTCCATAACAAATTCTAAATTAATCACAAAAATGAACAGGACTCTAATGCTTTCAATACTTGAAAAAAATACAAGAACATCTACAGTTGTACCTAAAAAAGTTATTTCCGATATGATAATAAGCGTTGTAAGATCAAAAACTAATATGCGAGGCTCTACAATGAGCTTTCTATATAGGTTAGAAAGTCAAGTAGAATTTATTACTTTTGAAATTAATAAAAACAGCCGTGCTATTGATATCTCGTTGAAAGATTTAAAAATAAAAAAAGGTACATTAATTGCGAGCATATTAAGAGATGGAAAAATGATTTTTCCTGGAGGAAATGATGCAATAAAAATTAACGATAGTGTGATGGTCGTTACAACAGCATCTTCGATCGAAGATTTTGATGATATTTTAGAATAAAATTTAAATATGTGTTAATATAAAAGTGAAAGCCCTAAAAATAAAATGACAGCTAAAATTTTTTATTAAAAATTTTAGAATTAAGCTAAAAAATACTGCTGTATAAACTTTTGATATACATATTGGGTTTAAGGAGTAAAAATGAATAAAAAAATGATAAGTTTTATAATCGGAAAAATACTTATACTTGAGGCTGGATTAATGGTTTTGCCTTTGATTATAAGTTTTTTATATAATGAAAGTGCAAAATATAAAGTTGCTTACGGATCTGTAATAGGTCTTCTCTTGGCAATTGGATTTGCACTTTCGGCAAAACTTCCTGAAGATCAGAGGATTCAAGGAAGAGAAGGGTACATAATAGTGTCCTTGTCTTGGATTCTGATGTCTATATTTGGAGCATTACCGTTTGTATTTACAAAGGAAATACCGTCGTTTGTTGATGCTTTTTTTGAAATTGTAAGTGGATTTACGACAACTGGATCAAGTATAATAACAGATCTTAGCAAAATCAGCCATTCTAATTTATTTTGGCGAAGTTTTACCCATTTTGTGGGTGGAATGGGAGTTCTGGTATTGGCACTTGCAATTTTTCCAAGTTCTGCAACATCGGTTCACGTAATGAAGGCTGAAGTTCCTGGACCGACATTTGGAAAATTAGTTTCAAAATTGTCAACAACTGCCAGAATGCTTTACAAAATTTACATTGTTATGACAATTGTTTTAATAATTTTACTAATGTTTGGAGGACTTGATTTATTTGAATCTTCACTTCTGGCATTTGGTACAGCTGGAACAGGTGGATTTGGAGCAAGAAATGGAAGCATTTTACCGTATAATAGCCCTTACATTGAAGTGGTGCTTGGAATTGGAATGATAGTGTTTGGAGTAAACTTTAACATTTATTATTTTATTTTAATTGGAAAGATAAAAGATGTATTTAAAAATGAAGAATTAAAATATTATTTGTTAATTGTATTTGGAGCGATTGTCCTAATAGTTCTAAATATCTGCAAAAGTTATGATTCGATTTTACATTGTATAAGAGATGTATTTTTCTCGGTTTCATCGGTTATTACGACAACAGGATATTCCACAGCTGATTTTGGAAAATGGCCATTATTTTCGCAAGTTATACTGTTAATTTTAATGTTTTTTGGAGCATGTGCGGGATCTACGGCTGGAGGATTAAAAATATCAAGAGTCGTTTTAATGGTAAAAATCTATTTTGCAGAAATAATTCAAATGATAAGCCCAAATCGTGTAGTTACAATAAAATATGATGACAAGCCTGTAAATATGAAAATGCAAAAGAGCATTGCAGTATACTTTTTAGTTTATTCGTTAGTCTTTGGAGGAATATTGCTAATGGTTTCCTATTCTACAGATGACTTTATGACAGCTTTTAGTGCTGTAGCCGCTACATTTAACAATATTGGGCCTGGATTGGGAAAAGTTGGACCAGCATTTAGCTTTGCCGAATTAAGCAATTTTTCAAAAGTGATTTTAAGTTTTGGAATGTTGGCAGGAAGATTAGAAATTTTTCCAATGTTAATATTATTTTCGCCAACAACTTGGAAATTGAAATAGATAAAGTTAATTTATATTGGAATGCCTGAAAAACGAGCATATTTAAATAGGAAGTATAATTTAATATATTGTGTAAAGCAAGGGGTTTTGATGCCCCTTGTTAAGTAAAATAATTATTCTATTCTAGATTTGATCTTAATTATATACGCTTTTTTATATAACTTTTAGAAAAATTTAAAAAAGTTATTGACAAATAATAACAATGTATGTTATACTAGTTAAGTAGTTTACGGGTGGATGTCCGAACGGCTAAGGGACCGGTCTTGAAAACCGGCGAAATCGCAAGATGTCTGGGTTCGAATCCCAGTTCACCCGCCATTTAAATAATTTTGGAGAAGTGGCAGAGAGGCCGAATGCGCTCCCCTGCTAAGGGAGTATCCGGGCTAAAACTTGGATCGAGGGTTCAAATCCCTCCTTCTCCGCCATTTTTTTTTAACAAAAAGATAGTAAGAAGTCGTAGGCTTTCTATAAATGGGAGATAAATTGCATTTTTGATTGATATTTATAGCAAAATGTATTACACTAAATACATCAGGGTAGGAACTACCCGAAGAGCTTGGTAAATATATTTGGCTAACAAAAGCAGATACTTCCCAAGAAGCTCCCGCTTCTAAAAGTGGGAGTAGTTCACTAACGGAATTGGAAAATAAATATGCATCTGTAGCTCAATTGGATAGAGCGTCTGACTACGGATCAGAAGGCTATGGGTTCAACTCCTGTCAGGTGCGCCATTTTATAAAAATAATACAGTATTTACATAGTTTGAAGAGATTTAAAAATACCTTTGGAGACATTTTGGAGGCGTTTTTAAAACTCTTCATTTTTTTTGTAATAGAGTTTGATACTATTTCCCATTTAAATAGCAGATTTATTATAAATTACATGCTGTTTAGCAAGGGATCAAGACCTCTTATTAGAAAATGATATAAAATAATATTTTATTTAAATTACTTTGTTATTAAAATATTTAGATGAAAAAAATTGTAAGTACATATTGATTTTGAAAAAAAATAGGGTATACTATTAAAGTCTAAAATAGTATAATAGGTGATTGTAAAAGTAATAATATAAAAACTCAAAAAATACAGTATTTTAACCTGAAATATTAAAATTTTATATCAAAAATGTCAGAGAAAAATAGTAAGAATTACAAGTGTAAAAGTATTGTAATTATTGGAGATTTTAGACTTTTACAAATAACTTAAGCATAGGAGGGAATAAGTTGGCAACAATGAAAGCGGCGAGATGGCATAATAGAAAAGATGTAAGAGTAGAAGAAGTTGAAATTCCAGAAATAAGAAAGGAAAAACAAGTAAAAATTGCAGTAAAATATGCAGGAATTTGTGGAAGTGATTTACATGAATATCTAGGGGGACCGATTTTTATTCCTGCAAATGAACCGCATCCTTATACGGGAGAAAAAGCGCCAATTACAATGGGACATGAATTTTGTGGAGAAATTATAGAGATCGGAAGCGGAGTTACTAAATTCAAAGTTGGAGATAGAGTTACAGTTGAGCCTATTTTGGCAAAAAATGGATTAATTGGGAAATATAATTTGGATCCAAACTTGAATTTTGTTGGACTTGCAGGTGGAGGAGGAGGTTTTTCTGAATTTGTAGTTGTAAATGAGGATCAGGCTCATAAATTGCCAGATGAAATTGATTATGAACAAGGAGCATTAACTGAACCTGCGGCAGTGGCAGTTTATGCTGTCAGACAAAGTAAATTTAACACAGGAGATACAGCAGCAGTATTTGGATGCGGACCAATTGGTCTTCTTATTATTGATGCTTTAAGAGCTTCTGGAGCAACAGAAATTTATGCTGTGGAAGTTTCACCTGAAAGACAGGAAATCGCTAAAAAACTGGGAGCAATTATTGTAGATCCTGCAAAAGTAAATTCAGTTGAATTTATAAAAGAAAGAACAAATGGAGGAGTAAATGTTTCTTATGAAGTGACAGGAGTTCCTGCTGTATTGCAGCAGTCACTTGAAGCTGCGGAAAAAGATGGAGAGTTAATGGTTGTAAGCATCTGGGAAACAGAAGCATCAATTCAGCCTAATGAAGTGGTAATTCAAGAAAGAACAATAAAAGGAGTTATCGCATATCGTGATGTATTTCCTAAAACATTGGAATTAATGAAACAAGGATATTTCTCAAAAGATTTATTAGTGACAAAGAGAATTAAATTGGAAGATATTGTAAATGAAGGGTTTGAAGCATTAGTTAAAGAAAAAAGCCAAGTTAAGATTTTAGTATCTCCAAAATAATTTGATGATTAGTTAAATCTCAAATTATACTTAAATAAATAATGTTTAGCGGAAAATTTTATTTTCCTTGATATTGATAAAATTAATTTTTTATTTTTAAATATAGATTAATATTAGATAAATCTGCTTTTATTTTTTAGAATTTCTAAATTAGGAAAAGCAGATTTTTTTGTTTAAATAATAGAAATATTGTAAATTCCTATTTAATAGTAGCTTAAAATTTTCCTGTTATTAATAAATTGGATATAAGTTCTATTTTTTATATGATTTAGTAGACCTGTTCGATAACTATACAAACTTAGAATTTAATAAAATAAATATTTTGAAGCAAGGGGTCTTGACCCCTTGTATAGATAAAAAAACTTAGGTTATCGAACATATCTAGTATAAAAATATATAATTTTATTTTCTTTGACAATATATTTTTTTTGTAGTAAAATTTATGCATTGAAAAAGTTTTGATTATTTTTAGAAGAAATTTTAATTTGAAATTCTAGGAGGAAGAATGAAAAAAAGGATATTAGTTTTAGTGTCGCTAGTATTGACAATTTTAATATTTTTTACAGCTTGTGGAAAAAAAGATGCAAAAAATCCAAATGCAAAGACAGGTAAAAAATATATTATTGCAGTAGATTTGATTTATCCGCCGTTTTCTTTTAAGGAGAATAATGTGGATAAGGGAATTGATGTTGATTTGATGAAGGCGGTGGCAAAAACTCAAGGATTTGAAGTGGAAATTCAGCCGATGGATTTTGGAGGAATTATTCCTGCGATGGAATCTGGACAAATTGATGGTGCGATTGCGGGAGCGAATATTACTGAGGAGAGAAAAAAGGTTGTAGATTTTTCTGATCCATATTACGATACAGGAATTGTTGCGATAGTTCATAAAGATAATAATACGATAAAAACTGGAAAAGATTTGGTTGGAAAAAGACTTGCGGTTAAAAGTGGAACTGCAGGAGAAAGATATGTTCAAGAAAATTTGAAAGGGAAATCTGAAGTAAGAATTTATGATGATACAGTTTCAATGTTAAAGGCGGTTGAAAATAAACAGGCTGATGCGGGATTTGAAGATTTACCAGTAGTTTTATATACTTTGAATCAAGATCCAGATACGCAGTTAAAAGTTGGAACTGGAAAGTTGACAAATGTTGGAAATGGATTTATGGTAAAAAAGGGGACTCACAAAGAGTTGCTGGAAGAGTTTAACAAAGGTTTAAAGACTTTAAGACAAAATGGCGAATATCAAAAAATTGTGGATAGATACACTAAAGGTGGCAAAACTGCTGAAAAAGGCGGAATTGCTGAAGTTATTGATTCTTACAGGGGAATTTTGACTGGTTACGGACTAAAGTTTTTAAGAGGACTTGCAGTTACTATTTATATCACAGTTGTTTCATTATTTTTTGCAACATTGATTGGTTTAGGGATAGGATATTTAAATTTTGTGCCGACAGATAAAAAAGGTTTTCACTCAAAAATGATAAAAGTTTTGCAATTTTTAGGAAAAGAATATATTGATTTAATAAGAGGAACGCCACTTATGGTTCAGACAATATTCTTTTATTTTGGAGTTGTGCCATTACTTCCAAAACTTTTAAAATTCACATTTCATTTGAGCAGTGAGCCAGGAATGCTGTCTCCTGAAGTTTCTGGAATAATTATAATTGCATTAAATGCTGGAGCATTTTTAGCTGAAATTTTTAGAGGCGGAATACAGGCGATTGACAAAGGACAAATGGAAGCGGCTAGAAGTTTGGGGCTTTCTTTTAACAAGTCGATGACCAAAGTAATTTTGCCACAGGCTATTAAAAATATGATTCCTGCCATTTTAAATCAGTTTATAAGTTCATTAAAAGATACTTCCTTATTAGTTGTAATTGGAGTGGCAGATTTGATGAAAGAAGGGCAAGTTGCTTATAAAACTAATTTTAAAACATTTGAAACGATGCTTATAGTTGCGGCAATTTACTATATAGTAATTAAATTATTGTCTAAATTGTTCAAGAAAGTGGAGGATAAGTTAAAAGTATGATTAAAGTAGAAAATTTGAAAAAACAGTATGGAGATAATGTTGTTTTAAAAGATATAAGCCTTTATGTAGAAAAAGGGGAAGCGATAAGTGTGATTGGACCGTCAGGTTCGGGGAAAAGTACATTTTTAAGATGTATAAATGGGCTTGAAGAATTATCTGGCGGACATATTTGCGTGGACGAATTTGACCTTGCGGATAAAAATTTGAACATTGACAAATTTCGTGAAAAAGTTGGAATGGTTTTTCAAAATTTTAATTTATTTCCACATTTAACAGTTTTGCAGAACATAACTCTAGCTCCAGTAACGCTAAAAAAAGTGACAAAGTTAGAAGCTATAAAATTGGGAAAAGAACTGCTTGAAAAAGTTGGACTTTTAGATAAAGCCGATGTTTATCCATCAAGTTTGTCTGGTGGGCAAAAACAAAGAGTGGCAATTGCAAGAGCTCTCGCTATGAAACCGGAAGCATTACTGTTTGATGAGCCGACAAGTGCGTTAGATCCTGAAATGGTTGGAGAAGTTTTGAAAGTTATGAAGGATTTGGCTAAAGAAGGAATGACAATGATTGTTGTGACGCATGAAATGGGATTTGCAAGGGAAGTTTGTGACAGAGTCATTTTTATGGCTGATGGTGAAATTGTGGAGCAGGGAAAACCTGAAGAAGTGTTTTTGAATCCCAAAAATGAGAGAACTCAGAATTTTTTGAAGGTGCTGTAAGAGCACGTTATTATATAAATTTTAGTTTATTTTTTATTTTTTTGATTAATATTGCTTCTTAATCAATAAAGAAATTATTATGTGTTATTTTGGTAAAAAATTTTTCAAATATCAAACATAGTTTTCATTTTTATGTATTTTTATATTGTTATAAAGTAATTAGAATATAATTTTTGTCATTTTAAATTAATATTATTATTAATTTTTTTTAAAAAAATAAAATAAATAAAGTTAATTATTGGTAAATCCAAAATAAAAATTATGAAAAGTTTGGGTACAATATTACTAAGTATTTTTTAAGAATAATAAATGGCAGATATATGTTAATATAACTTTTTTTAAGAAAATATAAAATAAAAAAATTAAATAGGAAAGGACATCTGAAATGGAACAGGGGAATAATAATAGGGTGAGAAATATTCTGATAGCAGTTTTAATTGTTTTAATAACAGGGACAATTTTTAGTATCGGATTCTATATTTTTTCTACTCAAAGTAAAATGGCGAGATTGGAAAAAGAAAGGGAACAAAAGCCAAATATAGTGCAAGATCCAAATATGATTTCAATAAAGTCGGTAAAACCAGAAGTTGCTAACAGTCAAAAAAAGGACTCATATAACAATACTCAAAGTAGACCGAAAACTATGTATGAAAAAGCAATGATAAATAGAATGGCATCAGTTGAAAATGAATTAAATAGTTATACGCCTGATAATACTTCTTCTTGTGATGAATATGTAGGCTATCGTGTATCTTTACATAATAAATGGGATAATGAATTAAATCAAATATATAAAATGTTAATGGCAAGCTATCCAGATTCACAAAAGAAATCCCTTAAAAATGAAGAAATAGCTTGGATAAAGGAACGGGAAAGAACAATAGATGGAATAAGAAGCGAGGCATCTGATGACTGTTCGGCAAATATAGAAATTGAGAACAGGGAAATTGATACGATAAAGGCTAGGGCAATAGAATTGGCAGAAAAATACGATAGATTGAATTAATGGAGTGATAGAGATGAAATTTTTTTGGAATTCAGATGAAAAAGGTAAATCGGAGGGGAAAAGAGAATCTGAAGAAAAGGATGAGTTAGAAAAAACAGACAATTCAGAAGAAGAAATGAAACTGGAAAATGAACCTGGACAGGCGGAAGAAATTAAAAGTGATGAAGTGGATAAACCTGTAGAAGAAAAAGTCGAAAAGGAAGAAAACGGAGAAGAATTAGAATCAGAAACTGCTGAACAAGAAGAAGCAGATAAGAACGATGATAGTAAAAATGATGAAAATAAATTAGAAAAGATTTTGAGAAACATTGAAGATATTGATGGAAAAGTTGAAGTGCTAAATGATTTATTTTTGAAAAAGATTCAAAGTATTGAATTTGAAAAAAAGACGACAGATAGACTTTACAAGGAACTTCAGGAATATAAAAATGATATGTATTTTCAGCTCATAAAACCTGTTGTGATGAGTTTGGTAAGTTTGAGAGAAAGTATGAAGAAAAATTTGAAGAGTTTTGGTGTGATGTCAGAAGAGGAAAAATCAGAAATACTTCAAAGTTATATTGAAGAAGTGGAAATTATCTTGGAAAACAATGATATAGAGATTTATGAAACTAATATAGAAAATGACAGTTATGTGGATGTAAAAAAACAAAAAATAATAAAGAAAATTGAAACACCTTATGAACAGCTGCATGGAAAAATAGAAAATGTTTTGAGCAGCGGTTATAAATATAAGGATAAAATTATTTCGCCAGAAAAAGTTGAAGTAAATATTTATAAAAAACCAGAAGAAGATTTGAAGGGAGAATAAAATGTCAAAATATGTATTCGGAATTGATTTGGGAACAACTTATTCGTGTATAGCTCGTGTGGATGATACTGCAAGAGCGGAAGTAATTAAAAATAATGAAGGTGAAAATATTACACCATCTGTAGTTGCATTTGAAGGGGATAATGTAATTGTTGGAAATGATGCAAAGGCTGAAGCCGTTTTAAATCCAGACACAACTTCCATGTTGGTAAAAACATTGATGGGAAAAACGGACTTTGCAATTAGATATAATTATGAAGATAAGACACCAGAGGAGATATCATCATATATTTTGAGAAAATTGGCTAAAGATGCCTCAGAACAGTTAGGAGTTGAAGTTAAAGATGTGGTAATAACTTGTCCAGCTTATTTTGGAACAGCAGAACGTACAGCAACTAAAAATGCAGGAATAATAGCCGGACTAAATGTATTGGAAATTATAAGCGAACCTACAGCGGCAGCTTTGTACTATGGATGTGCAAAGGAGCAAAATGAAAAAACAATTTTAATATATGACCTTGGTGGAGGAACATTTGATGTAACGATTATGAGAATAAGTTCTGATAAGATTGAAGTTATCTGTTCAGATGGTGATCATGACTTAGGTGGAAGAAACTGGGATGAAGTTTTAATAAGATATTTGGCTAATCAATTTACAGAAAATGTTGGAGCTGAAGTTGAATTTGATGAATATGCAATACAAGATTTGAGATTAAAGGCTGAAAAGATGAAAAAACAGCTGACTTCAAAAAATCAAGCTAGTGATATGCTGGAAGTAAATGGGAAAAGATCAAAAATTTCTGTAACAAGAGAAAAATTTGATGAAATAACTTCTACATTGCTTTATGAAACTTTAAATAAAACGAAGGAAGCTATTGAGGTGGCTAAAAATAAAGGATACCAAAAAATTGATGAAATACTTTTAGTTGGTGGTTCTACAAGAATGCCGCAAGTAAAAAGCATGTTGACAGAAAACTTTAAAGAATCTGAAATAAAAATTCTTGAGCCAGATGAAGCTGTTGCCAAAGGAGCCGCTATTCATGCTGTAAATGTTTACGTAAATAATCAAAAGAGTCTTGCAGGTCATGATTTTAATTCTGATGAGGAAGTGAAAGTATCAGTTAATGGAGATGAAAAGGAATTAAGTGCAAGTGATTATAAGGAAGATTTGTCAGTATCGCCTGAAATGATGAGTATTGGTGGAGCTGCTAGACAAATTGTAATAGCTACAACGAAAAGTTTTGCAATAAAGATAATTCATAACAATGAAGAAAAATGTTACAATATGATAGTAAAAAATGAGCCTATGAATAATGGATTTGTAACTGTTTCTCAAATTTTTGGAACTAATGTCAATAATCAGAGTACAGCAAATATAGAGATTTATGAAAATGATTACATGGATGAATATTTTAATGTTGATGATGATTTAAAAATTGGGGAAGCAGTATTAGAACTTCCGGCAGGACTTTCACAAGGGGCACCGGTTGAAGTTACTCTGAAATTAAATAAAGAAGGAATCTTGGATGTTAAGGGAGTAGACAAAACTGGAAATAGAGAAGTAAATGTAAGAATGGAAACAAAAGGTGTAATGTCAGAAGAAGAATTGGAAAAAATAAAACGACGTTCACAAGGAATAGTAGTTCTATAAGTTCCAGTTAATTAATGGCTTATTCAATAATTTTATAATTTTAAAAAATTTGGTAAAGGGTCTTTTGTTTCTGAAAATAGAAGTAGTTTTTGAATATTATTAAAAAAAATATTTAATAATCAGAATCTTTTTATAAAAGTTCAATACTCCCTTGCTTTAGAAAATTTTTTGATAAACTTTAAATATATAGTTTTTGAATAAGTTAAATTTATAAGTTACAACTAAACGTAATTAAAATTACTCAAATTTCTTTTATTAATTCTGTTTTATATTTTTTGAAAAATTATAAATGTAATTTAGAGAAGTTTGAGTATATTTTAATTGGGAAAAATATTTTCAAGAAATCATGGGAGAAAAGAAATGGCAGATAGAAATAGAATTGAATATAACTGGTATGAAATACTTGGCTTGGAGTATTATCCGGTTCCTGAAGAGAATGAGGAGAAAATAAAGGCTAAAATAGAAGAAAAAAGAAAAGAATGGCTAAGAAAAGAAACAGATCCGTTAAATGGTACAAAATATAAAAATTATGGTGAACTTTTAAAACATGGTATTATAGAAAGCGAGATGCTTAATAGTGCAAAAAGAAAAGAATTGATTAGAGATGCGCAAAATAAGCTGTTTGAGCCAATAGATAAATTTTTGAAGTATTTTGAAGGAAGTATAATTACGTCGAAAAAGATAAAAGAGATAGCTGAAAAGACTAAAAGAAAAGAAGATTTGATTAAAAAGCGAATTGAAGAAAATGGTAAAATAGAATTGTATGATGAAAAAATTTATAAAAACTATTGCGAATATATTAACAGAAAATATGAATTTTTAACAGTTGAGCAAAATTTAAAAATATTGGATAAGAAAGATTTGTATGAGTTTTTAGATTCTGAAAATATAAATGTGAATAGATTAGATGCAAGAAGAGTTATTGAAAATATCAAAGAAAAGAGAAAAGATTTGATTAAATCTGATAATGAAACTTCTGCCAAGAAAAAATTATTTACTGAATGTGAAAAGATATTTGGAGATGTAGCAAAAAGGAAAGAATACGATGAATATTTGAAATATTTAAAATATATAAACGTAAAAAAGGAACTGGAAGAAATAAAAACTATCTATGAAGTTACTGATAAACAAGTATCGAATAAGGAAAATGATAATTTTAATAATATAAAAAATATATTGAATAGTGAAAAGGAAGCTAAAAATATATTTATAGGATTTTGTGAAGCAAATAAGATACCTTATAATATCTCAAATAGTTCAAAAGATACAAATAGACCGCAAAATACATATAAAAATGACAATAATGAATTAAAAAAATTAAGTGAAGCTGCTTGTGAAAGGGCTTTGAATGCCATAGAGAATTTTAGATTTAATGAAGCTGTAAAATGTTTGAATGAGGCAAGAAATTATTGGCCAGGAAATCCACGGATAGAGATGATAAGAAAAAGAATGAATGAAAAAGCGGGGTCAAGTCCTGATAATTATTACAGTAATAACAACCAAAATAGAAGTGGGACTAATATCACATTAATTGTTATTGGAGTAATACTTTTTATAATAATGGCAGTTATGATATTTTTAACAGCGAAAAATTTATTACCAAACTATTCTAATAATAATCGTTCATCTGAAAGAACAACTCGGGATGCAAATAATTTTTCAGATGGGACTGGTTCAACTTCAGGAACAACTTACGAAAATAATAGTAATAATATACAGCCTGTAGATCCTGATCACGAAACAAGAAATGGATATACTTATTTAAAGGATGATGGAAAAGGTTCAACATTTTCAAAAAGAGATCTTGGATATGAAGAAGGAATGATAGGTGTAAGTGATAACTCATCTGCTTATGAAAATATTAAGACAGAATATTGCAATGCAGTAAATGAAATTGTAAAAGTAGATGATGGAATTGTTCCAGGAACAAATACTCCATTTAGACAGGCTACATACACAGAAGTTGACGATGCATACAAGGAATATTTACAGAAAATAGCACAAATGAGACAGGTCGTTTTCTTGTTAAGTAATGGGAATGATAGTGTAATAGAGCCGGAATCTGGATGCTTTTATAAAGGAACTCGTTGGAATACGGCAAATTCCAAGTACAAGGCAAGAGAATTTGAAAGAAAGGAAATAGATGATTATTATAATAATTATAGGAATCAATATTAAATGAAAGTGTTCATAATTTTATTTGATTTAAAGAAATTTGATTATACTTTAATTAGAAAAAATATTTTGGATAAATATTTAGTAATAAATTAAAGGAGAAAAAGAGATGGCAGACAGAAATGAAATTGAATACAACTGGTATGAAATACTGGGACTGGAATATTATCCAGCTGCTGAAGAAAATGAGGAGAAAATAAAAGCTAGAATAGAGGAAAAAAGGAAGGAATGGTTAAGAAAAGAAACTGATCCGTTAAATGGTACAAAATATAAAAATTATGGTGAACTTTTAAAACATGGTGTTATAGAAAGCGAGATGCTTAATAGCGCAAAGAGAAAAGAATTGATTAAAGATGCACAAAATAAGCTGTTTGAGCCAATAGATAAATTTTTGAGATTTTTTGAGGGAAGCATAATTACATCAGAAAAAATACAAGAGATAGCAGCTAGGATTAAAAGAAAAGAAGATTTGATTAAAAAACGAATCGAAGAAAATGGCAAGATAGAATTGTATGATGAAAAAATATACAAAAATTATTGTGAATGTATTAATAGAAAATATGAATTTTTAACAGTTGAGCAAAATTTGAAAATATTGGATAAGAAGAATTTGTACGAGTTTCTTGATTCTGAAAATATAAATGCTGGAAGATTGGATGCAAGAGGAATTATTGAGGCTATTAAAGAAAAAAGAAAAAAATTAATAAAATCTGATAATGAAACTTCGGCTAAGAAAAAGTTATTTACTGAATGTGAGAAGATATTTGGAAACGGTGCTAAAAGGAATGAATATGATGAATATCTTAAATATTTGAAATATATAGAAGTAAAAAAAGAATTGGAAGAAATAAAGTCTATTTATGAAATAACTGATAAGCAAATTTCAACTGAGAAGAGTGACAATTTTAATAATATAAAAAATATACTGAGCAGTGAAAAGGAAGCTAAAAATGTATTTATAGGATTTTGTGAAGCAAATAAAATATCTTATAATATTACAAACAGTTCAAATGGATCACAAAAAGCGTATGAAAATGATAATAATGATACGAAAAGATTAAGTGAAGCTGCTTGTGACAGGGCTTTAAATGCTATAGAAAACTTTAGATTTAATGAGGCTGTAAAATATTTGGATGAAGCAAAGAACTATTGGTCAGAAAATCCACGGATAGAGATGATAAGGAAAAGAATGAGTGAAAAGGCTGGGGGAAGTTCTGGTAATAATTATAGTGGTAATGGTCAAAATAGAAATAATACTGGTAATAATTATTATAATAGTCAAAATGGAAATGCTGCTACTAATAGCAATAGCGGGATTAATGTTATATTAATAGTTATTGGAGTAATACTTTTTATAATAATGGCAGTTATGGTGTCTTTGACAGTGAAAAATTTATCAGGAAAAATTTATGGTGATCATGAAACAATAAATGGATATACATATTTAAAGGATGATTCAAAAACTTCAACTTTTGAAGATACTACCACTCCATGGTTAGATAAACTTTATGTAGATGGAGTGAATTTTTATAGTAATCCTGAAGTGAATAATGCTTATAAAGATTATTGCAGTTTGGTTAATGAAATAGAGAAAGTCGATAGAGGGATAATGCCAGGAACTGATAAAAGTTTTAGAGAGGTAACTTATACAGAAGTTGATGATGCATATAAATATTACTTAAAAGAAATCAGTCAGATTAGACAAATTTTTGATCTTTATAATGGGAATGATGATGATTTGGAAATGAATGCAGGATGTAATTATAGAGGAACGAAATGGAATACTAATAATAATAAATATAAAGCTGCTAGTTTTAAATCTAATGAAATAACAGAAAGATGGAATCACTACGCAGGAACAATTTAAAATTAATTGGGAAAAGTAAGAATAGGAATTTTATGTAAATTTAGCAAGGGGTCAGTTTAAAACCCCTTATTTTTAAATAAAAATAGAAATTCTTAAACATAATATTTTTCTCCATAACTTTGCATAAGTTCCAAAATAGGCAGCAAATCTTTTCCTTTTTCTGTAAGAACATATTCTGTCTTTTTTGGGTAAACATCATATTCCCTTTTTTCGATGAGTTTTTCTTCAATTAAATAGTTCAGGTGCTCGATAATCATTTTTTCGTTACTGCCTTTTATTTGATTTTTGAAATCTTTTGTTCTGACTTTTCCGTGTCTTAAAAGCCATAATATGATGACTGTCCATTTTTTTGATAATATTTTTTGAGTTAATTCCAGTGGACAAGTGTAAATTTTTTCTTCCATATAAATTTTCCTTTCAATGAAATTATTTGAAATTTTAAAAAACACCAAATAATCTTGATTTTACTATAATTTTTTTATTTTTTCTATATTTTTTTAGAAATTTTTATAAAATACCACACTCGAATTAGCAGTCCTCCTGTCCAGCCTATCGGTGCGGCAATCCAAATTCCGTTATAGTCTAACGATGTTTTGGAAAGTAAAATGGCTAGAGGCACTTGAAACATACAAAATGAAGTAATAGAGGCTATTAGTGGAACTAAGGATTTTCCGTAGCCTAGTAGCAATCCATTTAGTATTTGCATTGTGCAGAAAATTACGTAAAATGCTGAAATTATACGTAAATATTGATTTCCTATAAAAATCACTTCGGGATTTCGGTTAAATATTGAAATAAAGAATGCTGGAAAAATAAAAATAATAATTGAGATTATGATGGAAAATGAGATTCCTAAAAGTAGGCTATCTTTTCCACCTTTAATTATTCTATCTATTTTTTTGGCTCCATAATTTTGAGCTGTAAAAGTCATCAACGCCTGTCCTAAATTTATGGATGGCAATTCTGCGAAGGAATCAATTCGGGAAGCAGAAATAAAAGCTGCAATACAGTCTGTTCCAAATCCATTTACAAGAATTTGAATGACAATAAATCCTAGGCTGATTAAAACTTGCTGTAACATTGCTGGCATTCCAATAATCAGTATTTCTTTTAAAATATTAAAATTTAAGTTGAAATAATATTTTTTAAAAATTAAATTTGGATATTTAAATTTTATGTAAAATAAACAAAGAAAAAAGGAAATAAACTGTGAAATAACAGTTGCAATTGCAGCTCCAGCAACTCCAGAGTTTAGTACTGCTACAAAAAATATATCTAAGATAATATTTAAAATTACGGAAGTAATTAAGATGTAAGTCGGTGTTTTTGAATCACCTATGCCTTTTAGTGTATTTGTGAGGGAATTATAACCAAAAGTTGGGACAACTCCAATAAAAATAATTTTTAAATAGATATTTGCCTCCAGTGACAATTTTTGCGGAACATTAATTAAAATTAAAATATTATTTGACAGTAAAAAACCTAATGTTGTAACAATAAGAGATAAAACTATGGAAAAAATAAATCCTGTATTTGCCGTGATTTTCAAATTTTCCATATCTTTTGCACCAAAATATTGGGAAATTAGAATGCTTGTCCCTAATGAAATACCTATAGAAACAGTTATTATAAGTACATTAATTTGATAACTTGAGCCTACAGCCGCAAGGCTTTCCTTTCCTAAAAAATTTCCCACAATGATTGTGTCTGAAATATTGTAAATCTGCTGAAATAAATTTCCTATTAAAATTGGCAAAGAAAAATAAATTATTGTTTTTAATTCGTTTCCTTTTGTTAAGTCTTTCATTTTATCTTCTCCTGATTTTTATATGTTTCTTAATTGTTATTTTAACATTTATTTTATCTAATATGAATAACGTACTTTTTTGTAAGTATGTTTTTTATTAGTTAGCTCAAAGATACTTGTGATTTCGGTTGTGAAAAATTGTATTATTTTATTATTTTTAAAAAGGAAAAAAAGGATAAAGAAATTTTTATTTGACTTATATTTTCTAGCATTGTATAATAAACTTATATTTATAAAAGTGGAGAGTGAAAAAACTGATCCATAAGAAAGATGCAAAAAAGAAAGAGGTAAGGATTTATGGAAAATGAAGAGCTTATTTATAAATTTTCAGGAAGCAATTTGATAAAGGAAGATCCTGATATGCTTCATCATTTCCAAATGGAGGACTTCGTAGCACATTTGAAGCAAGAAGTAATTTAAGTTCTTGCCTTGTTTAGTTTGTAAATTTGGCTTTTTTAATAAATTTAATAATAAAGAAAGGAATTAAAAAATGATTTTTTTGAAATCGCTGGGAAGTATTTTTCCCATCATTGTTATGATTGCAATTGGATATATTTTGAAAAAAAGACACTGGTTTCATCATACATTTAGTGAAAATGTGTCAAAACTTATAACAAATGTGGCCTTGCCTTGTTCAATATTTTATTCAGTTTTAAAATATTTAAATATGGATGCCCTGAAGGAAGTGTCAAACCGTTTAATTTTTACATTTGCTTCAGTGATTATTGGATATGTTGCAGCCTTTGTAGTTATAAAGATAGTGAAAATGCGAGATGGAAGACGTGGAGTATTTTATAATGCTGTAGTCAATGCAAATACGATATTTATTGGACTTCCTTTGAATATGGCTCTTTTTGGGGAAGCGGCTTCAAAGTATTATTTGATGTATTACATTACTAATACAGTGTCAATATGGACTTTGGGATATATGCTTTTGGCAAATGATCCAATGGATGCAGGAAGTGGAGATGGGAAAGGCGGATTTAACCTGAAAAAGTTATTGTCACCACCGCTTATTGCTTTTGTTATCGCATTCGTTGTGCTTCTTTCGGGAATAAAAGTTATGACGCCGATTGTGGAAACTACTAAGTATCTTGGAAGTATTGTGACACCGCTTGCTTTGCTGTATATTGGGATTGTATTGGCGGATGCAGGGCTTCATAGTATTAGATTTGATTTGGATACAAATTTGGCTTTGCTTGGGAGATTTGTATTTTCTTCAATTGTCATGATTGTGCTTTTGAAAATTGCAGGACATTATGTGCATTTGAATGACCTGGAAATAAAAACCTTTGTAATTCAGTCGGCAGCGCCAGTATTTGCAGCATTGCCTATTTTGGTAAATGAAACTGACGGAGATATTGGATATTCTACAAATGTAGTAACTACAAGTACGATTTTATTTATATTAGTTGTACCAATTCTTATGAGTATACTTAATATAATTCATATTTAATTTAAAATTTAGAAAATCATTAATTTGATTTTCTTTTTTAGTGATTAAAGTATTAATTAAACTCGATTTTATCGTTCATAATTATTAATCTTGAAATTAACAAAGAAATATGATAAACTTTTAATATATACTTGATACTTGAGATATGTTCAAATATTTAATATTTATATTTAAATTAGTTAGAATAAAAAATAAAGTTTGAATAGAATAATTATAATCTTTGAGTTTAATTTAAAAAAATTTTAGTATAATAATTGCAGTTTTAGGAGGAAAAGTGAAAAAATTAATAGTATTGCTTGCTTTATTAGTGTCAGGAATTTCATTTTCAAATACAAATGCAAGCAAAAGTAAAAGTTTATGTAAATGGATTAAGAATCCAAATATCTACGTATCTAAAGAAATTGATTTGATAAATCATTCACAATTAAAGGGAGATATTTATTGTGATGTTGAAAATGATTATATGACATATTATGTTGGAATAGGAAATATAGAAATTGGACTGCTTTATAATTTAAGAGAAAAAAAAGAATTGACTTATGAAAATATTTTTAATATATTGGCTGATTTTCAGTCTGATATTTTAAAATTGCTTCCAACAAATATACCAGAAAAGGATAAAAAAAACAAACCAAGATATTATACTTACAGACTATATGTTTATGATGCCAAGAGGGGAGATACCTATATGCTGTTTAAATATATTTATGATACAGCAAAGCCTGATGGAGATTGGAAAATTTATTATAACAATGAAATTTTTTCAAAAACAAGTGAAAATATGCAACGGGTTTTGAAAAATGCCGGTTATCTTCCAACAGAAGATATAGTGTATTAATTAAGGGGATCTATGAAATTAATTTTAGAAGAAAACATAAACTATAAGACCAAAATAAATGATTTTGGCGTTGAACCTGTAAATAAGAGAATTATAACAACGGGAGAAAAATTAATATACTTTAACAAGGGAAAATTTGAAAAGGAAAGTGGAGGGAAAGTAAAAAATTGTGAAATTATAAAATATATAAAGGAAAAAAATCAATTATTTGTTTCCAGTATATTTTTTGTTTCTACTCCAAGCGGGAAAGTATATAAATGTGATGGAAATAAAAAAAGAATAGTAGAACTTGTATTTGACATGGGAGATATAATTCAAGTTATGAATTTTATAACAAGCGGAAGGATTGTCTATATTAAAGATAATATTCTTTTTTCCTATGATGTCGATACAAGAGAATTAATTTTCACAAAACTTTCAAAATGTAGAAAAAATGGGAGTTATAAAATATTCACAAGTGGAGAAAATGTTATAATAAAATTTAGGGAAGATCATAAGCAAATAAATACAATAAGTATTTTTGAAAACAGATTAAAAAAAATATTTGAAGTAAAAACAGAAAATAATCATGCCTATTCAAAAATAGTTGGACTCCAATACTTTGCAGGAACAGAAGATGGCGAGGTTGAAATATGGAATATTCTGGATCAGGAACTTTATAATTCGATAAAAATTTCAGATAGAAAAATAACATACATTGAAGAGTTTGAAGGGAAATATTTTATCGGACTTGAAAATGGAGAATTAATAATTACAGATGTAAAATTTAATATTTTAATGCAGGAAAAAATATTAAAGGAAAGAATTGTAAAA
The DNA here is from genome assembly GCF_007990445.1 of Leptotrichia wadei. NCBI lineage: Bacteria > Fusobacteriati > Fusobacteriota > Fusobacteriia > Fusobacteriales > Leptotrichiaceae > Leptotrichia > Leptotrichia wadei. The sequence goes on from NZ_AP019841.1 coordinate 533,360, forward strand.
ATTTGCGTGATTGAAAATGAGATTTATGTAATGGGATGCGAGAATAGAATAGTTAAGTATAGGATGGTTTTATAAAGTTAATAGATATAAAAAATAAGTTGTCTTAAAATCTAAATTCACAGTTATTAATTTAGCTGTGATTTTTTTTAGTTGTAAGAGGAAAATCATTTTATAATTTTCATTGTAAAAATTGTGTATAAATGTTATAATTTGGCGGAAAAATATATTACAAATTGTAAGCAAAATATAGGGGAATATATGGATTTTTGACATTATAACTAATTTTCTTGTATCGTTGCAAAGGAAATTCATGAGAGAATAAGAGAGGAAGTGATGAATGAGTTGGAAAGAAATAAAATTAAGCTGTATGGATTTAATAATTTAACGAAAACGTTAAGTTTTAATATTTATGATATTTGTTATGCCGAAACAGAAAGAGAGCAAAAGGATTATATTGCATATATTGATGAACAGTATAATTCAGAGAGGCTTACAAAAATACTTATTCGTGTGGCAGAAATGATAGGAGCGCAGGTTCTAAACATTTCAAAGCAGGATTATGAGCCGCAAGGGGCATCTGTAAATGTTTTAATTGCAGAGGAAAGAATAAATCCTGAAAATATTGACAAGTCTTGTAATAGAGGAAAACCATTCTTTGAGGAAATTGGGAAAGATAGGGAAACTGAAAAAATTGAGAAAAATAAAAATAGTAAAGAAGAAGGAGAAAATGCAAGCCAGGATACAGATACAGTTCATGCTCATTTGGATAAAAGCCATATAACAGTGCATACTTTTCCAGAATACCATCCAGATAATTCAATTTCCACTTTTAGGGTAGATATTGACATTGCAACTTGCGGAGAAATTTCACCATTAAATACGCTAAATTATCTAATAGACAGCTTTGATTCTGATATAATCACAATTGATTACAGAATACGAGGTTTTACAAGGGATATTTCAGGAAAGAAATTTTTTACAGATCATAATATAACTTCTATTCAGGATTATATTGAGCCTGAAAAGTTAAAAATTTACGATGCAATTGATGTAAATGTTTATCAGTCAAACATTTTTCATACAAAAATGCTTATAAAGGAAATCGAATTGCAAAACTATCTTTTTAATCAGGATGTTTATGAAATTGCACCGAAAAAAAGACTGGAAATTACAGATAGACTTAGAAAGGAAATGATTGAAATTTATAGCGGAATGAATATTTATTAAAATTATTTTATACTTGAATCATGTATTCAAAAAATATATTTTTTATATTTGATCATTTTAAATAGTTTTAATAAAAAAAAATATGGAAGGAGTTGAAAAATGGGCAAAAATATTGATAAAGACAGACAGAATAAGACTGTTCTTTTTGATGCATTGAAAAATCATCTTTCCAACAGGGTTGTGAGATTTGATGTGCCAGGACATAAAGGAGGACGTGGAAATAAGGAATTTAGAGATTTTATTGGGCTGGAAGCGATGCAGATGGATGTTAATTCGATGAAGCCGCTGGATAATTTATGCCATCCGACTTCGGTTATTAAAGAGGCGCAGGAAATAGCGGCGGAGGCTTTTGGGGCGAAAGAGGCTTATTTTATGGTGAGCGGAACTACTGGAGCGGTACAGGCTATGATTATGGCGACTTGTAAGGCCGGGGATAAAATTATTATTCCGAGAAATGTTCATAGAAGCGCTATTAATGCGATGGTAATCTGTGGAGCAATTCCAGTTTATATTAATCCTGGACTTAATAAAAAATTGGGAATATCGCTTGGAATGTCGATTAACGATGTAAAAAAGGCAATTAGTGCAAATCCTGATGCTAAGGCAATTTTGGTAAATAATCCAACTTATTATGGAATTTGCTCGGATTTAAAATCTATTGTGAAATTAGCGCATGAGAATAATATGCTTGTGCTGGTTGATGAAGCACACGGAGCACATTTTTCCTTTGATGAAAACTTGCCCATTTCAGGAATGGCGGCTGGTGCAGATATGGCAGCGATTAGTATGCATAAGACAGGTGGTTCTTTAACGCAAAGTTCAATTTTATTAAGTGGTGAGCGAATAAATGCCGATTATGTGCGGCAAGTTATAAATTTAACTCAAACTACAAGCGCTTCATATTTGCTTATGACTTCGCTTGATGTAGCAAGAAAAAATTTGGCAATAAACGGAAGAGAACTTTTTGAAAAGACAGTTAGATTTGCAGAATATGCTAGAAGTGAAATTAATAAACTGGGCGGATATTATGCCTATGGGAAGGAATTAATTGACGGAGATTCGGTTTATGACTTTGATACGACAAAATTGTCTGTATATACAAAGGATATAGGGCTAGCTGGAATTGAAGTATATGATATTCTGCGGGATGATTATGAAATTCAAATTGAATTTGGAGATTTGGGAAATATTTTGGCAATAATTTCAGCTGGAGATAGAGGATTGGAAATAGAACGGCTAATTTCATCACTTGCCGAAATTAAGAGACTTTACTCAAAAGATTCAACGGGAATGTTCGATCATGAATATATAAATCCTGATGTTGTGCTTCCGCCACAAAAAGCCTTTTACTCAGAAAAGGAAATGATTCCTATAAAAGACAGTGCTGGGAAAATAAGTGGTGAATTTGTTATGGCTTATCCGCCTGGTATACCGATTTTAGCGCCAGGAGAGAGAATTACGGAGGAAATTATAAATTATATTGAATATGCGAAGGAAAAGGGATGTTTGCTTACGGGAACTGAAGATATGCATGTTGAAAAGATAAATGTTGTTTTGGAGTGAGAATTCTAATTCTATTCTAATATTATTTCCTGTTAAACAGCAGGCTAATTATGAATTAAGATCTTTTTTTATTAAATGATATAAAATAAAACTCCTGTTTTTAAATAGGGTTTAGTATTAAGATAGAGAAATTGATGAAAGAAGGAAATAAAAATGGCTGATAGCAGATTTTTGAAATTTTTTAATTACATTTTACTAGTTGAAGGCAGTTATTCTAATGACAGAAATGATAAAGGCGGAGAAACAAAATATGGAATTACTAAAGAGAAGGCTAGAGAATGTGGTTATAAGGGAAGTATGAAGGATTTTACGAAGGCAATGGCTGAAAAAATTTATGAGGAAAAATATTATAAGGCAAAAAAATTAGATAAGATAAAAAATGATAAAATAGCGCTTAGTATATTTGATTTTTCAGTAAATGCTGGGAGATATGGAATTAAAAAGGCTCAGGAGGCTGTGAACAAGGTTTATGGTAAAAATGTAATTAGTGTAGATGGAGCAGTTGGGCCTATGACGTTAAAATATTTAAATGAAGTTAATCCAGCTAAATTTTTAACGGTTTATCATAATTTACAACGTGAATACTATAAGTCCCTTGCCAAAAGTAATCCAACTCAAAGTGATTTTTTAACTGGATGGCTAAATAGAGTTAAAACTAAGGAAAATTATTTGAAAAATGTTTAATTTAGTATAAAAAATAGAATAAAATTATAAAAAGTAGGTAATATAAATTGAAAGGAGTGTAGCAGATGGAATTATGGTATACAGAAGAGCATACAAAAAATGTTCGGTTTTCTATAAAGGTTGATAAGCAGTTAGTCAGTGTGAAAAGTGATTTTCAGCGGATTGATATTTTTGAATCGCAGGAATTTGGGCGGTTTTTGACGCTGGATGGATTTATGATGCTGACAGAAAAGGATGAGTTTATTTACCATGAGATGATAACACATGTTCCGATGGCAGTAAATCCTAAAGCTAAGAAAATATTGGTAATTGGCGCTGGAGATGGCGGGACTGTCCGTGAACTTGTAAAATATGAACATATTGAGCGAATTGATATGGTGGAAATTGACAAGATGGTTGTTGATGTTTGCCGTAAATATTTGTCTAAGACAGCGAATAAGCTGGATGATGAAAGAGTTTGTATTTATTACGAGGATGGATTGAAATTTGTACGTTCCAAGACAGATGAATATGATATTGTAATTGTGGATTCAACTGATCCGTTTGGGCCTGGAGAAGATTTGTTTACGAGGGAATTTTATGGAAACTGCTTTAATGCGCTAAAAGATGACGGAATTCTTGTGAATCAGCACGAAAGTCCCTATTATGAGGCGGATGCTAAAGCAACAGCAAGAGCAAATAAACAGTTAAGGGCAGTTTTTCCGTTTGCAACAGTTTATCAGCTGCATATACCGACATATCCATCAGGACATTGGCTATTTGGATTTGCTTCAAAAAAATATAATCCTGTAAAAGACTTGAAGGATGATGAATGGAATAAGTTTGGGATAAAAACTAGATATTATAATACGGAATTGCATAAAGGAGCGTTTGCGTTGCCAAATTATGTGAAAGAATTGATAAATGATTAGAATCAAAAAAGAAAAAAATATAAAAATTTAACGGGTCAAGATTTCTTGGCAAAAAGCAAAAAAAATAAGAAGGAGAATTGATTATGAAAAGTAAGAATATACATACGTTTATTAAATAGTGCAAGAACACTCGCGACTTTAGTCATGAGATGAATTGCACGAAAATTTTAGTAAGCATATAGGGAAACTTGTATGTAGACACGGAGCAAAACCGTGCAACAAAGAAACTGAATTGCTGGGAACTCTTAAAGCTAGTATGACCACAACATAATACCTAAGTGAGAATACGGTATAAGTGTGATGGTGGCGAAAGCAGAAAAAATATACTAGATGGTGCAAGGTTAAATCCTAAACATTATAATAATAGACAATCAGCAGCTAAGCCTGAAAAGGAAAGTTCAACGACTATCCCTCGTGAGGGGAGTACAATACAAGCGATAGGTATTGGAAGTGGTTTCGCCTAAGGTGTTGAGATACACTATGGATAAGATATAGTCTGTGCTTGTTAGAGATAACAAGAAGTTCATAAGATATAAAATCTTTGAGAACTACATAAGTAGTAGCGCACTTATGTGAACGACACTTCCCACTGTTGTGGGGTTTTAAAAACTTTAAAAATATTTAAAAATAAATAAAAAATATTACTTTTTAATAGATAACATGTAGAATATATGGTATAATATCTCTGATAAAAAGGAGGTGATTATATATGTATTTAACATTAAAACAACAAGTAAAACATCTTAGTAAAAAAGAGTTTAGAAATTTAAAATATTTATCTCATATAGCCAAGAACTTAACTAATGAAGCTATATATAATATTAGACAATACTATTTTAATAAGAAAAAGTATTTAAGTTATAATGAAAACTATAAAATGCTTAAAAATAGTAAGAACTATAAGAAGTTAAATTCTAATATGGCTCAACAAATTCTAAAAGAAGTAGATGGAAGTTTCAAATCATTTTTTGGACTTTTAAAACTTGTTAAGAATGGTCAATATAATGGTAAAATAAAATTACCTAATTATCTTGCTAAAGATGGATTTACAACTCTTGTTATAGGATTTGTTAGATTAAAAGATGGTATGCTGATAGTTCCTTATTCAAATTTGTTTAAGAAAACTCATCAGGAAGTTAAAATTAAGCTACCACCAGTATTAAAAGACAAGAAAATAAAAGAGATTAGAATAATACCAAAACAACATTCTAGGTACTTTGAAGTTCAATATACATATGAAGTAGAAGAAGTTCAAAGGGAATTAAATAAAGAAAATGCACTAGGAATTGATTTAGGTATAGACAATCTTTGTACTTGTGTTACAAATGCTGGAGCTTCATTCATAATAGATGGTAGAAAATTAAAATCAATAAATCAATACTATAATAAGATAAATGCAAAATTGCAAAGCATTAAAGATAAGCAAAAGACCTCCCGAACAACATTAAGGCAAAAGAGAATAACTAGAAAGAGAAATAATCGTATAAATGATTATCTTTCAAAAGCAGCAAGAATAATTGTAAATTATTGTCTTAATAATGATATAGGAAAAATAGTTCTGGGATATAATGAGGATTTTCAAAGAAATTCAAATATAGGAAGTATAAATAATCAAAATTTTGTGAATATACCATATGGAAAATTAAGAGATAAATTAATATATCTATGTAAACTATATGGAATAGAATTAAAGCTACAAGAAGAGAGTTATACATCAAAAGCAAGTTTCTTTGATGGAGATGAAATCCAGATATATGATAAAGAAAATCCGCAAGAATATATATTCAGTGGAAAAAGAATAAAAAGAGGGCTATATCAAACAAGAAAAGGCTATCAATTAAATGCAGATTGTAACGGAGCATTAAATATATTAAGAAAAAGTAAAGTTGTGGATTTAAGTATCCTATACAATAGAGGTGAGCTGAACACACCTAAAAGAATAAGGGTAGTGTAAAGCTATCAAACTTCTTAGAAAATTTTTAAATATTTTTAAAGATTTTAGAACCCTGCGACTTTAGTCATGGGAGGTTCAGAGGCTGCGATAATGAGTATAAGGAGAGTAAAATAGTTATTTTTGGAGCACCGTTTGACAGCACAACTTCATTTAGGCCAGGGACTAGGTTTGCTTCGGCGGTTATGAGAAATGAGAGTTTTGGGATAGAAACTTATAGTCCTTATCAGGATAAGGATTTGGAAGATATAAATGTTTTTGATGGGGGAGATTTGGAGCTTTCGTTTGGAAATTCGGAAAGTACGCTACATGATATTCAAGATGAAACGGCAAAAATTTTGAAGGATGGGAAAATTCCGTTTATGATTGGTGGAGAACATTCAGTAACATTGGGCTCTGTGAAGGCAGTTGCTGAGAAATATCCAGATTTGCATATTATACAGTTTGATGCGCATACTGACTTGCGAGATGAATATTTAGGGCAGTATTATTCGCATGCTTCTGTAATTAGAAGATGCTGGGATATTGTTGGAGATGGTAAGATTTTTCAATTTGGAATAAGAAGTGGAGAAAGAGATGAATGGAAGTTTGCAAAGGAACATCTTCACACGACAAAATTTAATTTTGACGGACTTGATGAAGTTGTGGAAAAATTGAAAGGGAAACCAGTATACTTTACATTGGATCTAGATGTGCTTGATCCATCTGAGTTTCCAGGAACTGGAACGCCTGAAGCGGGAGGAGTCACTTTTGTGGAACTTCATAAGGCAATAGAAAAAATTTCTCAGTTAAATATTGTTGGACTTGATATGAATGAATTGTCGCCTGTATATGATCAATCTGGGCAATCTACAGCATTAGCTTGTAAATTATTAAGGGAAATCTTGTTGTTTATTTATAAATAGTTTTTGATTTAGCAAGGGGTCTTAACCCCTTGTGTACACAAAACTTAAATGTAATTTAAAATTTATAACATTAAATAAACTAAATAAATTGTAGAAAAACAGCAGATTGAGACAAAACTTGTCATATACATTAATAATATATTTTTTTTTATATCATCTAATCTAAATTCTTTTAATTTATCTCCAATTGTCGGCTTTTTTACTTCTTTTCCAAAATATGAAACTTTTCCACCAAACTGAACTCCCAGTGCTCCAGCTACAGCGCTTTCTGGATGAGCAGAATTTGGACTTGCGTGATTTTTTCTATCTCTTTTGAATATTTTCCAGGCATTTTTATAATTATATCTTAAAATATAACTTGCCGTTGTTATGAGAATTCCAGAAATTCTGGCAGGAATAAAATTTGCCACATCATCTAATTTTGCTGAAAACATGCCAAACTTCGCATATCTTTCATTTTTATATCCAACCATTGAATCAAGAGTATTTATTGCCTTATAAGTCATTGCTAGCGGGAGTCCGCCTAAAAACATATAAAACATCGGTGTAATCACTCCATCCACCATATTTTCCGAAATAGTTTCCATCGTACTTCTAATAATCATTAATTTATCCATTTTTTCAGTATCTCTTGAAACAAGGTAAGATAACTTTTCTCTTGCCACTTTTAGATTTCCAAGTTTTACAATCCCATAAACTCTTTTCCCTTCACGAGCCAATGATTTTACAGAAAACACCGTATACATCAAATAAATTTCAATTATTTCAAATACTTTGTTAATTTTTGTTAATTTTACTAGAAAATACATAGCAAAAAACGTACTTGCAACTACTAAAATATTTAAAATTGCTCCACCAGTAAAACTTCCTTTTTTTCCATATAATCTTTTTTCCAGAAATGTAATCATTTTTCCAATAATCTGAACTGGATGTATAATTTTCTCTGGATCTCCAAAAATTAAGTCTAAAATGAATGAAATCCATATTTTTACTAGAAAATTCATTATTTATCTCCTATTATTCATTATTGTGTAACTCTTCTATAAACTATTTTACTTAAAAATCACTTTTTTAATAAACTATATCATCTGTTGCCCTTGCTCCCGCTTTTTCCATAATTTCTATCATTTCAATAGCATTCTCATCATTTTTATTCCAAAAATCTTTACTATAAAAACGCTTCCATACACCATTTATTGTATCATAAAGAATCATATAAATCATAAATTCATCCTTATTTTCAGGACTGTAAATATACATTCTGTATTTATAATATTCTGGAGAATTACTATATTCTAACTCTGTCAAATTTTTCCAGGGATATAATTTAATTACATCCTTTTCAAATTCATCCAAATAATTAGCAATTTCAATATAGGTAAGCCCCTTTTTGCTTCCTTTGTTATAAATTAACCCTACTTCCATAAAACTATCATTATTTTTATCCTCTGTTTCATATACCATTTTATTTTTTTCTACATCACAATAAATTTTATCTGTTAATTTTGTATTTTTAACCAGTTCTACCATTTTGCTTGCAGATTCTGTATTCCCTGTATACCAATTGCAATTAACTGAAAATCCTATTGTTTCTATCATTAAAAATACTAAAAATAAAAATTTTTTCATAAATTTGTCCCCTCCCTTTTTTTATTTAAAACTAATCATAGCTGTAGCCCTTCCAGCGTTTTTTCCTTCCCTTCTATAAGAATGAAATTTTTCATCAAATGTACTTTCATCTGCTACAATCAAATTTTCCTGTTTTATCCCAAGTTTGAGTGCCATAAGTTCATTAAATTTTGTATTGTCAAAATGATACTTTCCTGTTTTTTCATTAAGCCAGAATGATTTTTCTACAATTTCCTTATCATTTTTCCAAAATTTTTCCACAAACTTATCATGAAATTCATTTCCAACTTCGTAGTCCTTCTGACCAATTCCAATTCCTAACGCCATTATCACATTTTCAACTTTTGTTCCATAATTTTTTCCCATTTCCAGAAGTCCAGATTTCATCATTTCTTTAAACGTTCCAGGCCATCCCGAATGCCAGACCCCAATAACTTGATTTTCCTTATCATAAACAAAAATTGGCAGACAATCTGCATAAAATGTAAAAATCGCAATATCCTTCCTTTTTGTCAAAAATCCGTCAATATTATCTTGCTTTTCATAATAATACTTTTCTGTATTTTCATCAATAATTTTTACATTGTTAGAATGAGTCTGAAAAGCCATAACTTCCTGTTTATTTGACAAATCTAATTCCTTTAATAATTTTTTCCGATTTTTTTTCTGTATTCCTTCTTCCTGATTTTCAATTGGACAATAATCAGACATATTTCCAGCAATTTTTTTGGTATAAACTGCTGTTATTCCATATTTTTCAAATTCTTCAATATAAAAGTAATTTTTCTTCTCGATAAACATTTTTTCTCCCGTTTAAATTATAATTTTCAATTTGTTTAACCATTTATTTTTTTCTATTTCCAAAATAATCTGTCAATTCCAAAAACAGCTGATTTCCATTAAAGTCATCAGAAATAATTTTTCTTGCTTTTTCCAAATATTCCTGAAGTAGCCTTTTACTTTCATCCAATCCAAAAATGCTAGGATAAGTAGTTTTTTCATTTTCCACATCATTCGATTTTTTACCAATTTCCTCAAAATCCCCTTCAATATCTAAAATATCATCCTTAATCTGAAATGCAATTCCCAACAACTTTGAATATTCCACCATTTTTTCACGCTTTTCACTTTCAACATCCAAAGCAATCATCGGCAATTCAATCGCAGCAGTCAGTAATTTCCCAGTCTTATGAGCGTGAATATATTTTAATGTGTCAATTTCCACTTTCTTATTTTCAGACTCCATATCCACAAACTGCCCGCCGACCATTCCAAAAAATCCTGCATATTCAGATAATCTTGAAATAATCTCAATTTTATTTTTATCCCCTAAACTTTTAGAATTAGCAATTATTCCAAAGGCTTCCGTCAAAAGAGCATCTCCCACAAGAACCCCGATTGCTTCATTGTATTTTTTATGAACTGTAAATTTACCACGTCTGTAATCATCATTGTCCATCGCTGGCAAATCATCGTGAACAAGTGAATAGCAATGAATAAACTCGAGTGCAGCGGCAATTTCCTTAATTTTATCATAACTTTTACAATTATTTTTTTCAAACAAATCACAAATCATATACATCAAAATAGGACGTATTCGCTTTCCTCCGTTCATAACCGCATATTCCATTGCCTCTGCCAATTTTTCAGGATATTTACCCCTATAATTCCCAAGTAATTCCCTCAGGCTATTCTCCACAACCTTCTTTTTCTCTTCCAAATATTCCCGTAACATTTTATCCCCCGTCACTCAAATTTTTATTTTAAATAAAATTTATTTAAAAACTGAACTCAAAAATTTTAAATATTCTGCTTCTATACCTTCAAAAATCTATCTTTAATTTTTATTCAAACTCTTCCATTTCCACTTTTCCATTTTTTTCAAGCACCTTCATAACTTTCCCTTCCCCAGCTTCAAGCAATTTTTCAGAATCTTTAATAAGCTTAATCGCCTTTTCATATTCAGAAATTGAATCATCTAGCGACAATTCCTCACTTTCCAATTTTTCCAAAATTTCATCAATTTGTGTAATATTTTCTTCATAACTTTGTTTTTTTACTGCCATTTTTATTTCTCCTTATTTTTTATTTTTTCAATCTTCAAACCTATAAAAACTAACCACCTTCTTATTGTAATCCCTCTCATCGTATTTCACAAAATTACCAATGTTATCCGCCATTTTCTCATACGTGCTGTGTTCTGAAATTATAATTCCATCTCGTTCCAAAAGATTTTCTTCTGAAATTTTTTCAATCGTTTTTGTTGAAATATTTTCCTTGTAAGGCGGATCTAAAAAGATTATATCAAATGCTTCACTTTTTCTTGCCAAAATTTCTATCGCTCGAAAAACATCATTTTTATAAGCACGGCATTTTTCTTCCACGCCAAGATGATTCACATTTTCAATAATTACTCTAAGTGCCTCCTTATCCTCTTCAATCATAATCGCCCTTTTTGCCCCACGGCTAAGTGCTTCAAATGAAACATTCCCAGTTCCTGAATACAAGTCCAGAAACTTTGCATCCACAACTTTTTCTCCAATTATGCTGAAAATTGCCTCCTTTATCCTTTCCAGTGTTGGCCTGGTTTCTCTCCCCTCCCTCGACTTTATTCTCCTATTTTTCAACGTTCCTGCTATAATTCTCATTTTTCCCTCATTTCAATTTTTGTGATTCTCTCTATATTTGAATTAATCTGTGTATATTTTACTACATTTCAGGCAAAATTACCAATATTTACCCTACTTAAATTTTATTAAAATTTTTCCATCCAAGTTTACTCCACCCTCAAGCAATTCATAATGCTCTTTTGCACTATTTTTACTAATATTCTTAAATTCATAGTCTTTAAAATTTATACTGTCAATTTTTAAATCTGATTTATTATAAACATTTACATACAATATTTCCGCCTTATTTTTATTAAAAAAATTGTCAACTAGCTCAAAACTGTACACAAAATCCTTATTTCTTGAAAATTTTGTATTTACCAAATCATAATAAACAGCGATTTTCCCTTCTTCCATCGACGGAATAACCTTTGAAATGGCAAACCATTCACGCTGGATACTATCTGTAACTTGACTTTCATAAATATTTTCATCAAATTTTATAACTGCCCTCAAATTTTGTGCCTTTTTATAATCTGTCAAAAACTTTATATTTTTTACAAATTTTCCCCGATTATTCGTATTTTTATTGCTAAAATCCTCTTTTAAGCTCTTCTCAATATTCGTATCCAGCCAAAACATAAACGTCGATTTCACATTATAATTCCCAATATTCTCAAATGTATAAACACTTTCAACCTTTATTGTTTTATTTTTCTCAATCGTAATATTCAAATCTTCCCTTTTTATAATTAGCGGCTCCTGTCTTACAATTTTTAAATTCCCAATTGCCAAAAATTCTGATTTTGCAGAAAATGTTACAATGTTTATTGTAAAAAATATCATCATTATGAATGTTACTTTAAAAGATTTTTTTAATTTTTTATTATTTAAAAAAAACATATCTCAACTCCTTTAATTTTTTTATCATTTCAACTTTATCCTCTCAACCCCCACTAATTTCCCAATTTTTCTAATAAACTTGAGCGACAGATTCACATTATACTTTTTAGACAATCTCACAACTTCCTTTTTTCCATTCGTTTTAAATGCCAAAAATACTTGATTATCGCCTTTATTTTTTAAAATAATCTCTTTCAATTTTTGATTTGTTTCTTTCACTTCTTCGTCAATTAAAATGTATAATTTTAGATTTTTATTTTCTTCCAGATTTTCAATGTTGCAAATGTTGTTTAAAATAACTGTATTTCTATTTTGCTCGGTATTTACAATTCCTTCCAGTACCATAATCTGCCCTTCCGTGATTTTATAGCCAAAAGTTATGTATTCTCTTGGAAAACAGATTACTTCAATACTTTTTTGAAAATCTTCCATTTCAAATTTTACCATTGGCTCTTTTCCAGCTCGTGTTGTAAATTTTTTTACGTTTTTTACTATTCCGATAATTCGTACTTTTTTTAGCTCTTTTTGGGAAATTTCTGATATTTTATTGTGGAAAATTATATTTATCAGATTTTTTTTCTCATTTAAAGGATGGCTTGAAACGTAGATTCCCAAATATTCCTTTTCATTTTGAAGCAAGACTTTTTGAGGAAACTCATCGCTTTTTTCCATCTGGAAGTCAACTGATATTTCCTTTTTCCCTCCGAATAAAATTAATTGTAAATCTTCTTCAGATTCGTATTTTTTCTGACTGTATTCTAGAACTTTGTCAATGGACTTGTATTTTTCAAACCTGTTTCCATCAAGTCCATCCAATGCTCCCGACAAAATTAGTGATTCCAGCTGTTTTTTTGTAATTCCATTTTGCTTCATCCGATATCCAAAATCTTTGTAGGAAACAAACTTTCCATTTTTTCGTTCTTTTTTTATTTCATTAATTAAAGCTGCTCCCACGCCCTTTATCGCAAAAAGTCCAAATCTTATTCCAGTCTTTCCAAAATTTTCTTTATCCGCCTGATTTTCTTCAATTTCAAAATCATAATCAGACAAATTCACATCTGGCAAAAATATATTAATCCCTTTTTCCTTCGCTTCGTTCACAAAAATAACAAATCTATCCAGATTATGCACTTCGGTTGTCATTATCGCAGCAAAAAATTCTAATGGATAATTTGCCTTAAAATATGCTGTCCAGTAAACGATCAAGGCGTAAGCCGCCGAATGTGACTTGTTAAATCCATATCCACCAAATTTTTCCACTAAATCATAAATTTCGTTTGCTTTTTTCGATAAAACTCCGTTTTTTTGAGCATTCGTTACAAATTTTTCACGATTTTTCTTCATTAGTTCAGGATTTTTCTTTCCAATCGCACGCCGTAGCTCATCAGCTTCCCCAAGTGAATAATTTGCCATTTTACTCACAATTTTCATAACCTGCTCCTGATACAAAATTATTCCGTAAGTTTCCTCAAGTATGTATTTTAGCGAATCATCAATATATTTTATCTCAGTCCTGTTATTTTTCACATTTATAAAATCATCCACCATTCCACTTCGCAAAGGCCCTGGACGATACAGTGCAAGTAATGCGATTATGTCCTCAAATTTTTCAATTTTCATTTTTTTCATAAGGCTTCTGATTCCAGCTGACTCACATTGAAAAACTCCCATTGTATCAGCCTTTGTAAGCAATTCATACGTTTTTTCATCATTTAGAGGAATATCATTTAATACAATTTTTGTTTTTCTTCTTTTCTCAATATTTTCCACAGTTTTTCGCAAAATTGTGAGATTTTTCAAGCCAAGAAAATCCATTTTTAAAATTCCCAGCTCTTCCAGTTCCTTCATCTGATACTGCGTCGAAACAATCTTCGTTTTTCCATCAGAATAAGTCGGAATCTCATCGCTTAGCACATCTTTGGAAATAACGACTCCAGCCGCATGGACAGAGGCATGCCGCACTTTTCCTTCCAATTTGAGCGAATAGTCAATCACTTTTTTTATTTCCTCATCAGTTTCATACATTTTTTTAAATTCAGGAATATTATTCAAAGCCTCTTTAAGTTCTGTATTAAAGGGTATCATTTTAGCAATTTTGTCAACCTTTGCAAGTGAAACGTTTAACACACGCCCAACATCACGAATAGCAAGCCTAGCCTTCAACGTTCCAAAAGTAATTATATGTGCCACATATTCTGTCCCGTATTTATTTACAACATAATCTATGACAATTTCCCGCTGTTCCTGGTCAAAATCTATATCAATATCAGGCATTGAAATACGCTCTGGATTCAAAAACCGTTCAAAAATCAGATTATATTTAAGCGGATCGATTTCTGTAATATTTAAGGCATAGGAAACAATGCTCCCAGCCGCAGAACCCCGTCCAGGCCCCACATAAATTCCATTTTCCCGTGAAAATTTTATAAAATCCCAGACAATGATAAAATACCCGTTATATCCCATTTTATCAATAATTTCCAATTCATATTCTGCCCGCTCCAAAACATTCTCTAAATTATTTTTTAACAGTTCTTCCCGAATTTTTATTTCTTTTAATTTCTGCCCAGCAATTTCATCTTTAACAAATTCTTTTTTTATTACTTCAAATTCTTTATCTAATCGCAATTTCTCAGCGTTTGAAATAGATTTCTTCAAATACTTCTGAAAAATCCCCTCAAATACAAGGTTTCGTAAAAACTCCCTTTCACTCACATTTTCAGGCAATGAATATTTTGGAAACTTAAAATGATGAAATTCAAAATCAACATTGCAGTTTTCCACAATTTTTTCAATATTTCCTATCCCAGTTTCATAAAACTCGCTATATTCTTTATTTTCAAATTTTTTTTTTATTTCATCCCCAGACTTTAAATACAGATCATCATACAAAATTTCATTATTTTCCGATTTCCCCCCTTCAATTTTACTTCCTTCCTTTATTGATTCCACAATTTTCTGCAAAACAGCATCCTCTTTATTCGGATAATAAATATCGTTAGTAATGACAAAATTTTCAGATTGATTTTTACGTACAATGTCAAATAACATTCTCCTAGCCTTTTCCAGCCTTCCCGCAGCAGGCACTTCAATAAAAAAATTATCCCCAAAATCTTTGCTCAATTTTTCAATAACTTTTCTAACCTGAGTGTTTTCCAAATCCAAAATTCCCTTTACAGCTTCACTATTTACTCCACCTGACAAAATATACAAGTCATCCGAATATTTTTTCAATTCATCATACTTAATTTTATTCCGCTTCCGTGTAAATCTGCTATATGAAAGCGAAGACAGCTTAGACAAATTCTTATATCCATTCTGGTTTTTAGCAAGCAAAGTCAGCGAATATTCTCCAACTTTCTCCAGTCCATCTAGAAAAATCTCAAGTCCAATAATCGGCTTTATCCCGGCATTTTTACATTTCTTAAAAAATTCAATTGCCCCAAACATCGAAGTATCCGTAATCGCAAAAGCGTTAATCCCAAGTTCGCCAGCTCTTTTGACATATTCATCAATTTTTCCAACGCCTTCAAGCAATGAATACTCCGTATGCAATTTTAAATGTACAAATTTATTTCCCATAATTTCTACCTAATTTCTTTTTTAACTTATTAAAAAAATATTTCCATTTTTAAACCTTCCGTTTTAATATATCAAAGTCCCTTTATCACTTCATAAATTCCATCTTCATCATTTGACAAAGTAATTCTGTCATCTGAAAATTTCTCTTTCAATTCTTCTTCTGCATTTCCCATAAGATACCCATATTTCACAAATTTCAGCATTTCCAGGTCATTCCACTGATCTCCAAATGCCATTGTTTCTTCTGGAGAAATCCCATATTTTTTCAGCAGTTCCTTTATTGCCAGCCCTTTATTTACTTCCTTGTTCAAACATTCTAAATAATGCGGCTTTGAAAATACAAAATTAAGATGTGGCAATTTTTCTTCCAATTCCTTTTTTAATTCTAGTAAAATCGAATTTTCTGCGATAAATAATGCCTTTGTAGAAGATTTGCCGATGAATTCATCAAAATTTCTCACATAATATGGAATTTCTACACTTTCTGAATATTTTTCCCCTTCTTCAGTTTCATGTTCAATATACAGCTTGTCATCCATATATAAATTCAGATGTATTCCCTTTTCTCTTGAAACTTTGATAAGCTCCCCCACATCCTGTGCCTCAACAGGCTTTTCAAAAATAACCTCACTATTCAAGGGATTTACAACCCTTCCCCCATTATAATTAATTACTGGATTTTTAATTCCCAGCATTTCCACAAAAGGCTTTGATGAAGAAAATGTTCTCCCAGTTGCAACAAATGTTTTCACTCCCTTCCCTTCCAGTTCCCTCAGTTTCTTAATCAAATTTTTTGAAACTTTATGCCCGCTTGTCAGCACAGTTCCATCTAAGTCCATAAATATTGCTTTTATATTATCCATTTTAACTTCCTTTCTTTAAACTATTTCCGCTAAATTTTCTACAAAATAATCTATTTCCTCAATAGTCGTATCCTTTCCAATACTAATTCTAAACGAACCTTTCAACTCCTCATCAGTAAGTCCCATAGCCTTCAAAACATGCGAACTTTCCAACGACCCTGACATGCATGCAGATCCGCCGCTTACGCAAATTCCCCTCAAATCAAGCGCTACCAGAAGCATTTGAATATCTGTTCCTTCTATGTAGACATTTGTTGTAGTTTTTATTCTATTTGCTTTTTCTCCATTTATTTTTATTTTTTTTCCAAGTTTCCCAATTTCACTTTTTAATTTTGTTTCTAAATAATTTTGTAATTTTTCTTCTTTTTCTTCTATTTCCTTCAAATTTTCATATACTTCTTCAAGTGCAACTCCAAGTCCCAAAATTCCATGAACATTTTCCGTTCCAGCCCTTCGGTTTCTTTCCTGTGAACCGCCCCAGATTTCCTTTTCAATCGAATACTTTTTATCAACAAACACAAATCCTGTCCCCTTAGGCCCGTAAAATTTATGTGCAGTTCCTGTCAAAGCCCCTATTTTCAAATCTTTTGGCAAAATTTTTATTTTTCCCATTGCTTGAACCGCATCCGTATGAAAAAATATATTTTTTTCCGCTAAAATCTCTCCTATTTCCTTAATCGGCTGAATAACCCCAGTTTCATTATTTACAAACATTATCGAAACAATAGCCGTATCTTCCCTTAATTCTTGCTTTAATTCTTCAATATTGACAACTCCATTTTCATCAGTTCCAATATAAGAAACTTCATATCCTTCCTTTTCCAGCTGTTCAAAGTCCTTTAAAATTGTCGAATGTTCTATTTTAGAAGTTACAATATGCTTCCCCTTATCTTCATTTGCCTTCAAAAATCCACGAATAGCAAGATTGTTCCCTTCAGCCCCGCCAGAAGTAAACACAATCTCAGTCGTTTCCACTTCCAAATTTTGAGAAACTATATGTCTTGCTTTTTCCACAGCTGACTTTGCACGTTGCCCCAAAGCATGTACAGATGATGGATTTCCATAATTTTCACTAAATGATTTTGTCATTTCATTTATAACTTTATCAGACATTTTAGTAGTCGCCGCATTATCTAAATATACTATTTTCATTGTTAAATTTTTTCTCCTTTTTATTTTTTTATGATTTATAAAAGTTTGCAATTGTAATTATAATTTTAAAATATATTTTAATTTTCTAATTATTTACTTGCCTTACCAAAAAATACGTTTTTTTCTAAAAATTGGAAATTTCGTATCTACATATTCATTAACATAATATTTAGCCTCAGCATAACTTCCCATTATATTTAAAAAATCCAAAGAATCCTTAAAAATTCCTATTTTTTCATTTTCCACTTTAAGTGCAACAATATAAGGAAATATTTGATTGAAGTAATTAAGTTTTTCTTCTTCTGTTTCAAATTCATTCATTTTATTTTTTTCAGCAGTTTTAAAATACATTTTTAGTCCTTCAATGTACTCCAGCTTTCGCTTACCTGAAAACGTGTATTTCCCTATAACTTTCCTATAAATAAAAAACATTGCTCCTAAAATTAATAAAATTAATCCATAAAATATATCTGTATACAATATAATACCAATAATTCCACCTACAGTTACCGTGATATACAAAAATTTTAATATTCTCCCTGACATTCCAAATACATATTTTAGCCATATAAATATAAAAGTCGTAATAATAATTGAATTTGCTATATTTATATGCATTAGCTCTGATAATGTAAAAGCTATGGAAATTGCAGTTCCTAAAATAAATGGAATAAAATATAGATAATTATTTTTATAAATCATTCTATTATATTTCTTTTCAAAAAAATGTATAATACGATTTTTATATCCGATAATTTCAAGTTTATTTTCAAATAGATTATTTTCAGAAAGAATATCCAGCAAATTATTTTCTTCCTCAAATAAAGTTTCGCTTCGCAGTTTCAGATTATCCTTATTTTTCTGGTTCAAAACATATATTTTATTTCCTTCATTATTTTTATCATCTAAAAAAATATAATTTTTCAATAATAACGATAACAGTCCTATTTTCAATATTTCTTTTGAATCTCTCTCTCCATTGATATATGCAACAAACATTGACGAAATATTTTCTGGTTCAGAAAATTCAGGAATAATAGTTTTCCTTTTTGGATCTTTTCCAAAAAAATACCACGTTGAAACAGAATATATACCAATAAGTATAACTAAAATAATTTCAATTATAATAATAATAATCATAGTAAATCCTTTATTGTAAACATTAAAATTTAATTTCTGGAGTTTTTTCTGCTTTATCTGTTATTTCGAGAAATTTTGACTTTTTAAACCCCAAAATTTTTCCAATAAAATTATTTGGAAAAGTTTCTACAAAAGTATTTCTATCTCTAGCTGTTCCATTATAGTACCTTCTCGATCTTTGGATTTCAGTTTCTATTTGCATCAATTGAGTCTGCAATTTCAAAAAATTTTCATTAGCCTTTAAATCTGGATAATTTTCCTGTAATATCATTATTGATTTTAATGTTTTTTCTGTCTCATTCTCAATTTTTTTTATTTTTTCAATATTGTCAATATTTTTTTTATCAATTATTTCCATTTGGCTTCTAAGTTTAATAACATTTTCTAATGTTTCCTTTTCATGTAATGCATACCCTTTTACAACATTAATAAGACCAGGTATCAGATCCAGCCTTTTCTGTAAGCAAATACCTATCTCATGAAAACCTTCCTCATTCAAATTTTTCAGTTTAACATACCTGTTATAGATTACCGCTGCTATTATTGCTAATACTATCAAACTGCCTATGGCAATTAATAAAATATTCATAATTAATCTCCTGCTCTTTTATTTTTAGTTATTAAATTATATCATTTAAAAAAAAATCTTTCAATATGTCAGAATATTAATATTATTTCTAAAAAATTTCTGTTTTGAATAAATTTATATTATTTTTTTAGATAGTGAATTTATTATAGATTTTTATTTCATATCCAGGAAAAAAATTTGCTATTATTGGATAAATAGAGTATTGACTTATTTCTTGATAAGATTTAGTATTATGATTTACTAAAAAAAATATTGAAATTTAACATTTATTAATTTATTTTATAAAATTTTTTTAAAATACTTGAAAATGCAAAAAAATGTGGTACACTTAAAATATAAGGCTATTCACTTTTTAGTTTTTAGAAAATTTTAGAAATTATAAAATTATTAAAAAACTTTTTATGTGAATGCAAAAATATATTTTGTAGAAGGAGGTTTAAAATGGTAGGAATTATCGTTGCAAGTCACGGTGAATTTGCTGCTGGTATAAAACAGTCGGCTTCAATGATTCTGGGTGAAGCTGAGTTGCTTGAATCAGTTGTTTTTATGCCAAGTGAAGGTCCAGATGACTTATATAAAAAAATTCAAGATGCCATTGCAAAACTAGGAACAGAAGAAGTTCTATTTTTAGTTGATTTATGGGGAGGAAGTCCATTTAATCAATCTAACCGTTTTTTTGAAGAGGATCCTGAAAAGAGAGCTATTGTTGCAGGGCTTAATTTGCCAATGCTTTTAGCCGCTTTGTCAGAAAGAGAAGATATGGAAACAGCTCATGAAGTGGCAGAAGCAATTGTTCCAGAAGGAAAAGATCAAGTTAGGGTACGTCCTGAAGATCTTCAGCCAAAAGAAGAAGCTCCAAAAGCTGCAGCGCAAGATGATATGCCAAAAGGTGCAATTCCACCAGGAACAGTTATCGGAGATGGGAAAATCAAATTCGTACTGGCACGTATTGACACACGTTTGCTGCACGGGCAAGTTGCAACAAGCTGGACAAAGGCAACAAATCCAAACAGAATAATTGTTGTTTCAGATACGGTTTCAAAGGATGAATTACGTAAAAAATTAATTGAACAGGCGGCGCCTCCAGGTGTACGTGCGCACGTTATTCCGCTTGATAAATTGGTGGAAGTTTCAAAAGATTCAAGATTTGGAAATACAAAAGCGTTATTGCTGTTTGAAAATCCTCAAGATGCACTTTATGTAATTGAAAGAGGTGTTGACATTAAAGAACTGAATGTAGGATCAATGGCTCACTCTGTTGGAAAAGTTATGGTTAATAATGTACTTTCAATGGATCAGAATGATGTTGATACCTATAAGAAACTTAGAGATCTAGGTGTAAAATTTGATGTTAGAAAAGTTGCCGCAGATAAACGGGCAGACTTGTTCAAATTAATTTCAGAAAAAGCAAATGAAGGATTAAAACTTTAATTTTAGGAGGATGTTATGGATTTTAATATTTTAGCAATTATTTTAATATTAATTATCGCATTTTTGGCAGGAATGGAAGGTATCCTTGACCAATTCCAATTCCATCAGCCAATTATTGCATGTTCATTAGTTGGTCTTGCGACAGGACACATGAAAGAATGTATTATGTTAGGTGGAGCATTGCAGTTAATGGCTCTAGGTTGGGCAAATGTAGGGGCAGCAGTTGCTCCAGATGCCGCACTTGCTTCAGTAGCTTCAGCAATTATTTTTGTTAAAGCAGGAAAATTTGATGCTGCAGGTCAGAATGTGGCAATTGGTACAGCGATTGCGCTTGCCACAGCAGGATTAGTTTTGACTATGGTTGTTCGTACTTTATCAGTAGTTATTGTTCACCAAGCAGATAGAGAAGCTGAAAAAGGTAATTTTAAAGGTGTAGAATTATGGCACATGGTTGCACTTGCATGTCAAGGTTTACGTATTGCTATCCCTGCCTTATTGTTGTTATTTATACCTTCTCACGTTATTCAGCAAGCTCTTAATTCATTGCCAAAATGGTTTACTGATGGAATGACTATTGGTGGTGGATTTGTAGTAGCAGTAGGTTATGCAATGGTTATCAACCTTATGGCAAATAAAGAAGTATGGCCTTTCTTCTTCTTAGGATTTGCAATTGCGCCATTAAATGAACTTACACTAATTGCTACAGGAATTATAGGTGTCTGTGCAGCTATCATTTACTTAAATGTTACAAGTAATGGTGGCGGTGGTAACAATGGTGGAGGAGATGGAGGTTCATCAGCTTCAGGAGATCCACTAGGCGACATCTTAAATGACTATTAATCTAAGGAGGAATAAGAAATGGCAGAAAATAAAATAAAACTATCAAAAGCTGACCGTCGTAGCGTAATGCTTCGTTCTCAATTTTTACAAGGTTCTTGGAATTATGAACGTATGCAGAATGGTGGTTGGGCTTATTCATTAATCCCAGCATTGAAAAAATTATATCCAAATAAAGATGACGCAGCAGCAGCTTTAAAAAGACACTTGGAATTTTTTAATACTCACCCATATATTGCAGCACCGATTTTAGGAGTAACTCTTGCCTTGGAAGAAGAAAGAGCTAATGGAGCTTCAATTGATGATGCAGCTATTCAAGGGGTAAAAGTTGGAATGATGGGACCACTTGCAGGAATAGGAGATCCAGTATTCTGGTTCACAGTACGTCCAATTTTAGGAGCAATTGCAGCTTCACTTGCAACAAGCGGTTCAGTTATCGCACCATTATTCTTTTTCATTATATGGAATGTAATTCGTATTTCTTTCTTATGGTATACTCAAGAATTTGGTTACCAAAAAGGTTCAGAAATTACAAAGGATTTATCAGGTGGATTGCTTCAAACTATAACTAAAGGTGCGTCTATCTTAGGTATGTTTATTATGGGTATCTTAGTTCAACGTTGGATTACAATTAAATTCCCAAGAGTTATATCACGAGTTCCACTAGCTGACGGAGCCTATATAAAATTTCCAAATGGTTCAGTAACTGGTCCTCAATTACAAAAGATTCTTGCAGATTTTGGAAATAAATTATCGCTTTCAGATACACAAATAACAACTTTGCAGGATAACCTAGATAAATTAGTGCCAGGATTAGCAGCATTATTATTGACTTTCCTATGTATGTGGCTACTTAAGAAAAAAGTCAGTCCAATCTTAATTATCTTTGGATTATTCCTAGTTGGAATTGTAGGACATGTAGTTGGAATATTCTAATAAAGATTATTAAAAATTTGATTTTATTAAGTGTGTTAGAACACTCGTTGTTTTAGCCATGAGATGAATAACACCAACATTGAAAATGTTGCTTTAAAATTTACAATATTACTAATTTTAGAGTATAATATATTTGGGTTTAAAATATAAATATACAGATAAAAAGTAGCGGTGTAGACATAATGTCTTATCTAGTAGCGGCTATTGTGGACTAGCCAAAAAGAATAAGGATTTTAAAATCAAACTTCTTAGAAGATAACTTGCTTTTTCAGTTATCTTATGAAGTTCTCGACTTTTAGTTGTGAGTAGTTCACATTGAAAGTTTACGTATAAGAAAAAAGTTGGAACTAAAAATCCAACTTTTTTAATAATTTGGAATAAAAATAAAAACTATAAAGAAATGAGGAATAAAATTGGCTATTTCATTAAATACAAAAGTATTATTTATGACAAAGGCAAATTCCCTGACTGGAATGATTGGAAATAAAAATGGCGATGTGCTTGTAGGTGATAAAGCCTTTGAATTTTACAATTCTAGAAATCCTGAGGATTATGTTCAGATTCCGTGGGAGGAAATTGTGAGAGTAAGGGCGCAGTTGTTCTTTAAAGATAAGTATATTCGTGGATTTTTTATTGACACTAAAAGTGCAGGATCGTATAATTTTGTTGTGAAAAATGCTGGGAAAACGCTGAAAACTATGCGGGATTTTCTGGGAAATGAAAAAATTGTGAGAAATAAACCTGTATTATCGCTGAAAAAAGTGTTTGAATGGTTTAAAAGAAAGAAATAATTTATTGTATAAAAAATTAGTTATGAGGGTGAAGGCTAAAAAAGGAGAGTAGTTATGAAAAAGATTTTTAAATTTTTATTTGTTTGTTTTGTCTTTTTAATTTCATTTAATGTCTTTTCTGAAAGTATGGTATTTGCAAAAAAAGTGCCATTTGAAGAATTGCCTGAAACTGTGGAAAGCGATATGAGAAACGGGAAAATGGAATATCTTTCAAATCGGCAATGTTTTGTGTCGACATATAGAGCTTTCTACAAAAGTTCTGGACTTGACCATGTAAATATTTATGCAACTTGCATTGATGCATATTCCAATAAAAAAATAGAATGGGATAATCCCAAAATTCCAAAAGGAACTGAAAGAAAGACTATCCATATTATGGGGAAAGATATTTCTCAAAGAATGCTGAATGAAATGAAAAATGGGAAAAATGCTTTTCTTATAGGGAAACTTTATTTTTATAAATCTTCAGATAGAAACTATAAAAAAGGCGAATATTATTATTTTGACTGATAGATTTGCCTAAAAGTTTTCGCTATTTCCAGTTTAAATTGTGGATTTTTTTAATGGGATTTAATATTAAATTATTGGTAAGGCAAATGTTTTTTAACAAGGGATTTTATTCCCTTGTTATTTATTATTTGGAAAATATAAGTTATTAGGAAGTTTTTTTATACAAATCTTGAATTTATTAGAAAATTGTTAAAATATTTTATTTTGTTGGATGTGTTCGGCAACTTAGTTTTTTATTTTGCAAGAAGTCAAGAGCCATCGCTTCAGAACATTTATTTTATTAAATTCTAAAGCTGTATCGTTTTTAAATGGATTTAATGATATGGCAAAGGGATTTTCAAAAAATATTTGCAAAATTTATGGAAAAAACTTTTTAAAAATGATACAATACTTTACAAAGGAAAAAAATATTTTGAAATTTTATTTTTAAGAGGTATTTGTTATGGAAAAATTGGAAAACGGTAATGTAAATAAAAAAAACAAAGTAGAAAAAGTAAGAATTATAAAAAGTGGATATGGAAATGAAGAATTGCTGAAGAGTTTTTATAATTATCTGAAGGAAAAAAATATTCAGGAAGTTTTTGGAGTGGAACAGGCTGATCTTATAATTTCACTTGGGGGAGATGGAACGATGCTTATTTCGGCAAAGGAGGCCATCAGGGGGAATATTCCTGTGCTTGCGATAAATATGGGATCTCTTGGGTATCTTGCCGAGATTAAGCCACAGGATGCTGTGAAAATACTGCAGGATTATGAAAATGGGAATTACAAGTTGGAAGAAAGATCATTTCTTGAAGTCAGATATGAGGATAATATTTTTTATGGATTAAATGAACTTGTAATTACAAAAGGCGGACATGAGGCTCATCTGATACAGGTCGAAGTTTATTCAAATGATATTTTTGTAAATAAATATAGAGCTGATGGAATAATAGTTGCGACTCCTACAGGTTCTACTGCCTATTCACTTTCAGCTGGAGGTTCAATCGTCCATCCAGGACTAAATGCTTTGACAATCACGCCACTTGCTCCGCAAAGTCTGACAGCACGGCCAATAATTGTAAACGGATGTGAAGTGCTTAGTTTTAAAGCGACTTCCAGAGATGATGCAGTTCATTTGAATATTGACGGGAATCAATGGTTTCAAATTCAAAAAGGTGATTTAGTATCTGCGAGAATATCAGACAAGAAAGTTAAAATAATAAAACCTATGAATAGCGATTATTACAGTATTTTACGGCAAAAATTAAAATGGGGCGATTCTGTTTTATAGTAAAAATGATTTAAAATCGAACTTAAAAATTATGACTATTTTACTTAAGTTCTAAATTTATATGATTTTTACTAGTTTAATTTTGAGTGAGTTCGAGTATATAATTAAAAATATATTATTTTGTTTTTTTATTAGACTGATTCGTAAATTATATATATTTTAAAATTATGAAAAAAACAGATATTGATGAAACAATGGGATCTTAACCTATTGTCAAAATAAAATGGTGAAAGGGAAGAAATGCTAAGGGAATTAAGATTAAATAATTTAGCGATAATAAAAAATCTGGATTTGGAATTTAATGACAAGTTTATTGCATTGACTGGAGAAACTGGAGCTGGAAAGTCAATTATCCTAAATGGAATATCGCTGTTAATTGGTGAAAGAAGTCATACTGATATGATTAGAAACGGCGCACAAGGCCTTTTTGCAGAAGGGGTTTTTGAGCTGAATGAAAATCAGAAGAAAAGACTGGATGAGCTTGGATTTGAAATCGAAGATGATGAGCTAATTATAACACGGTATTTTGACAGGAATGCGAAATCTAAGATTACAGTAAATGGCTCACGGATGACTTTATCGAGATTAAAGGAACTTATGGTGAATATTATTGATTTAGTTGGGCAGCATGAGCATCAATTTCTTTTGAACAGTGATTATCATTTACATCTTTTGGATAGATTCTTAGATGATGAAGGGAAAATGCTTTCTAAAAAGATACGTGAAAGTGTAAATAAAATAAAAAAATTAAATTTGCAAATAGGAAATATTGAAGAGGAAAAATCAAAAATTGCAGAAAAAAAGGATATTCTGGAATTTCAGCTTAATGAAATCAATAGCCTTGAATTGAAGGAAAATGAAGATAATGAGTTGGAAGAGGAATACAAGATATTATTTAATGCTGGAAAAATCAGTGAAAAGCTGGAGGAAACATCTCAATTTCTGAAGGAAGGGGAATTTTCAATCTTAACGGCACTTGGAAGGGCTAAGAGAAATTTGGAGCAGCTTTCAGATTTGTCAGAATCGTATAGCGAGCTTTATGATAAAATTGAGTCTGTTTTGTATGAAGTTGAGGAAATATCGTATTCTGTGGATAATTTTGTTGGAGATGTTGAAATTGATGATAAAAAGCTGGAAAAAATTGTTGAAAGAATTGACAATATAAATAAGCTGAAATTAAAATATGGCTCAACAATTACTGAAATACTTGAATATAGGGACAAGATTGAAAAGGATCTGTCATTGGTTAATTTTGAAAGTGAAGAGCTGGAAAACTTGAAAAAAGAAAAAAGTGAGCTTGTAGGTCAATATTTTCAAGACAGTGAAAGGCTTAGTGAAATTCGTGAAAAAATTGCAGAAAATTTACAGAATACAGTTGATGTTCAGCTGGATGACCTGAATATGGAAAATGCAAAATTTAAAGTGGAAATTACAAAAACTCAGGAAATAACAATATACGGGATGGATAATGCAGAATTTATGATTGCAGCAAATGTGGGGGAAACATTTAAGCCACTTGCTAAAATAGCTTCAGGAGGAGAAATTTCACGTATAATGCTGGCTTTAAAAACTGTATTTTCAGCAGTTGATAATATTTCTGTGCTTATTTTTGATGAAATTGATACTGGAATTTCGGGTGAAACTGTGAGAAGAGTGGCAGAAAAATTAAGAGAACTTTCAAAAAATACTCAAATTATATGTGTAACACATTCTCCGCAAATTGCAGGAAAGGCACAGCAGCAGTTTTTCATTAAGAAGGAAATAGAAAATAACTTTACAGAAACGAAAGTTCACGAATTGAACACTGAAGAAAGAATAAGGGAAATTGCAAGAATCATTTCAGGAGACAATATTACAGAGGCATCTATTAATCACGCCAAGGAGATAATGGGACTATGGGACAAGAAAGTATTGGTATAGATAATCTGAAAGTGGAAAATAAGGAAAAGCGGAAAAAGAAAGTAAAAGAAGACATATCTCTTGAAAATAAAATGCAAATTAGAAAATTTCTTGATTTTTTAGAATATGAAAAGGGAAGTTCTCGAAGCACGGCTAATGGATATAATCGTGATCTGGTACAGTTTTTCCTGTTTTCTGAGAAAAATTATAATGAAATTGAAGAGCAGGATGTTTTTGGCTATATTGAATATATAAGTGGAAAACTGAAAAAAAATTCAGTGTTAAGCAAGGTTTCGGCAATAAAGGCTTTTTATAAGTTCTGTTATTTGAACAGGGCAGTGGAAAAAGATCCGGCAGGGATGGTTAGATCTTTAAAGCGGGAGTATAGATCGCCTGAAATATTGACATTGGAAGAGATAAAAAAAATTGTTGATAGTTGTCCGAATATGCCTGAGGGAATGCAAAATAGGCTTATTATTAAATTTTTGATTGCTACAGGTGCTAGAATATCGGAAATTTTAAATTTGGAAATAAAAGATCTGGAAAATAAGAGTTATGAATTTATTAAAGTGCTTGGGAAAGATTCAAAATACCGAATAGTGCCGATTTATGACAGCCTTGAAAATGAAATAAAAAACTATTTGGATGTTTATAGACCAAAATTAAAAAATGCAAATGACAGTTTTAAGATTTTTCCAAATGCACGAAGGGAAAAATTCTGGAAGGATTTAAAAAATATTGCAAAGAATGCTGGAATTGAAAAAAATGTTTATCCGCATATTTTTAGATATTCGCTTGCTGAGATTTTGCTTGGAGATAATGCTGATACACGGATAGTTCAGGAGATATTTGGCTATGCAAGCATTACGACAATGGAAACTTGTACACATGTTGAAAAATCCAAATTAAAAAAGATATATAATAATATAAAACTGGGAGATGACTAGAGAAATGAAGGAAAAAAGTGAATTAAGAAAGCAGAAGGATGAAAAATTGAAAATACTTATGGCTACGGTTATAGCATATTTTGTATTTTTCATATTGACAGAAATAGGAATAATAACAGAATATCTGGGAATCATTATGCTGATTCTGCTATATATGTATGCTAACTACAATCTGATAAATATATTTTTTACAAGTAAGAGAACAACTTTTAAAGTATATGCCTTTCTTTTTCTGGAAGTTATCTATTTATTCACAGGAAATATTTCGTTGCTAGGTGCGATTGCATATATTGTATTATTTTCGCTTTTGATTTTTTCAATAAGAAAAGATGAAGGAAGGGAAGAGATTCCTAAAATAATAAGATTTGTGAATATATTTTTAATATTTAAAGTTGTTTTTGTGCTGTCAATGCTGCTTTTTTAAAAGTTACTGCTGAAAGGATGCTTAAAATAAAGATTATTAAAAATAAATAAAAGTTTAAAAAACAGTTGAGAAATGTATAAAAAAGTAGTATAATGAAAAAATATTGTAAATTAATGTTTTAGATGAATTGGAGAAATAAAAAATGAAAACTAATAGTGTTAATAGAAATAATGGAACAGATGTTATGAAAAGTGTAGAAGATGTTACAGATAGAGCAGTTAATGCGCAAGTTGAAAAAAGTTTATTTCTTGGAGAATATAAGGAAAGAATTATAAAGGCTCTTACTTTTGAGGAAATAAAGGAAAAGGGGATTTATTATGAAATAGAAGAGGCTTTGGAAAATAAAGATGTGGCAAAAATGGTTATTTCACGTCATGCTGAGTTTGAAGATATAAAAAAATATATTGAAATAGCTAAAAAGAAAAAAATACCATATAAAATGATAGATAGTCTAGTTTGTTCTGGAGATATTGCACTTGTCGTCGTGGCAAAGGATGCTATTGAGCATGAAGCTGGAGATGAAATTGTTGTAACTTCAAAACTGGAAATGTGTCATTTGAAACATTTGCCAGATATATATTATGAAGCTATGGAAAGTCCAATTTGTGATTTTCATTTAAATATAATAAAAGAAGAAATGCCTGAATATGCAAAAAATTATAAGGAATTGACTTTTATGGACAAATTATTTGGTTCAAAATGTCCGATATGTCAAAAATTAGGAGGAAAAAAACGTGGTTGATGGATTTAGAATAAAAGGAAAAACTCCATTAAATGGGGTAATTAAAGTAAGTGGCGCTAAAAATGCCGCACTTCCAATAATTATAGCGACGCTTGTTGCAAAGGGAGAATATATTTTAAGAAATGTGCCGAATTTGAGGGATATTAGAGTAACAATGAGACTGCTTGAAGATTTGGGAATGGAAACAGAAAAGTTAGATGAGAATACTTATAAAATAATAAATAACGGATTTAAAAGAACTGAAGCAAGTTATGAAATTGTAAAACAAATGAGAGCTTCATTTCTTGTAATGGGACCTATGATTGCAAATTTAGATGAAGCGGTTGTGTCGCTTCCTGGAGGGTGTGCGATTGGTTCAAGACCTGTAGATTTGCACTTAAAGGGATTTGAGCTGTTAGGAGCGGATATTACAAGAGTTCATGGATATGTACATGCAAAAGCGGATAAATTGAGAGGTGCTGAAATTCCTTTAGGATTTCCAAGCGTAGGAGCTACTCAAAATATAATGATGGCGGCAGTAAAAACACCTGGAAAAACTGTTATTTCAAATGCGGCAAGAGAGCCTGAAATTGTTGATTTAGGAAACTTTTTGAATAAAATGGGAGCAAAAATTACAGGACTTGGAACTCCAAATATTGAAATTGAAGGAGTTGAAGAACTTCATGCTGTGGAATATTCAATTATGCCAGATAGAATTGAAGCTGGAACCTATGTAATTGCTTCATTAGTTACAGAAGGAGATTTGAAAATACAAAATGCAAGACTTGAAGATCTTGGAGTATTTAAATCTGAACTAGAAGCAATGGGAGTAAAATTTAAGCAAGATGGGGAACTTTTGAGCGTAATAGGAAAAGCAAGAGATCTAAAACCGTCAAAAATAAAGACATTGCCACATCCAGGATTTCCAACAGATATGCAGCCTCAAATGATGTTGTTACAAGTGCTTGTAAATGGTGGAAGTTCAATGGAGGAAACTGTATTTGAAAACAGATTTATGCATGTGCCTGAATTTAATAGAATGGGAGCAGATATTACAATAAGACATGGAGTAGCCTTTATAAATGGAGGATTGCCTTTAACAGGCGCAGAAGTAATGTCATCAGATTTAAGAGCTGGAGCGGCATTGGTACTTGCAGGACTTGCAGCGGATGGCGTGACGGTTGTAAATAGAGTTTACCATATTGACAGAGGATATGATAAATTGGAATTAAAATTAAATACTGTCGGGGCTCAAATTGAAAGAATTAAATTGGATATTTAGTGAGTCTGTGAGTATTTTTTAAAAAAATTAAAAGACCTTTTTGATTAGGTCTTTTTTTTGTATTGAGGATAATTTGGAGATAAAATTAAAATTTTGTATAAGAAATTTGTTGATTTTATACATAATTTTGTGTATAATAATAGTGAGGTGATAAAATGCCGATGACGTCAACGGAAATGATAAAATTGCTTAAAAAGAACGGATTTGTGCAAATTGCAGGCGGCAAAGGTTCTCATAAGAAATTTTATAATCAGAGTACGGGCAAATCAACTATTGTTCCTGATCATAAACAAGAACTTGGTAAAGGTTTGGAGCATAGAATTTTAAAACAGGCTGGACTTAAATAAGTCTAGTTTGTACCTCATAAAAGGAGAGTGAATAAATATGGTAGTATACCCAGCAATATTTCATAAATCAGTAGAAGGAGGATATGTTGTAGTATTTCCAGATTTTGATTATGGGGCAACAGAAGGGAAGTCATTAGAAGAAGCAATGGAAATGGCTGAAGATTATATTGGTACTTGGTTGTATGATGACTTTGTGAATAATAGAAAATTGACAGTTCCGAGTAAATTAAATGATGTTTCTATTGAGATTTCTGAAGATGAAAAGGAATTTTATGTGGAAGGTGAAAGTTTTAAGACGTTAGTTGCTTTGGATATGTTGAAATACGTGAGTGAGTGTAAAAATACAGTAGTTAGAAAAAATGTATCTATACCTAGTTGGCTAAACGAAATGGCAAAAAATCAAAATCTGAATTTTTCTCAAATATTACAAAATGCTTTAAAACAAGAATTAAAAATAGAATATTAAAAGTAAACAGAAAAAATCACAATTTTGATTAGTTGTGATTTTTTATTAATTAATTTTTTAAAAATTAATTTTAGACTAACAAAAAACTAACACGGGTGGGATATAATTATTAAAAATAAATAAAATTTGAAAGGAGAAATATTATGAAAAAATATGCAGTACTATTATTAATTTTAGGTGTATGTAGTTTAGGTTATGGAAAAGGAAAAAGTTCAAGAAATAAATCTTCAAATTCTTGCACTTCAAATAAAATAATAGTTAATTTTAAAAATAACACAGCTACATATTGTGAAAATGGAAAGAAAAAAGTAGTAAAAACAGAAGGTAGTGGAATTGATGGAGATGATTGGCAATTAGAGGAAGTTGATGGGGTAAGTTTATTTGATGAAAATAATCCAAGACTTATATTTATAGGAAGATAAAAATTAAATGATTAGTTTTTGTTTAAAGAAATTATACAATCCAAGTTAAAGAATCCTGAAAATGATGATTATGTAGTTTTGCCTATTTCAACAATTCCGAATAGAATAAACGTGAATCCAACATACGATATTGAAATAGATCCTGCAAAGTTTTCTAAAATAAATCTGACAAGAATATCTTATATTAGAACTCACAGAATGGTTTCAATACCGATACAACAAATAGATTCAAGCATTATAATAGGTGATTTAAAATCAGATTATGAAGAATTATTTTTAAGAATAGTAGAAAAAGTAGAGCAATTTCATAATGAAATAATGGAAGGATTGCTGGAGTAGAAAATATAATAAAAAAATCATGGTTGAGAGATTAACTGTGATTTTTTGTTATAAAAATTTTCAATTGCATTGTCTTTTAAAGTCATTTATGGTAAAATAAATATATGGTAAATATAGCAAAATCACTTTAAAAATGAGCTCAAATAAATAAAATTTGAGAAGTTGAAGGCTCTTGAATTTATGAGAGCTTTTTTCTTATTTTTTATATTTGCTAGAAAAAGATAAAGGAAATTGATAAGATGGGAAAATTAATAATTGTAGAGGGAACAGATGGAAGCGGGAAGCAGACGCAGACAGAATTGCTGTGTAAAAAATTGAAGGAAATAAAGGGAGAAGGGAAAGTAAAAAAAATATCTTTTCCAAATTATGAGAGTAGAGCTTCAGAGCCTGTAAAAATGTATCTTGCAGGTGAATTTGGGGAAACTGTGGAAAGTGTTAATGCCTATGCGGCTTCGGTGCTTTATTCGATTGACAGGTTTGCTTCGTTTAAGACTGAATGGGAAAAGTTTTATGAGGATGGAGGGATTGTGATTAGTGACAGATATACAATTTCAAATATGATTCATCAAGTTCCAAAAATTCAGGATAAAGCAGAAAGAGAAAAATATTTAGATTGGCTTACAGATTTAGAGTGGGGGAAAATTGGGATACCGAAGCCAGATGTTGTATTTTTTTTGGATATTCCTTTTGAAATTAGTCAGAAGCTTATGGAAGACAGGGAAAATAAGATAACTGGGAAGAAGGAAAAGGATATTCATGAGAGGGATAAAAATTATTTGAAAAATGCTTATGAGGTGGCAAAGGATCTTTCGGTAAAATATGGATGGAATGTAATTTCTTGTGTTAATGAGAATGAATTGAGGGGAATAGAGGATATAAATAATGAGATGCTGGAAATAATATTGAAGAGTATATAGTTTTTTGAAAATTGGAATTTAATAAAATAAATATTTTTTAAATAACAAAAACATATAAAAAGCAATTAAATTATGGTATAATAATACTCGAAGTAAAAATGTTAAAATAAGGAGAGGGTATGATGGCTAGAAAAAAAGCAGAAGAAAAAGATGATAAAAAATTAAGTGAAAGAGAGAAAATGCTTAATTTGGCACTGAAGCAAATCGAGAAAGATTATGGTGAAGGTGCTATAATGAAACTTGGTGAAAATCAAAAAATGAATATTAGGGCTATTTCTACAGGAAGCTTGAATTTGGATATAGCACTTGGGGTTGGTGGAGTTCCAAGAGGGAGAATTATTGAGATTTATGGAGCAGAGTCTTCGGGGAAAACTACTCTTGCGCTTCATATTATTGCAGAAGCTCAAAAGGCTGGAGGAACTGTGGCATTTATTGATGCGGAACATGCTCTTGATCCAGTTTATGCAAAGGCTCTTGGAGTGAATATTGATGAACTTTTAATTTCACAGCCTGATACTGGGGAGCAGGCGCTTGAAATTTCAGATATGCTTGTCAGAAGTGGTGCGATGGATGTAATTGTTGTGGATTCGGTTGCGGCGCTTGTTCCGAAAGCTGAAATTGAAGGGGAAATGGGAGATCAGCAAATGGGACTTCAGGCAAGACTTATGTCAAAAGCACTTAGAAAATTGACAGGAAGCATTGCAAAATCTGATACGGTTATGATTTTTATTAACCAAATAAGAGAAAAAATTGGAGGATTTTCATTTACTCCAGGTCCACAGACAACAACTTCAGGAGGACGTGCATTAAAATTCTTCTCAACAGTTAGAATGGAAGTAAAAAGAGTGGGTTCTGTGAAGCAAGGGGACGATGTTATTGGAAATGAAGTTCTGGTAAAAGTTACTAAAAATAAAGTTGCTCCGCCATTTAAAGAAGCTAGATTTAATGTTATGTATGGACAGGGAATTTCTAGAATTGGAGAAGTGCTGGATGCAGCGATAAATTTAGGAATCGCTTCAAAGGCTGGTGCTTGGTTCAGTTATGGAGAAGAGAGATTAGGACAAGGTCGTGTAAATGTGGAAAATATGCTAAAGGAAAATAAGGAGCTTTACGAAAGACTGGAAAGAGATGTGCTGGAAGCCATTCGTCCTAAAAACAAAGAGAATGAACAGGAAAACCCTGAAAATATAGAAAATGACCAAATTCAAAATGATGAAAATGGTGAAATGGAAGGCAATGAAAATTAATAGAATTTATCGGAATAAAATATATCTTGATACTGGGGAAATTATGGATGTAAGCCCGCTTATAAGGCAAAGATATGATTTGAAGGTAAATGATGATATTGAGAGGTTTTATGATGAGGTTTCTTATGAAGCCTCTCTTGAAAAGGGGATTTTTCTAATTTCATTAAAGGAAAGGACAAAAAAGGAAGTGCGGCTAAAATTAGAGGAAAAATATAGAAATAAGGCAGCTATTTTACGGGCAATAGAAAAACTGGAGGAGTTTGGGTATTTAAATGACTTGGATTATGCAATGTCGTATATTGAAAGTAGAACGTATGGGAAAAACCGTATTTCCTATAATCTTTTTCAAAAGGGAATCAATAAAGATTTGGTTGAAAAGGCATATTTGACTTTGGATGAGGAAAAGGAAGAAAATGTTGAAGATGTAAAATTAGAAAAATTGATTGAAAAAAAAGGTAAAAAAGTTAATGTAAATAATGAGCGGGATGAAAAAAAAATAAAGGAAGAGCAGAAACTTATACAGTATTTGGCAAGGCAGGGATTTTCTCTTGACAAGATTTTTAAGAAATTGAAGGAATATAAGGGAAATTATGAATAATGAATTGCAGTTATACAAAAAAATAATAGTAAAGGAGGAAAATTATATGAGAACCATATTTTATCATCTTGTACTTGTAGGTACTTTTATTTATGGAAGTATTTTTCATATTTGGTATCTAATATTTAATAGGGGTGAAAAAAGATACAGATATGTGTGCAGGGTAGCGAAAAATTGGGGGAAGAATTTAATATGGGGTTCTGGAAGTAAAGTAAATGTTATTTATAAAAATGGAAGTGAAGAGGAAGTAAGGAAAATACGAGAAAATAATGAAGCTGTCATATTAATTTCAAATCATCAGAGTAATGTTGACATTCCAGCATTGCTTGGGTATTTGCCGCTTGACTTTTCGTTTATTGCTAAGAAGGAAATGAAAAAATGGCCTGCTATTGGGCGATGGATGCGTTCGTTTGACTGTATTTTTCTGGACAGGAAAAATGCTAGGCAAGGGATGAAGGATATGAAGGATGCGATAAGCAAAATAAAAAAAGGACATTCCTATGTGATTTTCCCTGAAGGAAGCAGAAGCAAGGATGGAACAATTGGAGAATTTAAAAAGGGAAGTTTTAAACTTGCGACTGATACGAATGCTAGGATTTTGCCGATTGCAATAGTGGGGACTTATGAGGTGCAAAGCCGTAAAAGTTTGAAAATAACACCAAATAAAAATATAAAAATTATTGTGGATAAACCAGTTGACTTGAAAAATATGTCAAGGGAAGAAAAAAAAGATGTGCATAATGTTGTAAATAAAATTATAAAGGATAATTATGCGAAAGAAAAAAATCTTTAAGAAAAAAAGTGTAATTGAAGTTTAAAGGAAGGAAGGTGAAATTATGAAGGTGTTTTTGGCAACTAAAAATAAAGGGAAAATAAAAGATTTTGAAAAATTGACTGAGGGAATGGATTTGGAAGTTGTGACTATTCTGGATGGGATGGATATTCCTGATGTTGTGGAAGATGGAGATACTTTTGAGGAAAATTCTATGAAGAAGGCTAAGGAAATAGCTGGTTATACTGGAATTGTGACGATTTCTGATGATTCGGGACTTTGTGTGGATTGTTTGGATGGAGGGCCTGGAGTGTATTCGGCACGGTTTGCTGGGGAAAATGCGAGCGATAGAGAGAGAAATGAAAAGTTGCTTGAAGTGATGAAGGATGTAAAGAAAGAGGATAGGCAAGCGCATTTTGTATCTGTTGTGAGTATTGCTTTTCCAAACGGAGAAATTCATTCGTTTCGTGGCGAAGTAAATGGAGAAATTTTATTTGAGCTGAGAGGAAGCAATGGATTTGGGTATAATCCGTTATTTTATTCGTATGAGCTGAAAAAATCATTTGGAGAAGCTGATGATGAGGAAAGAAAAAAGGTTAGTCATAGGGCTAGGGCATTTAGAAAACTGATTGATTCAGGACTTCTTGAAGAAAAATAGTATTTTCAAGAGTATTATAAATTAAGATAAAATTTTATTTGATTTTTAAATTATTTAGAAAAAAGCTGGAAAGGAGCTTGTTATGGAACTTACTGATGAAAAAATTGAACTGAATGGACTGATTCACAAGGGAGTGGGTAAAATTCTGATATTAATGGCGATATTGTCAGTTGTGTATGGAGCAGTATTTTCGATTATAGAGAAAACTTATCATATGCAGGTTATTGCGGCATTTTTGCCAGTTGTTGCCATTGTTGTCTGGATTTTGTTTATTTTTTTGCGAATCGACAGGCTAAAACTGGAAAAGGGAGAACTTTCGCTAAACAAGAAGAATTTAAATAAAAAAAATGTTTCGGGGTATATGGATAAATATGTGGGAACACCAAGAATACATTTTACAGTAGACGGACAGGAAATTTTATTTGAACCTTATGTAAACCGATATAGCAGAAGCGATACATCTAATAAAATCACAGCAATAGGATTTTTCCTAAAGGATAAAGGAATTCCTGAAATAAAATATCAAAAACTTTATCGTAAAATCTTGCTTTTAAGATTAGTTATAGTTTTAGGAATCGTTGCTCCAGTAATCTTTACAGTTTAAAGGGAATAGAAATATAATGTTGGTAAATCTGGAAATAAATAAATCAAATTTGGAAAAAAATCTGAAAATAGTCCGTTCCATTAATAAAAATCTTATTTGTGTAATCAAAGATAACGCCTACGGGCTAGGAATTGAGAACATCCTGCCAATACTTATGGAGAATAAATGTGATTATTTTGCAGTGGCATATATTGAAGAGGCGGTAAAAATCCAGAAACTGCTGGAAAATTTAAAATTAAAGAATCAGAATGGCAAAATAAAAGTTATGGCTCTTAATTATGTAAAGCCTGAAAATGTAGGAGATGCAATAAGAAATAACATTGAATTAACAGTTTTTAACTTTTCGCAGCTACTTGATTATTTAAAAATCTTAGATGAATTTTTTGAAAATATGACATTGAAAATTCATATAAAAGTAAACAGTGGAATGAATCGGCTTGGATTTGATAAAAATGAGATTTTGGAATTGGTTAAAATAGTAAAAAAATACAATTTGAATAATAAATCAAAAAATAGATTAGAGATAATCTCAATTTTTTCGCATATTTCCGATGCAGAAAATCAGGCTGAAACAGAAAAGCAAGTTGAAAAATATGAAAAAATCCTGAAAATATTTTCTCAAAATAATGTAAGGTACAAATACAGCCATCTTCAAGCAAGCCCGCTTCTTTTCAAATATGGCAAAAAATACAACTATGACTTTGCAAGAATTGGAATGGCACTTTATGGAATGGAGCCTTTGTCAACTGATGTGGGCCTTTTGGATGTAATAACAGTAAAGTCAAAAATCATAAATATTAGAAATGTCAAGAAAAATGACAAGGTTTCCTATGGAAGTAAAGGAATTGTGAAGCATGATTCTAAAATAGGAATTGTCGCAATAGGCTATGCCCACGGACTTCAAAAGCAGATTGAAAATTCAAATAAAGCATATATTTTAGTAAATGGTCAAAAAGCCAAGATTATTGGGGAAATTTGCATGGATATGATTTTTGTTGACTTGACTAATATAGAAAATGTAAAAATGAATGATGAAGTTGTGATTATTGGAAGCCAAAAAAATGCTGAGAATGGAATTGTTGAGAAAATAACGTTGAGGCAGATGGCGAGATGGGCTAAGACAATACAGGATGATGTTTTAACAAAATTTGGAGGAATAAAAAAAACAGTAGGCTGATTTGGAATTAAATCTTTTTACTGTTTTTATTTTTTTTAAAAAGTTTTTTTGATCTGCTTTTTCTTGTAAAGAAGAAAAAACAAAACTGATAGGAGTGAACTACTCCCACTTTTAGAAGTGTGAGCTTCTTGGGAAGTATCTGCTTCTGTTAGCCAAATATATTTACCAAGCTCTTTGGGCAGTCCCTGCCCTGATGTACGAGTATTATACCATATAATAATTATTATTTCAAGTTATGTTCTGCAATTCATCTCCCTCTTGTAGAAGAGGGAGACTTCTTGCTAGATATTGTTAAAACTAGGAAAAGCCTTATTATTTTAGAAAATAGGATATTGTTATTATAATGTTAAAGATTGTAATACTTTAAAATTGTCAAACGAAAATTTTCTATTTTTTGAATGAAATAAATGTGATATAATAAAAATATAAAGAGGAAAATATCGGAAAGAAAAGAGGATTGATAAGAATGTATGAAACATTAAAAGATAGATTTTTGAGATATGTAAAATTTGAGACTAGATCGGATGAGAAAAGTGAAACTATTCCATCGACACCGACACAACTTGAGTTTGCGAAGATTCTTGTGAAGGAATTGGAAGAGATTGGGATGGAAAATGTGTATGTGAATGATGCTTGTTTTGTGAATGCGACATTGCCTGGGAATGTTGATAAAGATGTGCCTGTGATTGGATTTATTGCACATATGGATACTGCAGATTTTAATGCGACTAATGTTAATCCGAAAATTGTGGAAAATTATGATGGGAAAGATATCGTGTTGAACGAGGCGAAAGATATTGTGTTGTCAGTTGAGGAGTTTCCTAATTTGAAAAATTATGTGGGAAAAACGGTGATTACTACTGACGGGACTACGCTTTTGGGAGCTGACGATAAAGCTGGAATTGTGGAAATTGTTGAAGCGATGAAGTATTTGATTGAGCATCCAGAAATTAAGCATGGGACTGTGAAAGTGGCATTTGGACCTGATGAGGAAATTGGTCGTGGTGCAGATAATTTTAATGTGGAAGAATTTGGTGCTGATTTTGCATATACAATGGATGGAGGACCTGTTGGAGAGCTTGAATATGAGAGTTTTAATGCAGCAGGAGCGGTTTTCAAGATAAAAGGTAAGAGCGTACATCCTGGAACTGCGAAGGGAAAATTAATAAATGCAAGTTTGATTGCAGCAGAGATTGTGAATAGTTTTCCAGCTGATGAAGTTCCTGAAAAAACAGAAGGATATGAAGGTTTCTATTTCCTTGATAAAATTAATTCGAATTGTGAAGAAGCAGAATTGTCGTATATTTTGAGGGATCACGATAGAGAAAAATTTGAAGCAAAGAAAGAATTTGCAGCAAATGTTGCGAAAAAAATTAATGAAAAATATGGAAAAGAATTGGTAAGTGTTGAGATAAAAGACCAATATTACAACATGGGTGAAATAATTAAAGACCATATGAATGTAGTGGAAATCGCTAAAAAAGCAATGGAAAATTTGGGAATAAAACCAGTAATTGAGCCAATTCGTGGTGGAACAGACGGTTCTAAAATTTCATTTATGGGACTTCCTACACCAAATATTTTTGCAGGTGGAGAAAATTTTCATGGAAAATATGAGTTTGTTGCACTTGAAAGTATGATTTTGGCAACTGATGTAATTGTGGAAATTGTGAAATTGAATGGGGAAGGGAAATAATGAATGAGGAAAGCACTAGCAAAAACGTATATATATGAATTAATTTTTTTGTGTATTTATTTAATAGTTACGAATAAACTTTTGGAAATTTTTGAAGAAAAATTTATTTTAGGAGTTTTTATAATTTTAATAATAAATGTAGTGGTGTTTTTTTATTTGATAATTTATTTGATAATTTTATTGAGATCGCAATATTATGTGTATAAATTGAATCTTTCAAAAAGTATTGTGATGGAGAAAAAACTATATAAGATGAAAAAAATTAATATTATGAAAGATATTCACAGAATTAATTTGTCAGCTTATTATAGGTTATTAAATAAAGAGGAAGAAGCATTGAGATATTTGAATGAAGTGAGAATAAGCAGGTTTACATTGCCAATAGTGAGATATTGTTATTATATGAATTTAGCAGAATACAAATATTACAATGGAAAAAAAGAAGAAGCTAGAAAAATACTTGATGAGAATATTAAGAAAGAATCTAACAAAAACTTATTAGAAATTTTTTTAGATTATGGAGATAATCCCAAACAAAAGGTTGTTGAACTTGAAAAAATATTACCAGAACAGAAAAATAGATTGTATAAACTGCAAGTGGAGAATGCTTTAGCAATAACATATGAAGAAATTGGAGATTTTGAAAAAGCAATGGAATTTTATAAGGAAGTGGCTGAAAAGGAAAGTGAAATTTATTTTATTAAAGTTGCGAAAGAAAAAGTTTTGGAGTTAAGTTTAAAGAATAAAGAAATTTAACAGGAAAGGATATGAGATGAAATGTTTGATTTAGCAGGTGAAGTTGCTCTTGTTACAGGAGGAGCAAAAGGAATTGGAAAAGGAATTGCGAAAGCATTGAAACAGGCTAGAGCGGAGATATCGATAAGGAAAATGGGAAGATGACAGCAAATGAGCTGGATGGGGATTTTTGTTATCTTGATGTTACAGATAAAGATCAAGTGCAGTATGTTGTTCAAAGCATTTGTGAAAAATATGGAAAATTGAGTATTCTTTGCTCAAATGCCGGGATTTTTCCGCAAGTGGCTATTGAAGATATGACAGAGGAAGACTGGGACAAGGTTCAGAATGTAAATGCGAAAGGAACTTTTTTGGTGGCACAGGTAGCATTGAAATATATGAAAAAGCAAAGTTACGGAAGAGTGATACTTACTTCTTCAATCACAGGCGCTATTACAGGATATTCAGGATGGGCGCACTATGGAGCAAGTAAATCAGCTCAGCTGGGATTTATGAGAACTGCTGCTTTGGAATATGCAAAATATGGAATTACAGTTAATGCAATTCAGCCTGGAAATGTCTTGACAGATGGACTGATGCAGGCTGGAGAGAAATATATCAAGAAAATGAAAGAGATGATACCGCTTTATACTTTAGGAAAGCCTGAAGATATTGGATATACAGCTGTTTTTCTGG
The DNA here is from genome assembly GCF_007990445.1 of Leptotrichia wadei. NCBI lineage: Bacteria > Fusobacteriati > Fusobacteriota > Fusobacteriia > Fusobacteriales > Leptotrichiaceae > Leptotrichia > Leptotrichia wadei. Next base: position 574,793 of record NZ_AP019841.1, read on the forward strand.
CAAGCCGTGAAGCTGGATTTATTACAGGGCAGACAATAGTTGTAGATGGCGGACAAGTTTTGCCTGAAATGCCAAATTTATAACGAGGTATTATTTAAATGAATTTGAGTATATTTAAAATGAGAAATTAATTACAAAAAAATCTTTCTAGAAAAGTATTGAAATTATAGTATATTTTGTGATAAAATAATATAATTAAAAAATTGATGTGAAGTAGTTTAATTAGGGAAATTTTGTAAGATAGAAAAAAATAAGCAAAATTTAAAAATAATAGAATTAGGAGGAATTTTAAAATGAGTCAAAAAGATAAAGTTGTAATTTCTGAAGGATTGACTTTTGATGATGTGTTGCTAATTCCGCAAGCATCTAGTGTTGTGCCGCATGAAGTGTCGCTAAAAACTAATTTAACTAAGAATCTGGTGTTAAATATTCCGATTTTGAGTGCTGCGATGGATACGGTTACAGAATCAAAACTTGCGATTGCGCTGGCAAGAGAAGGTGGAATTGGGTTTATTCATAAGAATATGACTATTGAAAGACAGGCTGATGAAGTATCTAAGGTAAAAAGATATGAAAGCGGAATGATTACAAATCCGATTACATTGAAGGAAGACGCTATTTTAAAGGATGCTCATGATCTGATGAAAAATTATAAGGTTTCTGGATTGCCTGTGGTTGATGATGAAGGTAATTTGAAGGGAATTATTACGAATCGTGACTTGAAATATAGAGAAGATTTGTCATTGAAAGTTGTGGATATTATGACAAAGGATAATTTGGTAACTGCGCCTGTTGGAACGACTCTTGAAGGGGCAAAATCTATTCTTTTGGAAAATAGAATTGAAAAATTGCCGATTGTGGAAGGCACTAAATTAAAAGGTCTGATTACAATTAAAGATATTGACAATGTTATTAATTACCCTAATGCTGCTAAGGATAAGGAAGGAAGACTTAGAGTTGGAGCAGGAGTTGGAATTGGAACTGATACTTTGAGAAGAGTAACTGCGCTGGTTGAAGCTGGAGTTGACATTATTGCGATTGATTCGGCTCACGGACATTCAATTGGAGTTATTAATAAAATAAAGGAAATCAGGGAAGCTTTTCCTGATTTGGACATTATTGGTGGAAATATTGTAACTCCAGAAGCTGCGCTTGATTTGATTGAAGCTGGGGTAAATGCAGTAAAAGTCGGAGTTGGGCCTGGATCTATCTGTACAACAAGAGTTATATCAGGAGTTGGAGTACCACAAATAACAGCTGTTATGAATATTGCAGAAGTTTGTAAGGATAAAGGAATTGGAGTTATTGCTGACGGTGGAATTAAATTGTCTGGAGATGTTGTAAAAGCGATTGCAGCTGGAGCAGACTGTGTAATGCTTGGAGGAATGCTTGCAGGAACTGATGAGGCGCCTGGAGAAGAAATTCTTTATAACGGTAGAAAATTTAAAACTTATGCTGGAATGGGATCACTTGCGGCAATGAAGAGAGGAAGCAGTGACAGATATTTTCAGCTTGAAGCGGCAACTGAAAAATTAGTTCCAGAAGGAATCGAATCAATGGTTCCACATAAAGGTGCATTAAAGGACACAGTTTATCAAATTTGCGGTGGACTTCGTTCTGGAATGGGATATTGCGGAACACCTACAATTAAAGAATTGAAAGAAAATGGAAAATTTGTAAAAATAACAGGAGCCGGACTTAAGGAAAGCCACCCGCACGATGTTATAATTACGAAGGAAGCACCTAATTATAATAATTCAAATAATTAATAATTTAAAATATAGCAAGAAGTTTTTTTCAGGAACAGCTTGCTTTTAGAATATTATACAGCAAGGGGCTTTGACCCCTTGTTAAAAAATAATGGAAAATATGTTGAAAAGCAAAGGAAAAATAAGAAGATGAAAAAAGTAAAGAAATTAGCACTTTTATCTATATTGGTGTTGGGAATAAGTAGTTTATCTTATTCTTATGAGGATTACTATCAAAAGGTTTATACTGTGAAAGTTTCCAAAGAGGACTTGTTTAAAGCTGTAAATGCCACTAAAAATCAGCAGAAAAAATTGTCAAAAATCTTTGATGAATATCAGAAAAAAGCTGAGGGAGTGGAAAAAAATCTGGTGCAGTTTGATGTGAAAAAGGATAAAATTGGGAAAATCGAAGAGGATAGATATAGAGCGATTGCGAGAGTTTTGTCTAATGAGCAGCTGGAAGCCTACAATTCTTATATAAATTCCCAAAAGGAAATGTTTAATGAGAAAAATGACAAGGTTAAAAATCTTGTTGATAGTCTTAATTTGACAAATGTTCAGAAATCACGTGTTTTAAAATATGAAAGAGATTTTAAACGAGCAGTTGGCAAATTGAGGGATCAAAGATTGACAGAGAATGAATTTGTGGCGAAATATAATGAATTGAGACAGCAAAGAAATGAAAAAATGAAAACTGTTTTGCTGGATGATCAGGTGAAATTGATAGAAAATTTCACGACAAACGCATGAAAAAGATTTAAAAAAGAGGTATAATATTATTGACATATCGTAGGAAAGAAGCTGGTAAAAATGTCAGAAGATAAACCAAATCTAAAAGAATTGTTAATATACATTACCCAAATAGAGGATAAGCGACAAATTTCTAAAATAAAGCATAAATTGAATGATATTGTTGTGATTACTCTCTTTGCCATGCTTGCAAATATTGAATACTGGGAAGAGATTGAAGAATTTGGAAAGATGTATTTCAAGGCATTAAAAAGATATCTGGAACTACCGAACGGCATACCTTCGCATGATACGATTCAAAGAGTTATGGCTACAATAGAGCCTGAAGTGACAGAAGTTCTCTTGAGAAAATGGATGGATCTAAAAATTTCCGGAGAAGATAAAAAAATAAGAAAAATATTAAATATTGATGGAAAATTTTTAAATGGGATGAAGAACAAAAATAATAAGCCATTAGACATAGTATCCGCATATTCCAAAGAAGATGGGATCTGCTATTCACAAGTGGCGGCTGAAGGAAAAGGGAATGAAATAGAAGCAATATTAAGGCTGCTTGATAAAATTTCAGTAAAGGAATGTATAGTTACAATAGATGCGATAGGAACCCAGAAAGAAATCATAAAAAAGATAAGAAAGAAGAAGGGATATTTCTGTCTTCAGGTAAAAGGGAATCAGAAGGCTTTAAAGGAAGATATAGAAGATTACTTTGCTGACAAGGGATTCAGGAAAAAATTAAAGGGCGAAGGAATGTACAGTAGGAAAACAGAAAAGCAAAGAGGACGGCTGGAAACGAGAGAATATTACTATACTGAAGAAATAGAATGGTTTATCAAAAGAAACAAGGAATGGAAAGAAGTAAAGGGGATAGGTGCATCAATATTAACAACAGAAGAAAATGGAAAAAAGCAAGAACAGAAAAGGTATTACATAACGAATATAACAGGGGGAGTGGAAGAATTTGTAAGAGCAGTAAGAGGACATTGGGCAATAGAAAGTTATCATTGGGTATTGGATGTAACATTTAGAGAAGATGCAAATAAGACATTAAACAAAAATGCGGCTAGAAATTTAAATATTCTAAGAAAATTAGCAATATCAATACTGGAAGAACTGCCGTTCAGAAAGAAATTTAGTAGAAGGATAAAAAGATATATTATATCGCTAGATGTAAGGAGATATTTAAAATTATTTTTTGATATATAGAAATGTTAATGTAAAAAAAATTGGTTAAATACAAAGAAATAGTTTAAAATATTCATGCGTTTGCCGTGAGAAAATTTTTAAAGTATTGACAAAAGTGATAAAAAAATGGTAAAATACGATGATTATTAAATATAAATCACACTTTGTATTATTTAGAGATAGGGTGTTGCAATTTTTCAGAATATTTAAAAATTATAAAAGTTTGAATAAAAAAGCGAAAATTACAATCTGTCTTTTGAAGAGAAGTGGGAGAAAAACCAAAAAAAATTTAGGAGGAAAAACGTAATGGCAGTTATTACAATGAAACAATTATTAGAAGTGGGAGCACATTTTGGACATCAGGCAAAAAGATGGAATCCTAAAATGAAACCATATATCTTTACAGAAAGAAACGGAATCCATATTTTGGATTTACACCAAACTTTAGGAGCAACTGAAGCGGCTTATGAATTTGTTAGACAAATTTCTGAAGAAGGTGGAAAAGTATTATTCGTTGGAACTAAAAAACAAGCTCAAGAAGCCATTAAAGAAGAAGCAGAAAGAGCTGGAGGATTTTATGTAAACCACAGATGGCTAGGTGGATTATTAACTAACTTGGAAACTATCAAAAAAAGAGTAAAAAGATTAAAAGAATTAGAAGAAATGGATGCTGACGGAACTTTAGACACAGCTTACACTAAAAAAGAAGCTGGGTTATTAAGAAAAGAAATGGCAAAACTTTCTAAAAACATCGGTGGAATTAAAGAAATGAACACTTTACCAGCTGCATTATTCGTAGTTGACATCAAAAAAGAATTCTTGGCATTGGAAGAAGCTAAAAAATTAGGAATTCCTGTAATCGCATTAATCGATACAAATGTAGATCCTGATTTAGTAACTTACAAAATTCCTGCAAATGATGATGCTATAAGATCAGTAAAATTATTTGCGCAAGTTATTGCAAATGCTGCAATTGAAGGAAATGGTGGAATTGAAAATGTTGCTGAAGGAGCAGAAGTGGAAGTTCCTGCAAGCGAAGAAATCGTTGAAGAAACAGTAGAAGAAGTTGTTGAAGAAACTCCAGAAGCATAATCTAAAAATATAATCAAGAAAATCAAATAAAAATGATAGGGGAATAAAGCCATTCCCCTGTTGTTGCAAAAATAGTAATTTTAAATTATTCAAAAAATAACCTCGTGTTTCTATGGTCAAAATAAAAATAAAAAGGAATGGTGAGAAATTATGAAAAAAGTTTTAGCGGGATTATTTTTAATAGCGAGTTTAAGTGTCTTAGCTATAAATAAAGGAAAGTCTCCGATGGAGCATGATATAGATTATGTATGGTATCATTATGAATTGAATTCCAAGTATGAAAAGTTATTTTCAAAGGGAAAAAAGGAATTTAAGGATAAATGGGAGCAAAACAGAAATAATAAAAAAAATTTGATTACACTATTGAAAAAATATACTGAAAAATATCCGAATGATGCCTATGCTTACGAAGCTTTGGGTACGGCATATATGTCGGATAATTTTAAGGAAGCAGAAGCAAATTTTTTAAAGGCTATAAAGCTGGGGGATGATGACACAGCAAAATATTCTTTAGCACTTTTATTAAGTGTGTTAGAACACTCGTGGCTTTAGCCATGAGATGAATAACACCAACATTGAAAACGTTGCTTTAAAATTTGCAATATTAATAATTTTGAGTGTAATATATTTGAGTTTAAAATATAATATATAGATAAAAAGTAGCAGTGTAGACATAATGTCTTATCTAGTAGCGGCTATTGTGGACTAGCCAAAAAGAATAAGGATTTTAAAATCAAACTTCTTAGAAGATAACTTACTTTTTCAGTTATCTTATGAAGCTTTCGACTTTTAGTCGTGAGTAGTTCACATGGTAATAAAGGCGAAAAGAACAAGGATAAGGAAAATTTAGATAATCTAATGTTTTTAAGTAATGCATATATTGCTCAAAAAAAATATGCAGAATTAGAAAAATTATTTTTACCACTTGCTCAAAAAGGAATGATGCAGGCACAATACCTTTTAGCACTTGGATATTATCACGCTGGAAATCCTAAGGAAGCAGAAAGATGGGCTAAAAAGGTATTAGAGACAGCTAAAAAAGATAATGATGCTGATAATATTAAAATAGTAAATCATTTATTGGATGAAATAAAAAATAAATAAAAATAGTAGGAGGAAAATAAAGTGGCAATTACAACAGCACTTATTAAAGAATTAAGAGAAAGAACAGGAGCAGGAATGCTTGACTGTAAAAAAGCTTTACAAGAAAACGGTGGAGATATTGAAAAAGCAATTGACTGGTTAAGAGAAAAAGGGATTGCTAAAGCGGCTAAAAAATCTGGAAGAGTTGCAGCAGAAGGATTGGTATTTGCAGCAGTTTCTGAAGATAGAAAAAAAGGTGCTATCTTGGAATTCAACTCTGAAACAGACTTCGTTGCTAAAAATGATGAATTTAAATCATTTGGGGAAAAATTAGTAGATTTGACTTTAAATCATGACTTGACAAGTGAAGATGAATTGAAGGCAATTGAATTTGAAGGAAAAACAGTTGAAACTCACTTAACTGAATTAATTGCTAAAATTGGTGAAAATATGAATATCAGAAGATTAAAAGTAATTTCTACTGATGGATTCATTGAAACTTATATTCACTTGGGTGGAAAAATTGGTGTATTATTAGATGTTAATGGAGAAGCTACTCCTGAAAATATTGAAAAAGCAAGAGGCGTTGCAATGCACATTGCTGCAATGGATCCAAAATACTTGGATAAATCAGAAGTTACAGCTGATGACTTGGAAAGAGAAAAAGAAATTGCAAGACATCAATTGACTGCAGAAGGAAAACCTGCTAATATTATTGAAAAAATATTAGAAGGAAAAATGAGAAAATTCTACGAAGAAAACTGTTTAGTACAACAAAAATATGTTAGAGATGACAGCGTTACTATTGGAAAATTTATTGCCCCTAGCACAATAAATTCATTTGACAGATTTAAAGTTGGAGAAGGAATCGAAAAAGAAGAAGTAGATTTCGCTGCTGAAGTAGCTGCACAAATTTCTGGAAATTAATTTTTACTATAAGGGGAATTAAATCCCCTTATTTTTTCGCAAATTTTTAAATAATTATTTTTATTTAAATAGTTGACCAGTTATGAAGTTTTTTGCAAGGGATTAAGACTCCTTGTTAGCAATAATATAACAGGACTTCTATTTTTAATGGGATTTAGTATAAAAATATTATTTAAAATAATAAAATCTATGGAGGCTCCTAAATGTTTAAATATAAAAGAATATTATTAAAATTAAGTGGAGAAGCACTTGCAGGGGATAAGGAATTTGGATTTTCAAATGAAGTGCTTGAAAGTTTTGCAAAACAAATAAAGGATGTTCATGAAAAAGGTGTACAAATTGCTATTGTTATTGGCGGTGGAAATATTTTTCGTGGAATAAGCGGGATGGAAAAAGGGTTCGACAGAGTTACTGGCGACACAATGGGAATGCTTGCAACTGTTATGAATGGGCTGGCATTACAAAATTCAATCGAAAGTCTGGGAGTTCCGACACGTGTGATGACTGCGCTTCAAATGCCGCAAGTGGCAGAACTTTACATAAGACGTAAAGCTATAAGACATTTGGAAAAGGGAAGAGTTGTTATTTTTGCAGGTGGAACAAGTAATCCTTACTTTACAACAGATTCTTCGGGAGCTTTAAGAGCTGTGGAAATTCAAGCGGATGTGCTTGCAAAAGGTACAAAAGTTGATGGAATTTACGATAAGGATCCAATGAAATTTAGTGATGCTGTTAGATATGACACTGTAACTTTTGATGAAGCAATTTCAAAAAATTTAGGAGTAATGGATACAGCGGCACTTTCACTATGCCGGGAAAACCAAATGCCAATTGTAGTATTTAACGCTTTGGAAGAAGGAAATATACTAAAAATGGCTCAAGGTGAAGATATAGGAACAACTGTAAAAAAATAAAAAATATTAGGTAAAAAATTGAAAAAATAAAAATAAAAAGGTGGTAAGAATGTTAGACGCAATTTTAAAAGAAGCTGAAGAAAAAATGGCAAAATCTGTGGAAAATACAAAAGAAAAATTTTCACATGTAAGAGCAGGACGTGCGAGCGTTTCTATGCTTGACGGAGTAACTGTGGAAGCTTATGGTTCGCCAACTCCGCTTAACCAAGTTGGAACAGTTTCAGCTCCAGAAGCTAGATTATTAGTAATTGATCCTTGGGATAAATCGTTAATTCCAGTGATTGAAAAAACAATTTTACAGGCAAACTTAGGATTTAATCCTTCAAATGATGGAAAGGTTATTAGACTTCTTGTGCCAGAACTTACAGAAGACCGTAGAAAAGAATATGTAAAAATGGTAAAAAAAGAAGCTGAAGAAGGAAAAGTTGCAATTAGAAACGTAAGAAAAGACATCAACAATAAATTAAGAAAACTTGAAAAAGACAGTGAAATTACAGAAGATGAATTGAAATCAAATGAAGAAAAAGTTCAAAAAACAACAGATAAATTTATCGCACAAGTTGATGATGCCTTGAATAAAAAGGAAAAAGAATTATTAACAGTTTAGTCTTGAATAGAATTAAACTATATTTTGTTATTGTAAAAAAAATTAAGCTAGATTTCTCTAGCTTTTTTATTTGGATATTTATTTTAAATTCCATATTTACAGTAAAACTGCCTTAAAACTAAATTCAAAAACTATGACTACTATTCAGCTCTTAAATTTACATAGTTTTTAATAGTTTAATTTTAAATAGTTTTGGTTATAAATAACAAGTCAAAAATTTTTGCTGCTAAATTACAAAGAAAAATTTATTTAGTAACTTGCCATTTATTGTCGCTTCCTTTGGCAAATTTAACAGTAGATGTTGCTAAATTGATTTTTTTTGTATTTTTTAAATAATTATATTGAAGTTTTATATATTTTTCAATGTCAACTTCGATTTCATCTTTTCCGCTGTCAACTTTTGCATATTGGCTTGCATTATCTCCTAAATATTTATCTAATGCCTTTTCATCGTATCCTTTAATCAAAAATACAACTTCGCCATCATTTCCATTTTCATTTACTTTATAAACTGATACTTCAAATTGTTCAATAAGCATTGTATTTGAATCTTCCCATTGTTTTTTTAATGTTGGGTCATTTATTTTTGCAACATATTTGTCAACATCTGGGTTAATTGATTTTAACATTTCACGTGAACCGTAATTTGAAATTTCTTGTAGAGCTTTTGCGTAATCTTTTGCTGCAGTATCTAATGAATCATATTTTTTGATTTCTGTGGCTTCTTTTGCGGTTGGAGCGGCATTCGCAATAGCAGGAACTGCTGTTAATTGTCCCAATACCATTAATCCCATTAATATTTTTCTTGCTTTTGTAAATTTTATCATCTTTTTCCTCCAAAATTTTTTTAATATATTATACAAGATATTATTTTTATTGTTATTAAAGTTTTCATTGAATAATCTATTATTTTTTAAATTATTTTTATGAATATATGTTATTCCTATACTTTCTATATTTTTTTATTTTTAAAAATGCAAAGGGGAACAGTCGCCATCCCCTTTGCAAACCCCGCTCGTCTAAGCATTTTTTGAAAATGAAAATTAAACTCGCTTCGCTCAAACAGAAATTTTCATTTCCAAAAAATCACGACATTTTTAATTTCCAATAATGATTATTTTAATCAAAAAAATAATTTTAAATTATTGTTCTTCCAAGTCATCAGTAAATTTAAATCCTTGGTCTTCTAAGTCCTGTTTTGACTTGTTGTAGAAGTTTTCGTAGATTCTTACTAGCATTTCTTTGTATGATGGCAGTTGTGGGGTGTTGTTTTCTTCACGCCATTTTATGGTGTCTTTTTCGTGGAATTCTACGCCTTCTTCTACTTTTTTAGCATTATAAGTGTCTTCAAATACGAATGTATCTAGTGGGACTCTTGGTTTTACTCTTGTCAGGTTTCTTTCGGCAGGGACTCCGATTGTTGTTCCTATAATTGGGAAGACGTATTTTGGAAGTCCTAGCATTTTTATGAATTCTTTTGTTTCTTTTCTAATTGCTCCTATTACAGTGCTTCCGTAACCAAGGGCAAAAGCTGCAGTTTGCAGGGCATTTACCATAATTCCGGCATCTACTGCTCCGACTAGGATTCCATCGGCTGATTTTGGAGCGATGTTTCTTTTTCCAAGTGAATTTGAAGCATAAACTCCACGGTGGAAGTCGATTAGTACAAAAATGAATGCTTCGGCTTGGGCGATATGTTTTTGTCCGCCGCATAATTCTGCGATTTTTGCTAATTTTTCCTTATCTCTTATGACAATTAATGAAGTTTGCTGACCATTAATTGAATTTGCAGCTCTTTGGGCAGTTTCAAGAATTGTCTGAAGATCTTCTTCCTTTAATTTTTCGCCTGTAAATTCCCTTACAGAACGTCTATTTTGTAATTGTTTTATTAATTCGTTCATTAAAACCACTTCCTTTTTAAATTTTATTAATTAATGGTATCATATTATATTTCTATTGTCAAACAGTTTAAAATCCTATTTTTTTATGGTATAATTTACAAATAAATGATAAATTTTCTATTAACTAAAAAAAAATAAAAAAATTGAAAGAGAAAAAAATGCTGGAAAATAAAATAATAACTAATAAAACTTGTGGAAAGCTCTATATCGCCGGAGAATATTCAATTTTGACGGCTGGGCAGAGTGCGATTATAAAAAATGTAAATATATTTATGGAATCAAGAATAAGTTTTTCAGATACGGATGAATATACGGTTTTTTCAGATATGTTTGACTATAAATTGACTCTTGAAAAAGATACTTTTAATAATGAAAATATTTTGCAAAATTTTGATAAAAATTATTTGCTTATTTGTGAAGCAATATCTGTTATGAGCGAATATTTAAAGTTAAAAAATTTGGAAATCAAGCCTTTTGAGATGAAAATTACTGGGAAAATGGAAAGAGATGGGAAAAAATTTGGAATTGGCTCAAGCGGGAGTGTTGTAATTTTGACAATAAAGTCCATTTTGAGCTTATATAACTTGGAAATTTCTAAGGAAATGCTTTTTAAATTGTCTTCTTATGTCTTGCTAAAACGTGGAGATAATGGCTCTATGGGCGATATTGCCTGCATTTCTTATGAAAATCTTATTTTTTACAGATCTTTTGACAGAAAGAGAATTAGAGAATTAATAGAAAAGGAAACTTTGGAAGATGTATTAGAAACTGACTGGAATTATGAAATTTCTGAACTTTATTTTAATGAAAAAGAACCTAATCGAAAGGATAAAAATAGCTTAAGCTGTGAATTTTTGGCTGGATGGACAAAGGAGCCTGCTATTTCAAAGGATTTGATAAACATTGTGAAAAGTTCTATTTGTGAAAGTGAAAATTTTTTGAAGGATGTGGAAGAAATTGTGAAAAAACTTAGGGAAGCTATAAAAAATAGGGATAAGTTGGCAATTAAAGAATGTATTGATGAAAATGGGAAATTGCTTGAAAATTTGGATGAAAATATTTATAGTAAAAAACTAAAAGAATTGGTGAATGCCACAAAAAATTTGGATATTTGTGCAAAAAGCAGTGGAGCAGGTGGTGGAGATTGTGGAATTGCATTTTCTTTTGATGAAAGGGATACTAAAATAGTTGTAGAAAAATGGAAAAAACTGGGGATTGAATTGTTGTATTCTGAAAAATTATAAATAGATATGTTTCAATAATCTAAGTTTTTTTATTTATACAAGGGGTCAAGACCCCTTGCTTCAAGATATTTATTTTATTAAATACTAAAGTTTGTGTATATTGTCACAAGAGGTAAAGATCCCTTGTCAGAGAGTGGGGAAAAGAAGGAATTAGATGTAGAAAAACAGAGAAATTAGTCATAAAAAACATAGTTTTTGTTGGATTTTAAACTTTTATAAATGATTTAAATAAATAAAAAGAGGAGAAAAAATTGAAAAATAGGAAAGATGAGCATATTAGGTATGCGTTGGAGCATAGGAGTGAGTATAATAGCTTTGATGAGGTTGAGCTTATTCATTGTTCTATTCCAAAATATAATCTTGAAGAAATTGAGCTGAAAACTCAATTTGCAGGGTGTGAATTTGAAGTGCCGTTTTTTATTAATGCAATTACGGGTGGAAGTGAGAATGCGAAAAAGATTAATCAGAAGTTGGCGAGAGTTGCGAGTGAATGTGGGTTGTTATTCGTAACTGGATCTTATAGTGCAGCTTTGAAAAATGTTGGGGATGATTCGTTTAAAATTGTGAAAAGGGAAAATCCTGGATTGAAACTTGCTACGAATATTGGGATTGATAAGAATTTTACGGCTGGGATTAAGGCTGTTGAGGCTTTGGATCCGCTGTTTTTACAAGTTCATGTTAATCTTATGCAGGAACTTATTATGTCTGAAGGAAGCAGGAATTTTAGGGAATGGGAGAATAATTTGAGAGAATTTGCGAGAAATATTGAAGTTCCGATTGTTTTGAAGGAAGTTGGGTTTGGGATGACTGAGAATACGGTGAAAAAGGGGCTTGAACTTGGAATAAAGACTTTTGATATTAGTGGTCGTGGGGGAACTAGCTTTGCATTTATTGAAAATATGAGACGGGAAAATGGGCTCCATTATTTGGATAATTGGGGGCAGACTACGGTTTCCTGCCTTTTGAATCTGAAAGATTATGTGGATAAAGTGGAAATTATTGCAAGTGGAGGAGTTAGAAATCCGTTAGACATTGTAAAATCATTAGTTTTGGGGGCAAGAGCAGTAGGAATTTCAAAGATAATTTTAGAATTGGCTGTGAAGTATGAGGTTGAGAAAGTGATTGAAATTTTAGAGAGCTGGAAGAATGAGTGCAGGATGATAATGTGTGCTTTGAATGCTCGGAATATTAGGGAGTTACGGAATGTTAAATATATTTTGTATGGGAAAACATTGGAATTTTTTATGCAGCAAAAAGAGGATTTTTTAAATTTCTAGATTTAAATTTTAGATAATTCTTGTGAATAAAAGTTAATTCATTTTTTTATATATTATTTTATTTTAAAAAGTGCAAGGGGGAACAGTCGCCATCCCCCTTGCATCCCCGGCTTGTCTAAGCATTTTTTTGAAATAAAAACGAAACTCGCTACGCTCAAACATCGTTTTTATTCCAAAAAAATCACGACATTTTTATTTAATTATAAAGATTAATTCGTTGAAACAAAAAAAACTGGATTTTTCCAGTTTAATTTATTAGTAAATTTTATCTAACGAACAAGTTAGTTTTATTATAACAAAAAAGACTAGAAAAATCTAGCCTAATTTGTCAACATTTTTTATACTATACAATTAAGTTCCCCTTAGGGTTTTAAGGTGTTTTATTATACCATATTTTATGAAAATGTCAAATAAATTTTTTTAAAGTTAGATTTGTTATTGGGAAATGGGAGGAGAGTTTATTAGATGAGAAAAGAAGAAGTTGGGAAGAAGAAAATTATTGTTTACGATTTTGATAAAACACTTTATGATGGGGAGACGGGGGTTAATTTTTCGGTGTTTTATTTGAAAAAGTATCCTGTTAGGTCGATTTTGTTTATGATGAAATATTCTAAGGATTTGATTTTTTATTTGCTGAAAATAATTGACTTGAGGGCTTTGAAAGAGAGATATTTTGAGTTTTTGGAGAGACATTCTAAGGAAGAGGTTGAGGAACTGGTGGCTGGGTTTTGGGAGACTAAGAGGCATAAAATTTATTCTTGGACAAGGGAGGAATTGGAAAAAAATAAGAAGGAGTGCGAGATGGTTATTGTGTCTTCGGCTAGCCCTTTGTTTTTGATTGAGAATTTTTTGCTGTCGCTTGGGTATGATAAGGTTTTTGGGACTAATTTTGTGAATGATGGAAAAGATGGCAGGGAAACTTTTGTTGCGAAAATTGATGGGGAGAATAATAAGGGGGAGGAGAAAGTTAAGAAGCTGGATGAATGGGCGAAGGAAAATGGGTTTGAATATGAGATTTTGAAGTTTTATTCGGATAGCTTGGCGGATGAGCCTTTGTATGATATTGCTTGTAAAAAGTATTGGATAAAGAAGGGGGTTAAGATTGAGGGGATGCCTAAAAGGAAGACTTTATTTGATAAGTTGTTTTGGAAGTAAATTTTCTGATTTTATATTTAACTTATTTTAACATAAAGACGTCAATTACCAGATTAAAAAGTTTTACTAATTCTAAGATTTTAAGTTATTTTTGTGAATAGAAGTTAAAACTTTTCTTTATATATTATTTTATTTTAGAAGTGCAAGGGGGAACAGTCGCCATCCCCCTTGCATCCCCGGCTAGTCTACGATATTTTTACGTACTAAAAAACTCGCTTACGCTCAGACAGTTTTGTCAGCACATAAAAATGCTCCGACGGTAAATTATAAAGGGCAGAGGTAGAGGTGAAATTCGGTTTTGTCAGACTATTTAGTTATTCTATAAACGATGTATAGAACAATGATAAGTCTGATAAGATCCTCATTTGACACGGCTCTGAACCTCCTATCATAAATGTAATGAGTTGTTGAACTCAAAATTATTATAACAAAAAAAGCTAGAAAAATCCAGCTTAGTTTGTCAACATTTTTATATTTATGATAGTTACCCTTAGGGTTTTAAGGTAGTTTTATTATATCATATTTTATGGAAATGTCAAATGAATTTTTTAAGCAGGGGCATCATCGCCATGCCCCTGCACCCTGGCTAGTCTACGACATTTTTATGTACTGGCAAAAAACTCGCTTACGCTCAGACAGTTTTGCCAGCACATAAAAATGCTCCGACGGTAAATTGTGATTTGTATTGTTGAAAAAAGCTGGAAAAAACCAGTTTAATAATTGTTTTTTTTATTTTTTTTTGATATAATTATTTTGTAGATGAAGGGAGGAGAAAAATGGTGATTTATGAAAGGAAAGTACGATTATATACAAAGTCTTTTTTAGATGAATATATTAGAGTTAATGAATTGACGAGAAAATTAAATAAGAAGATTGGGTTTTCTATATTTAAAGTCGTTGTTGATGTCGAAACTTCTACTTTGAAAGTTTTGAATAGATATGAACATAGATCTAAAAATAAATTTCAAAATACTTTTAGAGAGGTACTAAATAATGTCAGATAATAAAAAATTCTGCTGAAATTACAAAAGATAGGGATAAAAAGATCTTTATTGTTTCTATTTTAGGAATGTTTTTCTTTTTGATATTAGTTGCATTATGTTTACTTACAGGTAATAAAGAAATTTTAATTGATATTTTAAAAATATTTGTAGGATTTCTTGGCAGTACAGGTTTTGGATTTTATATTCGATCTAAAAGAAATGAATAATGATTATTAGTCACAGGTATAAAATCTGTGATTTTTTTGAATAAAAATTAATTTTAACAAAAAAAACTGGATTTTTCCAGTTTTTTAGTTCCAATTTTTAACAAAAAGATAGCAAGAAGTCTCCGACTTCTACAAGTGGGAGATGAATTGCTTTTTTTGTAAAAAAAATTGAAAAAAGGACATATCCATGATACAATTTTTATATAAAATATCAAAGAAAAATCATTAATAATAAAGTTTCTAAAAAAATAATTAAAAAATATATTCAAAATCAAAAGGAGGTGTAATTTTATGAAATATAATTTAGCATTCAAATACAGAATTTATCCAAATAAAGATCAAGAATTATTGATAAATAAGACTTTTGGATGTGTTCGTTTTGTTTATAATACGATTTTGTATACTGCTAATAAGATTTATGAAGAAACTGGAAAAAATAAAATAGTTACACCTGCCAGTTTGAAAAGTGAAAATCAATTTCTAAAAGAAGTCGACAGTCTAGCACTTTCAAATGCTCAATTGAATGTAAAACGATCGTTTATGAATTTCTTTCAAAAGAGGGCAAAATTTCCAAGGTTCAAATCTAAAAAGAATAATGTTAAAAGTTACACGACAAATTGTGTGAACAATTCGATACGAATTGAGGAGAATAAATATTTGGTCTTGCCAAAATTGAAAAGAATAAAATTAAAATATCATAGAGAAATACCGAAGGATTACAAGATAAAGTCAGTAACATTGACAAACAGTAATGGAAATTACTATGTTTCCATCTTAACAGAATTTGAAAAAGAAATTCAAAAAATCCCAAGTAATGATAAAGTAATTGGACTTGATTTTTCAATGTCTGAATTATTTGTCAGCTCTGAAAACCAAAGGGCTGATTATCCAAAATACTTTAGGATGTTGGAAGAAGAATTGAAAAAATTACAGAAATCATTATCGAGAAAAGTGAAATTTTCTAAAAATTGGTATAAGCAAAAAGCGAAAATATCAAGATTACATGAGTATATCAAAAATTGCCGAAGGGATTTTTTGCATAAATTGTCGAAAAATTTGTCTGAAGCGTATAATGCTGTGATTGTCGAGGATTTGAATATGAAAGGCATGAGCCAGGCATTAAATTTTGGTAAAAGTGTAGGAGATAATGGATGGGGAATGTTTTTGAGGATGCTTGAGTATAAACTGATGTTTTTAGGGAAACAATTTTTGAAGATAGATAAGTGGTTTCCGTCATCGAAAACTTGTAGTAGATGTGGAAATATTAAAGAGGAACTGAAATTATCAGAAAGAAGTTATAAATGTGAGTGCTGCGGGATTGAAATTGATAGGGATTACAATGCGGCATTGAATATAAAAAACATTGGAAAATTGATGTTGGAATATTAGGAAAATAAAAGAAGACAGGGTAGGAACTACCCGAAGAGCTTGGTAAATATATTTGGCTAACAAAAGCAGATACTTCCCAAGAAGCTCCCGCTTCTAAAAGCGGGAGTAGTTCACAATAGGAGATTTTGTGACTTTGTTAAGGAGTGTTTTTTGGTTATTTTTGTGAATAGAAGTTAAAACTTTTCTTTATATATTATTTTATTTTAAAAGTGCAAGGGGGAACAGTCGCCATCCCCCTTGCATCCCTGGCTTGTCTAAGCATTTTTTTGAAATAAAAACGAAACTCGCTATGCTCAAACATCGTTTTTATTCCAAAAAAATCACGACATTTTTATTTGATTATAAAAGTTAATTCTAACAAAAAAAGCTAGAAAAAACTAGCCTAATTTGTCAATAATTTTTATTTTGTTTTATAAGTTACCCTTAGGGTTTTAAGGTGCTTTTATTATATTATATTTTGAGAAAATGTCAAATGAAATTTTTTTGAATAATTGTAGATACAAAGATTATTAATAAAAATAAAAAATTTTTTGGAGGGAAATTTTTAGAAATATAAGGGAAATATAGGGAAAATATGGGGGATGTTAAAGGGAAAAATGATTAGGAAATTTTTAAAAAACGGTTAAAAAGGGGGCGAAATGTTGAAAAAAACTTGACTTATCTTTTTTGATAGGGTATACTAAGAATATATCAATAGTCTTTTAAAAAGATATGGGTTTAATAATTTATAATATAGAAAAAAAGGTAAAGGTTGAGAGAAAATAAGTTTTGTAAAGTTGAGCTATTAAATCTGTTGTGTTTAATATTGATTTCATGCGTTGAATACGGAGTTCGGGCAGGTTTTGGGACGGAATTGGTATGGATAAGGGCTTGGACAGGAATTTATAAGGATCAGGAAAATAGATGGCTGGAAACTGGAAGCGGCTGACGGCTTTTGGTAGAGGAACTGGATATTTGGCTTGGCATCTTATTAGGATTTACTGTTTAAGGTTGGAGAATTTAGGGAAGTATAGGGAGATTTTCACTTTGAAATCACTATCAAATCACTAAATCCATCATTTTTGCTTTAATGGTGGGTTAATAATTATCACTACGAAAGTCCTCTATGGCCCCCCCTTAAGGACTCTCCCTCATCCATCCCCATTCCCACCAGGATTTGCTGGACTTTGTTGAGGGTGTTTGAAAGGTTTTTTGAAAAATAAGGCTATTCTGATACTTTTTAGGCATCTTGAAGGATGTCTAAATCTAAAAATAGGCGGCTGTGAAGGCTGGAAATCGTGAAAATTAAGAACCTAGGGCAAGAAATCTTGCTTTGTCGGCAAGGGGAAGCAACCTTTGTCAGGGTGACTAATTGGAACTTGGCTTTTATGGACGGCTGTAAATTTACAAATTTTAGGAGGAAAAAATGAGTAATAATCTGCGACAGATTGCAAAGGACTTGCGATCGTTTGTAAAAAGATGTAAAGATGTACATTATTCTGACAGCCTGCTTATCTCTTTCTTGATAACAGGACTTTTAACAATTGCGCCAAAGCTTCATGCTGACGTGGCAAGCGAACAGCAGGAAATCACTGCACAGACTTATGACGCAATAACTGATCTGCGGCAATCATTCATGCGTGCAAGAAAAGAAAACGAAAAATCACTAAAAGGAGCCCAAAGCGAACTTGTTCAGCTTTTGAAACAAGGGGATCAAGTAATAAAAAGCCCATGGGCATCATTCCAGTTTGGAACAGGATATACAAACAATGACTGGGGAACAACTTATAGAGGTAGAGGTGGAAAATACCTTGAATACTATAGAAGAGACAATGACTTGACTAAATATGTGTTTGATAAGGATAAACATTTGTATGGGGCAACTAACTTGAACATACCTCGTAACCAAGAGCCAAACTCATTGACAATCAATCCGGCTAATGTGCATGAGCCTTATAAGCCTTATGTGCCTGAAAGATTGGATAATATTAATATGCCAAATCCGGTAAGTTATAATCCAGTTATTTATACAAGTAACAATGTAGTATTACCAAATGCTTATACACATAATGGAGTCAATACAGGTTCTTCTCCAAATGTTGGAGCACCAATTGCAAGAAGAGCATCTTGGTCAAATGACCCAACATTTAATTTCACAAATGATACAATGCGTTCATATAATGGTTGGACTAGAGGGACAAGAAACAATCCTTTAAGTACAATGAGTGCAACAGCAATAGGAGGGACTTCTGGTAGTCGTGCTACAATGGAAAATGGTAATACTAGTAGTACAACTTACAATCATGAGTATAATAAAGATTATTGGTGGAATCCATCAAGTTCTTGGACTTCACAAGTACAATATTGGAATCTTCAAGGAGGAGTTACCCCTAGCAATGCTACATTACCTCTTTCTGCGACTAGTGTACTTCCTGCAGCTAACCAGTATTATACACCAGGAGTTTATAATACTCTTTCTGGATATGATGAAATTACGACTACTTCACATAGTACTCATTGGGGAGGATTGTTTGTTCATACAGGTACTACCCCACCTTTGAAATATTCAGATACACAATTACGTAATTATATGTGGACTTATTATTCAACTACTAATCCAAACCAAAAAATAGGACGTTCTGGATTATCTTATAATGATTTAACTACTGCTAGAAGTACTGCAAGTGCTGCTGGTGCAGTAGCATATCATCTGCATCCTGCAAATAATTGGACTCATCCACTGAGTACTTCTACATATGTTTCAGAAGGAGCCGCAAGACAGGCATATTTTGAGGCTTTACTGGTTCAAAAAGGTGGTAATATATCAAACATTGGTGGTAGTAGTAGTATTTCTTATGATGCTAATGTTACTGGTATAGACACTATGGTATACAATGCAGTTGGATATACAGGAAGTGGTACAGGTGCTTGGAGTACTTTTACAGCTGCTTATAGTGAAGCATTCAATGCCTGGCAAGCTGGATGGAATGTAGAACAGGGGGCAGGTGATTATAGACAGCAATTAATTTTAACAAATGAAGGAACTACTGTTCAGTATCTTAATGCTGCTATAGGACGTACTCATCCAGGTGGTTCATTCTTAAAAGTTTTACCTAATGGGACTGCTCCAGCTGTTACAATAAAGGGTGTCGATGTTTCATTATATAATGGTGGAGATTCGGCTTATGTTATAAATACTAATATGAGAGGTGCTTCTGACAAAATAGCTCTTACATTCAGTGAATCAAGTTCAATAGGTAACTTTGATACTAATGATGGGACTAATTCAGATGTAAATGCTGCTGTAAGTGCACCAGGATATGTAGCGCCTACTGATAATAATATAGCTTTCAATTTCCAAGAAGGAGAAAGTGATCAACCTTCGTCAATTGGAGCAATTCAAGGTACAGTAACAATTTCGGGTCCTGTAGATGTAAGATTTAAAGGAAATAACAATGTTGTATATAATATGAATGCAGCTACTAATAATTTAGTACTTTCAAATGGAGATTCAGCCTCTGCTAGTGCTTTAGGTAAAGATAACGTTGCACAATGGGGAGTTCAAGATCTCGGACGTATTTTTACCAGAGGAAATAATAATATTGTATATAATGGATATGGAGCTGTAGTTGGTGATGGTTCTAAACTTGTACTGTCTGATGTTACAATGCAAGGAGATAATGCTATTATGGTTGGATTGCAAGGTCCAAATTCAGCAAATCCACAAGGCTCTGGAATAGGTAAGACTGGTATATTTAACGGAGAAATTAAACTGCAAGGATCATTTGGAGGAAATAACGGAGTTGGAAATACTACAAGAGCAGTAGCTATTTATGCTGCAAATGGACAGGCTTCAGAGGTTGGAATGGGAGATATTATTGATGGTAAATCAGGAAACTTTAATAATATAAAAATTACAGATTTAAATGTTGCGTTTAGAAATAATGCTAATAACGGTGTTATGATTTACTCTATAAATGGTTCACATGTAGAAGCGGAAAATAAAGTTTCAAATGGTAACATTATTACAGATGCATTTCATTCTGTAAGCGGACTTGCTACAGGACTTCGAAAATATGATGAAATTCAAGAAAGTGATGTAAGTAAAGGGCTTGTAATGGGATATGCAGCTGGAGAAACTTCTGATATAAGTTCAAGTTTTATAGGTAGTGGACAACATCCTAATGTTGCAAGTAAAATAGACTTTAAGAGTCAAATTGATATGATGTCTAAAGATGGATTTACACTTGTTGCAAAAGATAGAGGACAAATTACTGCTAAAGCTATTAGAGCAGCAGGTTCAAACGCAGTTGTTGCTTATGCTGATGGAGCAGGTAATAGTAAGTTAGGAGCTTCGGATATCACTAAAATCAAGATAGAAGGAAAAGTTATTGCAGCTGATAATTTAGGTGTAAAAGGAAGTAATCCAACATATGCAAATGCCTATCAAAATATAGGAGCTTATGCTATAAATGGTGGATATATTGAAATTGCTGGAAGTAATGCAAGCACTCAATTCAATGAAGATGGAGCCACTGCAATTGGAGCAAACGAAGGATCGTTAATTTATGGTATAGGAGCTGTTGCCAAAGGAAAAGACGCTAATGATAATGTTTCTACTGTAAAAATGAAAGATGTAACTATTATTGATAATGAACAAGGAGCATTATATGCTGAGAATAATGGTGCAATAGAATTTGAAGGTAATATTGTAAACCAAAATAACAATAGTAGTGGTACAATTAGTGCAGATACAAATGGTAAAGTTAATACAGGAACTAGAAAAGCAAAAACAACAAGTACAACAAATACTCATTCAAATGTTTCACCATTTTATGTAAAAAGAATTAATACAACTGATCAGTCAAATATTACATTCACAACAGCTGCTGATAAAACAAATATAGATATGTATGATGGAATACTATTAACAGGAAATACTTATGGAAATAGTATTAGATCTGGTTATGATTCAACTGCAAGAGAATGGGATTATGCTAAATCTACTTGGAAAACAGGTTCAGCTGAAGAACAAAATATTTATACAAACGCAAAATATAAAAACATGGACTTTGTAACAACTAGAATTCTTGATGATGATGTCACTATTGGTGTAATTAATCAAAGTTCTGATATACTTAATTGGACTAGTGATAAAGCTGGAGGTAGTGGAACAGGTGTAGTATCAGGAAGTGAAAACTTCTTAAGTGGAATAGGGGCTTATGCTGGAGGAATGAAAATTATAAACGGTACAGCAGCTAATCATCATTTAGTAGATGTTACTTTAATTAATAGTCAAATAAAAATTGGTCAGGATATTAATATTGAAGATGTTGAAAAAACAAAAGCTGCTCCTGCTGGAACTAAGAATGATACTTTCAATGATATTAAGATGGAAAGCACATACTTGACAATAAATAATGGTATAAACGTATCAGGAGATGCTCATGAGAGAGATTTACAAGATTCTAAAGGTGGTAGAAACTATCAAGTTAAAAATGTTGGACTTGCAATGAGTAACTCTCTAAACAGATGGAATAATGTTAAAAGTTTTACTGATGAAAAATGGAGAAAAACAAGAAAAGGTGAATCAGGATTTACTAACTTAGGAACAGTAAATTTCTGGGGAGGTTCTAAAGATACTACTCCAACATCAGCACCGATAACAGGACTTCTTGTAAACTTTGGAACTATCATAAATGGTGATGGAAACAAAGTTGCTACTGTAAAAGTAGATCATGGTAATGCCATTGTTGGAACT
This sequence comes from Leptotrichia wadei, assembly GCF_007990445.1. Taxonomy (NCBI): domain Bacteria; kingdom Fusobacteriati; phylum Fusobacteriota; class Fusobacteriia; order Fusobacteriales; family Leptotrichiaceae; genus Leptotrichia; species Leptotrichia wadei. The sequence goes on from NZ_AP019841.1 coordinate 597,012, forward strand.
GATGGAAGTATTCTTAAAAACCTTAAAAATTCTGAAATTATTGTAACAGGTAAATATGTAAAACCTTCTTCTAATGCACCAACACTTGGAGATAATGCAAATAGACCAACTGATTCTACTATCAGTGGAGAAAATTATGGTATTGTAGGTATTTCTGATGGATATGTTGGATATAACTATGCTGATGAAGATAACTTCACTGGTGTCGATAATTCTGTTGCAATTAGACATGAAGATGCAAAAATCTATGTTGCAGGAGAAAAAGCAACTGGTATTTATGCTGAAAATAAAAATGATGGATTGGCAAGTGGTGTAACAATTGATTATATAAATACTAAAGCAGGAACAACTGGTATTGATGTTTCAAACTCAGATGTAACAGCTCCTGATGCGAGAGGAGTAGGTATCGCATTAGTAAACAGCAATACAAATTATGCTAATGGATCTGCTAATGCTGGAGGAGTAATCAATCTTACAGGTGCAAGTGATGGAGCCTTTGCTGGATGGGGAATTAAAGCAACTAATTTTGCCCCTACTACACTTGATATTAACTTAGATAAAAATGATATTTTCACAGGTAAAAATGGTGTAGGTATCTATGCTGAAAGTGCTGAAATAAACTTACTTTCTGATAAGTTTACGGTAGAAACAGCTGACAATGGAGTAGGACTATGGGCAATGGATGACTCTCATGTTGCTCCAGGTGCAAACCACCAAAAAACTTTCCAATACAATTACAATGGTGCTAATGATAAAAATGGATTCGCAATGGCATTTGGTGGAAGAAACATACAAAAAACAACAGCTTCAAATGACTTAGATATTAAATTTACAAATAAAGCTGATACAGGTGTAACATTGCAAGCAGAAAAAGCAGGTACTACAACAGGTACTACAAAAGGAATCGCAGGTATCTTAGTAAATACTAATGATGGTGCAGATACTGTAACTAACAGAGGTAACATTGAAGAAGATTCATCATCTGAAACTAATGTAAGAGCTTATGGTGCAGTAGTAAACAAAGGAACATTCATAAACTATGGTAAGATTAAACTTAATGATTCATTGAAAGAAAATGCAAATGCTATTACTTCTGAAGATATTAAGAAAGCCAATGTAGGAATTTTTGCAAATTCTACTAACGGTCTTCAAACTACAATTGAAAACCACGGAGATATTACAATTGGAGATTCTACACATAGTAACAATATTGGAAGCTGGGCTATTTACGGATATAATGTAAACACTGGTGCAAAAGAAGATGGAAGCAAGTCTAAGATTACAATTAACAGAAATAACTACGGTATTTACTCTGGAGACGGAAATGTTAATATTAAGAATACTAAATTGTTAGTTGGTAATGACACAGTTTTAGGACATGTTCAAACTACAGCAGGAGTTTCAACAGCGCCAGGGGCTTACCCTATTGATAGACAAAATGGACAATATTCAAATGCAAACGACTTGTTATCTAGTTTAGACAAGCCAAGAGAACTTGACTCTGCAATTGGGGTATATATTGATAAAGGAAGCATTGCAAGAGATATTAATGTAAGTGCTGACATGGATATTGACAGATTCTCTTTTGGTATCGTTATGGCTGAAAAGAATGGAGGACCTACAACAAATGTAACAATAGGATCTCCAACAGATGCTCCAACAATTGTGCTGGCTTCTAACAAGAATACAGGAGGACAAGTTAAGTCAACAGCACCATCTAACCCTAAAGTTCCAGAAGAAACTAAGGAACAAGGAAACTCAGTATACTACTATTCAGCAGATACTGAATCAAGAGGTAAGTCTTATGCCAACGTGTCAATGAACGGAGACTACAACACAGCTTACTATACTAAAGGTTCAATGGATAACTACGGAACAATTGACTTGAGATCTAAATACGATGTTGACAACAACAACGTGGCAAGAGGATACGGAAACGTAGGTATTTTCTCAGCAAATACAAGTGCACCATCAACAAACTACGGAACAATTACTACAGGTATGTCTGATACTGTAAATATGCAATATTCAGCAGCGATGGCGGCAGGTAGAAACCACTACAAGACAGATGGAAACTTTGACAAGACAACAGAAGAAGGATACATTGTAAATAAAGGAGACATTATCGTTAAGGAAAAAGAAGGTATCGGTATGTTCGCAACTGGTGCTGGATCTAGGGCAATTAACTACGGTAATATCCGTCTTGAAGGAGAAAGCGCAATTGGTATGTACCTAGACCGTGGAGCGATCGGGGAAAACTATGGAAACATCGAAGGTAATGCCCAAAGCTTGAAAGGGGTAGTAGCAATTAATGGAGGTTACATTAAGAACTACGGACATATTAATGTAACAGGATCAGGATCTTACGGAATCGTAACTGATGGATCAAGATTTATTGTAGATGCAAACGGAAATCCAACAGAAGTTCTTCAGTCAACAGATTCAAGATACACTTCAACATCTGCAGTAACAGCAGGACAAACTAACGGAAAAGGTGGAACAGACCTTTACGGAGGAACAGAAAGCTCAATTGAAGAAGGAACAAGCAGAAATCCTAAGACAACAGGAGTTGGAACAACAATAACAGCTCCAGACATCGTGCCTATAACTAAGGTAAGCGTTGACGGAATCGACACACCGATCTTCAATGTTGAAAGTGATGCGGCAAACCCTGGAGACTGGGCTAAGACTGTAACAGTAAGCAGCAGCATCCAAACTGGAGGAACAAGAATAATTGACCTTTCAGCTAAGAACGAATGGGGTAACCCAGTATGGGAACATGCATACAAAGACCCATTATCAGAAGTAACATCAATCGGAATGTATGTTGATACATCAGGAGTTAGATACACTAACCCAATTGACGGAATCCAAAACTTGCCTAAATTAGGAAAAGTTGACTTGTACTTCGGACCAGAAGCGACAATGTATACAAACTCTAAAGCAATTAGAATTGGAGACAAGGTTGATGCAAATGGAACTGTAACTAAGAGCAACATCTTGAAGCCATTTAACGATGCATTGTCAAGATTGCCAGGAGGAGCAAAGGTAAACGTTCTTTCAGGAAGCTTGACTTGGCAAGTATTAGCAAAACTTGACTCTAACAACCAATTGTCAGAAATTTACATGAGTAAAGTTCCTTATCATTCATTCGCTTATGACAATGATAAGTCTCTAGTAAACTTCACAAACAACTTGGATAACATTTATGAAATCGCTAAGCCGCAAAGTGCTGAAAAAGTTATCTTCAACAAGTTGAACAGCTTAGGTAACGGAGAAGGGCATATCTTGGCTCAAGCGTTTGACCAAATGAGAGGTCACATTTATGGTGGAGTTCAACAAAGAATTAAATCTACATCGGATATCTTGACTGGAGAAATGAACGGATTAAGAAGCGACAGAAATGTTTCTAAGGATTCTAACAAGTTCAAGGCATTTGGACAAAGAAACGAGTTCAAGACAGATACAGCAGGAATGCCTGACTGGTACAGCAATGCCGGAGGATTTGCATTCGTTCATGAAGATGAAACTGTAAGACTTGGACAATCATCAGGATGGTCAGCAGGTGTAGTAAACAACTACTTCACATTCAAGGATTTATCTAAATCTTATGAAAACCAAGCAATGGCTAAAGTTGGAGTGTTCAAGACAATCCCTCTTGATGCGAACGGAACATTTGTTCTTAGCCTAGGTGGAGACGGATTCTTTGGAAGAAATGACATGAAACGTAGATTCTGGGTAGTAGATCAAGAATTCAGAGCGAAAGCAAGCTACTATTCTTATGGTGCAGGACTTAACGCAGGACTTGAAAAGGCATTTGTAATAAATGACGGATTCAGCATAGTTCCAAATGTAGGAATCAGAGCTGAATACGGAAGATTCTCATCAATCCATGAAAATGGAGACATGGCATTGAACGTTAAGAGCGATGACTACGTGTCAGTTAAGCCAAGCGCAGGAATCGACTTCAGATACAGCCAGGAAGTATTCAAGAACTCAAACTTGACAGCAAGCTTAGGATTTGCGTATGAAAACGAAATCGGAAAACTTTACGATGTTGAAAACGAAGCAAGAATCGTAGGAGCATGGACAGACTACTTCGGAATCAGAGGAGACAAGGAAGACAAGAGAGGAAACTTCAAGTCAGACTTGAAACTAGGATTAGACAACGGAAGATTCGGATTCAACGTAAACACAGGATACGACTCAAAAGGACACAACTTCAGAGCAGGATTAGGATTGAAAGTATTATACTAATAAATTCTAGGAATGCTGGAAATAGCTTAAACAAAACGGGGGAGGGCTGCCAGAGATGGCGGCTCTTCTTTTTTTGCAAGGAAATCAAAAAAGAGCAGCGAGTAAACTGCTCTTGTTATTTTTTTTCAATTTATATGAAAAGTTTTACTTTAGAACCATCATCTAAAATGTTAGCAATAAATTTAGTTTTATCAATATAATAGCAATTATTATTTATAATTTCTTTAAAATCTTCAATACCAACAGGAATTTTCTTCATTTTATCTCCTTTTAAAATAAATAGTTAATCAAAATAGAATTTTAACAATGTACGTAAATTTCCCTTTTGCCCTTTGATTTTTTGTTTTTTACTTCCATACATCCCAATGAATGTGTGAAAAATGCACCGCAGTCAATGTCATAAATTTTGCCAGACTTTTTAGATATTTTACCATCCAGATTTGGTGTATGTCCAAAATATATATTTTTATTTTTATACTCTTCAAGAGTATTTTTCTTATCCATCCAAAATTCTTCCCGTGTCCAAAGCACATTTTCTCTTTCCTGATTTTCCAAATCCTTGCTTAAATTCAGCCCCGCATGAACAAAAATATTCTCATTCCCACAAACTATGAGCGGACAATCCTTTAACCATTTTATCAGCCATTTTACTTCAGCAGGAAAATTTTCCTTATGCCATTTCTCTATATTTTTCTTTTCAAAATATTTAGAATTTTTATAAATCGAATACTCTGTTTCATAATTCAATGGATAATCATTTTCAAAATCCTCCAGAAGCATATCTTCATGATTTCCCAAAATAAACTTCAGATTATATCCAAGTTTTATCATTTTCATACATTTCATATAAATTTCATAAGATTTTTTCCCTCTATCACAAATATCTCCCAAAATTAAAAGTAAATCTTCTCTTTTTAACTCGATTTTTTCAAGCAATCTTAAAAATAAGTCATATTGACCATGAAGATCAGAAATTGCAAATATTCTATCGTAATTATTTTCATCTATTCTTTCAACCTTAACTCTGTTTTCCATAGGAATCGCACTTCTTTCATTATATTTAAAAATTTTTTTAAAAAGCTCCAAATCCATTCACTTCCATAAATCTAAACAGCATATCATTCATAGATTTTTCATTTTTTCCTTCATCATAAGGTAACGTAAAATCGCCATCCCTGTTTGTCCATAATCTGTCGTAATAGTCTAAAATATCTTTGGAAACTTTCTGGTCGTAGGCTGACATTATTTTCAGCTCATTCTCTAAATTATAGTTTCTCATATTTCTTCTCGTAAAGTTTGTGGATCCGCCGTAAGTTATCAGATAATCCTTTTTCAGAATTGACATCATTTTTACATGGTACATTTCTTCGCCTTTGTTGTAAAATTTAACATTGATGTCATAGCCATGTTTTCTTGCATATTTCATCAATTCTCCAGCCGCTGCTTTGTTTGGCAGTCCTGCTTCTGCATTATTTAGTATTATCTCAAATTTTACTCCACGTTTTGCAGCCTTTCTAATGTCATTTATTATTCCCCTGTCTGCAAGGAAAAACTGGGCAATGATGACTTTATCCCCAAACTGGGTGTTTTTTAGTTCTTCTGAAATATCCTTAGCTGTCGCATCGTTTGTAAAATATTGTATTTTCAGCTTGTCATTTGATGAAAATGGAATTTTGCTGAAATCCTTGTTTGGCAATGTTCTTTTTAAACTTCCATCTTTCTTAGTAATTTTTGCAACTGGCTTTTCAGCATTGTAAATTTCTTTTAATATCGGCGCTGAAAATTTGAATGCTACGTTTGAATGTTTTGAACCTTCAGCATGTGGATTTGCTGATGTCAGCAAGGCAGTATTTTCATTCATAATCAGCTTTCTATGGTCTGCTTTCGCATTTAATGCTCTTAAAAGGCTACGAATTGTAACTTTATCCGTTCCTTCGTAAATCGGATTTTTTATTTTCCCACGATTTTTTGGATTTCCAAAAGGCTGTATAAATAGCCGCCATGGCACAGAATAAACAAGCATCGGATCTCTCAGCTTCATCAAATCAACATACCCAATTTTTACTCCAGCCTGCTCCAGTTTTTTATGCATCTTATTGTCATAAGCCCCGTAAAACGTATTGCTTTCATCAAGTATCAGGTAAATTTCCACATTCGGATCTTTTTTCCGCTTTTCCAGTATCTTTTCTGCAAATTCTTCTGCAAGCGGCAACGGATGCAACTTTTCTTCCACTCCTTTCCCAACAAAATCATTAAACACAAAAATATCCATCAGGAAAAAATCCTGCGCCTCATCCAAAATCTTATAAGCTTGATCCCAGATCTGTCTTTCATAATGCGTTTCCCCATCTTTCTTATAAGTCAAATCATAGTAAAAATCCACATTATCCGCATTATAAACCTGACTTTTCATTGAAAGACCCTCTGAAAGCGGAGTACAGGAAAAAGTTCCCAATAATAAAAATACAAATATAAAAATAATTTTTTTGCTCAAAATAAATTCTCCTTTAATATTTTTTTCATAGATTCATTTAATAATCTATAATTTATTATTACCTTTTTCTAATTATAACAGTTTTAAAAAGTTTTTTCCATAAAAATAAAAAATAAAATTTCAGTAATTGACATTTTTGTAAAATATGTTATAATAAATACGTAAAAGACCTTTAAGGGAAACTTTGTAGAATAATAAAAAAAATGTGCTACAAATTAGGCTGGATTTTTCCAGTCTTTTTTGTTATAATACTTAGGTGAGTTTTAGCACAATTCACAAAAAATTCTACAAAGGAGGTAGTGAGATGGCAGATTTCATTGCGATATTTATTCTGTTTGTAATTGCTTATTACAGCTTGAATAGATAGAGAATGAATTTCACCTCTGCTCCTCAACCCTTAGGGGGGATAGTAATTTTAAAATTTAAGGAGGAAATATTAACAAGGAATTGTTAAAATAAAGGATGAACAAAATTAAAAATATTGCAATTATTGCGCACGTAGATCACGGGAAGACAACTCTTGTCGATGCTTTATTGAAACAGGCGGGGACATTTGGGGAACATGAAAAAGTAGATGAAAGAATTATGGATAGCGATGATTTGGAGAAGGAAAGAGGGATTACGATCTTTTCTAAAAATGCTTCATTTCATTATGACGGATATAAGATAAATATTGTAGATACTCCAGGGCATGCGGATTTTGGTGGAGAAGTTCAAAGAATCTTGAAAATGGTGGATTCTGTATTGCTTTTGGTGGATGCTTTTGAAGGAGTTATGCCACAGACTAAATATGTGTTAAAACAGGCATTAGAACATGGACTTCGTCCAATTGTGGTTGTTAATAAGATTGACAGGCCAAATTCAGATCCTGATGCTGTTGTGGATTCTGTATTTGATTTGTTTGTGGATTTGGGAGCAAATGATGTTCAGCTTGATTTTCCAGTAGTTTATGCATCGGCTAAAAATGGGTATGCTAAATTGGAATTGGAAGATGAAGATAAGGATATGAAACCGCTTTATGATGAAATTATGAAGCACGTTGATGATCCTGAAGGTGATGTGAATGAACCTTTGCAAATGCTTATTACAAATACAGAATATGATGAATATGTAGGAAAACTAGGAACTGGAAGAATATATAATGGAAAAATTGAAAAAAATCAGGAAGTTACGTTAATCAAGAGAAACGGCGACTTGGTAAATGGAAAAATTACTAGAATTTATGGATATGATGGACTTAAAAAAGTTGAAATGGAAGAAGCGTTTGCAGGAGACATTGTAACAATTGCAGGAATTGAAAAAATTGACATAGGAGAAACTGTGGCAAGCAAGGAAAATCCAAAACCATTGCCGCTAATTGACATTGACGAGCCAACGCTTGCGATGACTTTTGTTGTAAATGATTCGCCATTTGCTGGACAAGACGGGAAATTTGTAACTTCTAGAAATATTTTGGAAAGATTGCAAAAGGAAGTAAATCATAACGTAAGTATGAGACTTGAAATGACAGACTCGCCAGATGCCTTTATTGTAAAAGGAAGAGGAGAACTTCAATTATCTATTTTGCTTGAAAATATGAGAAGGGAAGGCTACGAAGTGGCAGTTTCAAAGCCTGAGGTTATCTTTAAGGAAAAAAATGGACAGAAAATGGAGCCAATCGAACTTGCAATTATTGATGTTGCCGATGAATTTGTAGGAGTTGTAATTGAAAAATTAGGACTTAGAAAAGGTGAAATGGTAAATATGAATCAAGGAAGCGACGGCTACACAAGACTTGAGTTCAAAGTTCCATCACGTGGATTAATCGGATTTAGAAATGAATTTTTGACAGAAACTAGAGGAACAGGAATTTTAAATCATTCTTTCTATGAATATGAACCTTTTAAAGGAGAAGTTACAGGAAGAAGAAGAGGTGTTTTAATCGCAATGGAGCTTGGAACAAGTCTAAGTTACTCATTAAACAACTTGCAGCCACGTGGAATCCTATTTATCGGGCCAGGAGTTGAAGTTTACGAAGGAATGATAGTTGGAGAACATTCAAGAGAAAATGACTTGGTTGTAAACGTATGTAAAGGTAAAAAACTTACAAATATGAGGGCTGCTGGAAGTGATGATGCCGTGAAATTAGCGCCTCCAAAGGAATTTACATTGGAACTGGCACTTGAATATATTGAAAATGATGAATTGGTGGAAATCACACCTAACTTTATCAGACTTAGAAAAAAATATTTGAATGCTAACGAAAGAAAAAAACAAGAAAATAAAAACTAAATATTAGAATAGATTTACTTAGCAGGATATAAAATTCATTGTCTGGGTAAATAAAAAACATTTTTCAATAAATAAAATTTAACATAAAATAAAAACTGGAGTTATTTAAATTTAAACAATTCCAGTTTTTTTGTTAAACTTATCTAATATTTAAAGAAGTCTTTGACCCTATTTGAAATAGAACTATCAAGTTATTTTTAAAATTATTTTTTAGTTTCCACCATTTTAGCCTTTTTTAAAATGCTGTCTGGTATTTTTATCCCCAATAATTGCATATTTTGCTTATTAATTTCAATTTGTAAATTTTTAACAGTTTCTATTGGGATTTCACTTGGTTTTTTACCTTTTAATAAAATTTCAGCCGCAATTTCTCCAGAACGGTAACCAATGTTATAGTCGGTAGTTCCTTGGGAAATTAGCCCTCCTGCATTTGAATATACGTTATTTGTAGCTAAAACTGGTATTTTTGATTTATTAAACACATCAAGTATTGCTGCAAAATATGAAGCCACCGTATTATCTTGAATAGCATAGTAAATATCAATATCTTTTGCAATAAGATTTGCAGCCGCAACCATTTCTGTACCATTTGTAACAGCCTTTTCAACTACTGTAAATCCATATTGCCCCGCTAACTTTTTCAAATTATTTACTTCAGAAACCGAATTTTGTTCAGATGAATTATAAATTATCCCTATTTTCTTAGCTCCTGGTAACAACTCTCTCATTAATTTCAAATTTTCAGTAACTGGTGCCGCCCCGCTTGTCCCTGTAACATTAGAAATCCCTTCAAGTCCTGCACTTTTAGGATCTGTAACTGACCCAAATACAACTGGTATTTCACTCCCAACCTGATTTTTAGCCGCCTGTGCCGTTGGAGTAGTAATCGCAAAAACTAGATCCTTTTTATCCGCTGCAAACTGCTGCATAATCAAAGTCTGGTTACTCATATCATTATTTGCAATTTTGTCATCATAATCAGCCTTCACTCCAGCCTTCGCCAGCGCATCCTTAAATCCTTGCTTTGCCGCATTCAATGCTGGATGATCCACAATTTGCGACAGCCCAATTTTATAAACCTTTTCACTAACTTTGGAATCCTTTTTTTGCTCTTGAGAATCATTACCTTTTTTATTCCCGCAAGACAAAAGCATCCCTCCTAACATACCGAATAACAGTACACCTCTCATAATTTTTTTCATCTTTTCTTCCTCCTAAAATAAATAATTTTTAATTTCTATTACTATTTTACCATATTTTTCAAAATTTTCCATTAAATATTGCTTTTATTAAAAATTTTTTTACTAAGTTCAATAAACAAAAAGAAGAGCCGCCATCTCTGGCAGCCCTCCCCCGTTTTGTTTAAGCTATTTCCAGCATTCCTAGAATTTATTAGTATAATACTTTCAATCCTAATCCTGCTCTGAAGTTGTGTCCTTTTGAGTCGTATCCTGTGTTTACGTTGAATCCGAATCTTCCGTTGTCTAATCCTAGTTTCAAGTCTGACTTGAAGTTTCCTCTCTTGTCTTCCTTGTCTCCTCTGATTCCGAAGTAGTCTGTCCATGCTCCTACGATTCTTGCTTCGTTTTCAACATCGTAAAGTTTTCCGATTTCGTTTTCATACGCAAATCCTAAGCTTGCTGTCAAGTTTGAGTTCTTGAATACTTCCTGGCTGTATCTGAAGTCGATTCCTGCGCTTGGCTTAACTGATACGTAGTCGTCGCTCTTAACGTTCAATGCCATGTCTCCATTTTCATGGATTGATGAGAATCTTCCGTATTCAGCTCTGATTCCTACATTTGGAACTATGCTGAATCCGTCATTTATTACAAATGCCTTTTCAAGTCCTGCGTTAAGTCCTGCACCATAAGAATAGTAGCTTGCTTTCGCTCTGAATTCTTGATCTACTACCCAGAATCTACGTTTCATGTCATTTCTTCCAAAGAATCCGTCTCCACCTAGGCTAAGAACAAATGTTCCGTTCGCATCAAGAGGGATTGTCTTGAACACTCCAACTTTAGCCATTGCTTGGTTTTCATAAGATTTAGATAAATCCTTGAATGTGAAGTAGTTGTTTACTACACCTGCTGACCATCCTGATGATTGTCCAAGTCTTACAGTTTCATCTTCATGAACGAATGCAAATCCTCCGGCATTGCTGTACCAGTCAGGCATTCCTGCTGTATCTGTCTTGAACTCGTTTCTTTGTCCAAATGCCTTGAACTTGTTAGAATCCTTAGAAACATTTCTGTCGCTTCTTAATCCGTTCATTTCTCCAGTCAAGATATCCGATGTAGATTTAATTCTTTGTTGAACTCCACCATAAATGTGACCTCTCATTTGGTCAAACGCTTGAGCCAAGATATGCCCTTCTCCGTTACCTAAGCTGTTCAACTTGTTGAAGATAACTTTTTCAGCACTTTGCGGCTTAGCGATTTCATAAATGTTATCCAAGTTGTTTGTGAAGTTTACTAGAGACTTATCATTGTCATAAGCGAATGAATGATAAGGAACTTTACTCATGTAAATTTCTGACAATTGGTTGTTAGAGTCAAGTTTTGCTAATACTTGCCAAGTCAAGCTTCCTGAAAGAACGTTTACCTTTGCTCCTCCTGGCAATCTTGACAATGCATCGTTAAATGGCTTCAAGATGTTGCTCTTAGTTACAGTTCCATTTGCATCAACCTTGTCTCCAATTCTAATTGCTTTAGAGTTTGTATACATTGTCGCTTCTGGTCCGAAGTACAAGTCAACTTTTCCTAATTTAGGCAAGTTTTGGATTCCGTCAATTGGGTTAGTGTATCTAACTCCTGATGTATCAACATACATTCCGATTGATGTTACTTCTGATAATGGGTCTTTGTATGCATGTTCCCATACTGGGTTACCCCATTCGTTCTTAGCTGAAAGGTCAATTATTCTTGTTCCTCCAGTTTGGATGCTGCTGCTTACTGTTACAGTCTTAGCCCAGTCTCCAGGGTTTGCCGCATCACTTTCAACATTGAAGATCGGTGTGTCGATTCCGTCAACGCTTACCTTAGTTATAGGCACGATGTCTGGAGCTGTTATTGTTGTTCCAACTCCTGTTGTCTTAGGATTTCCGCTTGTTCCTTCTTCAATTGAGCTTTCTGTTCCTCCGTAAAGGTCTGTTCCACCTTTTCCGTTAGTTTGTCCTGCTGTTACTGCAGATGTTGAAGTGTATCTTGAATCTGTTGACTGAAGAACTTCTGTTGGATTTCCGTTTGCATCTACAATAAATCTTGATCCATCAGTTACGATTCCGTAAGATCCTGATCCTGTTACATTAATATGTCCGTAGTTCTTAATGTAACCTCCATTAATTGCTACTACCCCTTTCAAGCTTTGGGCATTACCTTCGATGTTTCCATAGTTTTCCCCGATCGCTCCACGGTCTAGGTACATACCAATTGCGCTTTCTCCTTCAAGACGGATATTACCGTAGTTAATTGCCCTAGATCCAGCACCAGTTGCGAACATACCGATACCTTCTTTTTCCTTAACGATAATGTCTCCTTTATTTACAATGTATCCTTCTTCTGTTGTCTTGTCAAAGTTTCCATCTGTCTTGTAGTGGTTTCTACCTGCCGCCATCGCTGCTGAATATTGCATATTTACAGTATCAGACATACCTGTAGTAATTGTTCCGTAGTTTGTTGATGGTGCACTTGTATTTGCTGAGAAAATACCTACGTTTCCGTATCCTCTTGCCACGTTGTTGTTGTCAACATCGTATTTAGATCTCAAGTCAATTGTTCCGTAGTTATCCATTGAACCTTTAGTATAGTAAGCTGTGTTGTAGTCTCCGTTCATTGACACGTTGGCATAAGACTTACCTCTTGATTCAGTATCTGCTGAATAGTAGTATACTGAGTTTCCTTGTTCCTTAGTTTCTTCTGGAACTTTAGGGTTAGATGGTGCTGTTGACTTAACTTGTCCTCCTGTATTCTTGTTAGAAGCCAGCACAATTGTTGGAGCATCTGTTGGAGATCCTATTGTTACATTTGTTGTAGGTCCTCCATTCTTTTCAGCCATAACGATACCAAAAGAGAATCTGTCAATATCCATGTCAGCACTTACATTAATATCTCTTGCAATGCTTCCTTTATCAATATATACCCCAATTGCAGAGTCAAGTTCTCTTGGCTTGTCTAAACTAGATAACAAGTCGTTTGCATTTGAATATTGTCCATTTTGTCTATCAATAGGGTAAGCCCCTGGCGCTGTTGAAACTCCTGCTGTAGTTTGAACATGTCCTAAAACTGTGTCATTACCAACTAACAATTTAGTATTCTTAATATTAACATTTCCATCTCCAGAGTAAATACCATAGTTGTTTCTGTTAATTGTAATCTTAGACTTGCTTCCATCTTCCTTAGAGTCAGTATTTACATTATATCCGTAAATAGCCCAGCTTCCGATATTCTTATTATTTGTAGAATCTCCAATTGTAATATCTCCACGGTTTGTGATAGTTGTATCAAGTTTGTTAGTAGAGTTTGCAAAGATTCCTACATTAACTTTCTTCATATCTTCAGAAGTAATTTGGCTTGCTTGATGATCTAATGAATCGTTAAGTTTAATCTTACCATAGTTTACAAATGTTCCTTTATTAACTACTGCACCGTAAGCTCTTACATTAGTCTTAGATGATGAATCTTCTTCAATGTTACCTCTGTTAGTTACAGTATCTGCACCATCATTAGTATTTACTAAGATACCTGCGATTCCTTTTGTAGTACCTGTTGTAGTACCTGCTTTTTCTGCTTGCAATGTTACACCTGTATCAGCATGATTTGAGAATTTAATATCTAAGTCATTTGATGCATGTGTAATTCCTGTATTTCTTCCACCAAATGCCATTGCAAATCCATTTTTATCATTTTTACCAAAATAATTGTATTGGAATGTCTTAGTGTGATTAGCACCTTTTGCAACTTCAGAATTATCAGTTACCCAAAGTCCAACACCATCATCTTTAGTTGTAACTGTAAACTTGTCAGAATTTAATTGAACTATTGCATTTTCAGCATAAACACCAATACCATTTTCTTTAGTAACAATATTATTGTCGATACTTAATTCCGAACCAAGGTTTCCATCAAATCCTTTTAATTTGATTATTCCACCATTACCATTTGGATTAGCATTAACTAATGCAATACCTACTCCTCTACTACTTGAAGGTGATCCATTAGCTTGTACTTCTATTCCAGCTGTCTTAATTTGATCATCAGCATAATTAATAGTTACATTACCTTGGCTAGCATTAACATTTTTAGCAAAAATACCAGTTGCAGTTACAGCACCATTAACAGATTCTCCACCATCAACTTTAATCTTACCATCAGATGTGATAGCAATTGCATCAGTTTGAACAGTTTGTCCATCTATATTATAACTATTTTCATAATGACCTCTAGTATCATATCTTGAAATTCCAACTATACCGTAGTTTGCTCCACTAGGAGTAGTCTCAGTGCTATTTTTTGAATTTGTAGAATTTGATGTTAAATTACCTGGATTTGTGTACTTACCAGAAACTGTAATTTCACCATCTTTTGTAACTGTTAAGATACTGTTGTCAGTACCAACCATACCATTACCATGATCCACTTTTATCTCTTTTTCATTTTGAATAGTTCCATAAGATACATTTAATGCAGTTACAGCATTATCTTTTTGACCACCAGTTATATTAACAGTTCCTTTATTTATAAATCCTGATTCAGTATTCTTAGTCTTTCTCCAAAGAGGATTATCTTTAGATTGCACATCATCCCATCTGTAAAGTGTGTTTGCCATAGAAAGTCCAGCATTTCTAACTTGATAATTAGTACCACCTGTTGCATCAGTTAAATCTCTGTTTGCAGCATCTCCTTTTATAGTTTTACTTGCATTAACAGTAACCATTGTACTTTCCATTTTCAGGCTATTAAATCCATCTTCAGTTCCAGCAGGAGTTTTAGTATTAACAACATCTTCTACATTTACATCTGTATCAATGTCTAATTTATCATTAATAAGACTGATGTTTGCTGCTTTTAAATCATTAACAGTTGAAATAGTCATTCCTCCAGCATATGTTCCTATACCAGTTAAAATATCATTGTTATAAATAGTATTTTGATTCCATTTCAATGCATCTTTATATTGATTAACAAGACCTATATTTACATCGCCTTCCATAATTTTAACTTTTACTTTATCAGTATTTTTATATTTAGCATGTGCATAAATACTTTGTTCATTTGCATCTGTACTAGTTTTCCATGCTTCTTTAGCATAATCCCATTCTCTATTTATACTATTTCCAGCTCCTAACACTGAAGGATTTGGATCATAAGTATTTCCTGTTAACAGAATACCATCGTACATATCAATTTTTGTATCTCCATTGAAAATTATACTTGCATCATCTGAACCATTATTTCTATAAACATAGAATGGTGTTGTATTTCTATGATCATTATCATTGCTTCCAGTTACATTGTTTTTACCCATTCTTGTATGAGAAGCACCAGTCATGCTAGTTATACCAGTTGGAGTACCAGTAGTAATAGTTTCAGGTAAATTATTTTGGTTAATTATATCACCTCGGAAGTTTATTTTACCTTTATTTGTTGCATATAATGCACCATTTTCTCCATCAATTACTGATACACCTGAATTAAATGTAACTTCAGAACCATTTCCATTAGCATAAGCAGCCATACCATAAATTAAAGAGTTTGTATTAAATTTCAACTCTGAAAATTTATTTTTTGTTGTACCAGTTTCTCTTATTGCTGTTCCACCGTTACCTTGACTTTCTTCTTCTATTGGTGTTGTAGATACAGCTGTACCAGAAATGTTTACTTTTCCTCCATCTAAAGCGACAGCACCATAGTTATTATATGCATTATTTGTATTAGTTGAGTCATAATAATATCCTAAAGTATTATAGTCAGCAGCAGTAACATTACCATTTATGTTTACTGTTGAAGGAGTTCCATTTCCTGAACCAATTCCATTTGCATACGCAAGAATAGATTTATATCCTCCTGCTCTTACAGCTTCTGCATCAATAACAGCACCTTTATCAGTTCTTAAAGCTGTACCATTTTTAGAAACCATGTTAATGTCTTTTTTAAAAGTTATGTGCGAACCATAAACTCCACCTATATTATAATATCTATGAGCAATTTGAGATATATCTCCAGTAGCATAACCTATAATTGAATTACTAGAAGTTTCTCCATTTTTCTTGACATATCCCCATAAAACTTGAGTATCAGTAGTTACACCATCAGTAATAACATCATTGGTCAATCCACCAGCAACATTTGTTAGTGCAGTTGTTCCAGGATCTACATATTTATTAGATTGATAAGCTGTTCCATTATTTTCTCCCACATCTATTCCTGTACCATTAGAAGCATATACCAAAATACTGTTATTTGCATATTTACCTAATCCAAAGTTCAGTTCAGAAACTTTTAAATTAGCAGCATCATCTACAGGTATAGGAGTAGTTCCAGCTTTATTTTGAAGTCCTCCATAAACAGTTCCGTCATAATGAGCATTTTGACCAGTATTAGCATAAATACCTACACTTCCAGCACTTGTTGAATTTGTTCCAACTGCACCTTGAAGTTTCACAGTACCGTAGAATACTCCTGTATCAACTGTAGATTTATCAACTTGCCCTTTATTTTTATCTGTATAGAAAACAGCACCAGAAGATTTATCACCATTCAAAGCAACATCATCTAATTTTAAACTTGAACCACCTTTATTAGAAACATATCCTAAATTCAAGAATGCAATATTATTAGTACCGCTCATTTGAATATGTCCTGCATTATTAAATGAAGTAACACTTGTTGCAGCAGCCGGACTAGTTGGATTTATATTATTTTCAATTTTTAAAGT
Source organism: Leptotrichia wadei (assembly GCF_007990445.1). NCBI lineage: Bacteria > Fusobacteriati > Fusobacteriota > Fusobacteriia > Fusobacteriales > Leptotrichiaceae > Leptotrichia > Leptotrichia wadei. The sequence continues at coordinate 613,966 of NZ_AP019841.1, forward strand.
ACGGGCATAGGCGTTATTTTTAATAGCAACGTTATTATCGCCATCAGTCATATTCATATCCCAAATACCAGTAATAGTCGTATTAGAACCTTCAGTATTAGAATTATATGTATAAACAGCATGTCCACCTTGTATCAAAATACCAGTATTGCCACCACCTGTAGTATCAAAACGTGTTCCAGCAATATTCGCATAAGCGGAATTATTATTAAAAGTAACAGTATTAGAAGCTGTTCCAGGCGTTCCAGTAGTCGCTTTACCACCAGCTGCATCTACAACCAATAAAGTATCTGAACCATCACCAGAAATATTAACAGTTTGACCATTTTGCAGAGTATTGAAATTTATATCTCCAGCATATAAATATATACCTGCACCTTTTCCATTGGTCTTTTTTGCATCTATTGATGATACTCCTATATCAACAAAAGCTGATTCTCCATATTCAGAACCTACCAATATACCATTATTATAAGTAATGATAGTCTTATTATCTTTTGTTATATCGACACCACCAACTACTGTTATATTAGTTGCATAAATATCAGATGTACCATTAGCAACATATAACCCATTATTATTACTTCCTTTTACATTTATATTATTCCAACGCCAAACTCCGCCACCAAAAGCAACAGGATTATAAGGATCATGCTCTAATTTAATACCTCCACCACCAGCAACAATTATACCGTTATTACTGATTCCATCTACATCAATGGAAGCTCCTTTAACAATGAAATTACTATTACCAGTGACAGAACTAGCTATACCGTTATTATGAGTCCCACTTATATTAAAATAATCAGCATATAATTTTGTTTTACCACCAGTTGCAGATATTCCATTATTTCCTGTATCTGATGCACCGTCTCCTGCTACAGTATATTGTGTTTCATAATCGTTAAAGTTACCAGTATTAGTTACCAAAACACCATCATTATTTAATCCAGATACACTTATAGTACTTCTACTATTAGCATTCAGACCATCGGTCTCATTATCCAAAGTACCACCAGTTACTAAAATACCATTACTTCCAGATACACCAGATTTGTTTGTACTAGGAGAAATAACATAATGATTTCCTTGAGCGACTCCATTTCCTGAAGTAACTGCTAAACCAGTATAGCCATGATCTTTTGGTGTATCAGTTATCTTAAAAGTAACATTTTTTACTGATGGAGCATCCTTAATTCCAACTGTAACAGAATTACGCGCTGCAATTTGGTTTGTTAAATAAGGTGTACTAAGAGATACAGTTCCCAAGCCACTTACGATAGTAGAATAACCATTATGTACACCACCAGAGTATGTATGAGAAATACTGGAAGCAGGTACAGCAGTAGCAGCAGTATTATAATCAACATTGTGTATTTCCATGTATTTCGAAATATAGTACTCTCTTGCTGTATCATCACTATTTACTGTTCTAATAGCACCCCATGGAGAAACATAAGCACTGGTATTTTCATCTCTACCCCAATAACTGCTACCTCCAATAGTAAGATCACTATAACTAATATAACCATTTCCCCACCAATCATTATCAATCCAATTAGAACCATCATAATATCCACCATGGTAAGTAGTTCCCATATTAATAGTTCCACCAGTTACATTACCAGGAGTTGCTGTTGTATGAGTACCAGTACCCCACCACCATCTAGAATTATAAAGTGTATTAGGACTAAAAGTCGCATTAGTTACTTCAGTATTTGATGTGGCACGAATTCCAGCATTGCTATAATTTATCCAGTTATTAGCACGATGTATATCATGTGTAGCACCAGATCTATCCATTTCAACAGAAATAGGTTCAAAAGTTTCTTTGTTTACTACAAAGTTTGGATTTATTGGATTAGGACTTACTATACTTGGATTAAACGAAGGATCTTTAGGAACATTAATATTATCCAATCTTTCAGGCACATAAGGCTTATAAGGCTCATGCACATTAGCCGGATTGATTGTCAATGAGTTTGGCTCTTGGTTACGAGGTATGTTCAAGTTAGTTGCCCCATACAAGTGTTTATCCTTGTCAAACACATATTTAGTCAAGTCATTGTCTCTTCTATAGTATTCAAGGTATTTTCCACCTCTACCTCTGTAAGTTGTTCCCCAGTCGTTGTTAGTAAATCCTGTTCCGAACTGGAATGATGCCCATGGGCTCTTTATTACCTGATCCCCTTGTTTTAGAAGCTGAACAAGTTCGCTTTGGGCTCCTTTTAGTGATTTTTCGTTTTCTTTTCTTGCACGCATGAATGATTGCCGCAGATCAGTTATTGCGTCATAAGTCTGTGCAGTGATTTCCTGCTGTTCGCTTGCCACGTCAGCATGAAGCTTTGGCGCAATTGTTAAAAGTCCTGTTATCAAGAAAGAGATAAGCAGGCTGTCAGAATAATGTACATCTTTACATCTTTTTACAAACGATCGCAAGTCCTTTGCAATCTGTCGCAGATTATTACTCATTTTTTCCTCCTAAAATTTGTAAATTTACAGCCGCCCATAAAAGCCAAGTTCCAATTAGTCACCTTGACAAAGGTTACTTTACCTTTGCCAGCGAAGCAAAATTTCTTGCCCTAGGTTCTTAATTTTCACGGTTTCCAGCCTTCATAGCGCCTATTTTTAGATTTAGACATCCTTCAAGATGCCTAAAAAGTATCAGAATAGCCTTATTTTTCAAAAAACCTTTCAAACACCCTCAACAAAGTCCAGCAAATCCTGGTAGGAATGGGGGCGGATGAGGGGGAGTCCTTAAGGGGGGGCCATAGAGGACTATTTTAAAACAAAATTTAATGCTTTGTTTAAAATAATAAGTTTAGTAAAACAATTTATAACTCGATTTAAACAATATTTATAATAAATATTAAATATATTTGATGATTATTTTTAAATAATTTTTAGTGAAGTGGTAAAAAATTATTAATAACAAAAAAAGGACTAAAAAAATTAAGGATTTGATGTTTGCCATTCTTAATTTAGAAAAAAATACTTGACAAAAAACGATTACTGTTGTAAACTAATAGTATATAAGATTACAAATGTAAACATTTTAGATGAGGTGGTGATTATGAAAGAGAGTAGCGGAATTGAGCAGAAGTGGCATATAACTGATGCAGAATGGGAAGTGATGCGTGTTGTTTGGGCAAATGATGAAGTGACGAGCAGGTTTGTGGCGAAGGTGCTTTGTGAGAAGATGAGATGGAAGCAGGCTACGATAAAGACTTTGTTGAATAGGCTGCTGGAAAAGGGGGTTTTGAAAAAGAGGGAAGTTGGGAATAGGTATATTTATTCGACGGATTTTACAGAAAAGGAAGTGGCTAATAGTTATATATTGGGGACTTTTAGTAAGATTTGTAAAACGAAGGTTGGGGAAATGATCGGGAAGGTTATTGAGAACAGTGAGCTTAGTTTTGATGACTTGGAACTGATTTTGAAGGCTGTGGAGGAAAAGAGGAAGACAGCTGTGAAGGAGGTTTTGTGTGACTGCGTGAAAGGGCAGTGTAATTGTGGGCATAATGGGCATAGGCATGTTTGAAAATATAAAAAAAAACTAATTTGTTAAATTTATAAATTTTTTGAGTAATTGAAAAATTTAAATAATAATATTTGTAATAAGTAATTGTAAAAGTAAATTATTAAAAATTAAAAAACAGTAATATTTTTGACAGTAAAGTTTAAGAGGAGGAAAAAATATGGCAGAAAAAATTTATACAGTAACTGGGATGAGCTGTGCGGCTTGTGCTAATGCTGTGGAAAAGGCACTTAACAAGAATGAGGATATTAATGCTTCGGTTAATATTGCAACTGAAAAATTGAATGTTGAGTATGATGAAGGAAAGTATGATTTTGATAAGATTAGGAAAATAGTGGAATCGGCTGGGTATGGGCTAGTTGAAAATATGACTGAGGACAGGAAAGTTGAGCTTTATCAGGAAAAGATAGCGAGTTTGAAAAAGAGACTGATTTTGGCGATTGTATTTGTTATTCCGCTTTTGTATATTTCGATGGGGCATATGCTTGGGGCGGCACTTCCTGAATTTTTGAATCCTAAGGTAAATGCGCTTAATTTTGCGTTAGCGCAGTTTGTGCTGACTTTGCCAATCATTTATGCTGGGAGAGATTTCTTTTCGCATGGTTTTAAAAATTTGGTAAGAAAATCACCGACAATGGATTCGTTAATTGCAATTGGGGCGACAGCGGCGATACTTTATGGAATTTATGCGACATATAGAATTGTTACTGTGGATCCTGAAGCGCACATGGATTTGTATTATGAATCGGCTGGTGTAATTATTACGTTAATTTTGTTTGGGAAATTATTGGAGGCAAAGACAAAAGGGCAAACTTCATCGGCAATAAAAAAACTTATCGGACTTCAGCCTAAAAAAGCTAAAATTATTGAAAATGGTGTGGAAAAGGAGATTTTAATTGAAAATCTGAAGGTTGGAGATATTGTAATTGTAAAGCCTGGGGAAAAAATTGCGGTTGATGGGAAAATTGTGGAAGGTGCAACTTCTGTGGATGAATCAATGTTGACTGGGGAAAGTTTGCCAGTCAGTAAAAAAGTTGGGGATAAGGTTGTTGGAGGAAGTATTAATAAAAATGGGAGTATTAGATTTGAAGCAACTGAAATTGGGAAAAATACAGTTTTGTCACAGATTATAAAGCTAGTTGAGGAAGCGCAAGGATCGAAAGCTCCGATTTCACGAATGGCTGATGTTGTGGCGGCATATTTTGTGCCGATTGTTATTGGGATTGCGATAATTACAGGAGTTGCCTGGTTTGTGAGCGGAAGCGGATTAGTTACTGCATTGTCGTTTTTTATCGCCGTGCTTGTAATTGCATGTCCGTGTGCATTGGGACTTGCGACTCCGACATCAATAATGGTTGGAACTGGAAAAGGTGCTGAAAACGGGATTCTTATTAAAAGTGGAGAAGCTCTTGAAACAACATATAAAATTAAAACAATTGTATTTGATAAAACAGGAACAATTACTAAAGGAAAGCCTGTATTAACTGATTTGATTGCTTATGGAAATTATAAGGAAGATGAACTTTTAAAAATTGCCGCAAGTGTGGAAAATGATTCTGAACATCCGCTGGCAGAAGCGATTGTAAATGAAGCAAAGGGGAAAAATATCGAAATTAAGCCTTATGAAAAATTTAGGGCAATGCCAGGTTATGGGATTCGTGCGACTTTTGAAGGCAAGGAAATTCAAATTGGAAATAAAAAATTAATGGAAAATAAAAAAATTAATGTGGAAATTTCTCAAAAGGACTATAATATTTTGTCAAATGAAGGAAAAACTCCAATGTATATTTCGATTGACAATGAATTGGCAGGAATTGTTGCAGTTGCCGATGTCATTAAGGAAACAAGCAGAGAAGCCATTGAAAAATTGAAAAAAATGGGAATTAAAACAATAATGCTTACAGGAGATAATGAAAAAACTGCAGAATTTATCGCAAAGCAAGTGGGAATTGATGATGTAATTTCAGAAGTTCTGCCTTATCAAAAATCTCAAAAAATAAAGGAACTTCAGGAAAAAGATGAATTTGTCGCAATGGTCGGAGATGGAATCAACGATTCGCCAGCGTTAGCCCAAGCAAATGTAGGAATTGCGATAGGAAATGGAACAGATGTGGCTATAGAATCAGCTGATATTGTTTTAATTAGAAACGATTTGCGGGATGTGGCAGGAGCGATTGCATTAAGCAAGGCAACAATTACAAATATAAAGGAAAATTTATTCTGGGCATTCTTTTACAACGTACTTGGAATCCCTTTTGCAGCTGGAATATTTTATGCATTTTTCAATGGACCGAAGTTAGACCCGATGATTGCAGCTTTTGCAATGTCATTTAGTTCGGTGTCGGTTTTGGGAAATGCTTTGAGATTGAAGTTTTTGAAAGTTAAATAATTAAGAAAATTTTTAGTGAGTTTATTATTTCCTTTAAATAAAAAATATGATATAATTCATTTGTAAAGGATTTATTCATAAAAGAAGGAAAGGGAGTTGATAGTATGATTTATTCAGTAGAATTAGACAGTAATTTAATTAATAATTTTCAGAAAGTATTAAAAGAAAGTGGAGGCGATGAAGCCAATATAGTAACTAAAATGCTAAAAAATTATATTGAAATTGAAGAAAATAGAAAAAATAAAAAAATATTAGCTGATAATATGGAATTTTTGGATAAAAAAATGGATGAACATATAGATGTTTTGAGAAGGTTACGTGATAAATGATGATTAGATATTTTGATATTGAAAACGTAGCTTTGATTCATGAAAAAGTCTTAAAAAAAAGTGGTGGATTGCTTGGTTTTAAAGATGAAGGCGGAATTAGTCAAGTATGTGATTTTGTGCAGAATGATTTATATTATCCGACATTTTTAGAAAAATTATCATATATAATTTTTAGCATATCTAAAAATCATTTTTTCAATGATGGAAACAAAAGAACTGCATTAATGTGTGGAGCATATTTTCTTTCAATCAATGGTTATAGAGAAAAAATAGATTTATATATAACTGACATGGAAACATATATAGTTGAATTAGTAGAAGGGAAAATTAGCAGAGAAGAGTTAATAGAAATATTAAAAAAATATATTTAATATTAAGTTTCATAGTAAATAAAAAAAACCGTTTTAAATGAATTAATCAAACAAGACGGTTTTTTATTTTGTTCTTAAATTAAAATATATTTAAAATTTTATCCTTCTTTTATGGCAGGTTTTAATGCTCCTAAAACAATAGCCGAAACAATACTTCCAATTATAACTGCTATTAAATATAGGAAGAAGTTGTTGCTTAATGCCATTACTAGGATTCCACCATGTGGAGCAGGTATTTTTATATTAAATAGTCCTGTTAATGCTCCTGCGATTGCTGAACCTACGACACTTGCTGGTATTACTCTTGTTGGATCTGCTGCTGCATAAGGGATTGCACCTTCTGTGATGAATGAGAATCCCATAATGTAGTTTGTAAGTCCTGCTTCTCTTTCTTGTGCAGTAAATTTATTTTTAAATAATGTTGATGCTAATGCGATTGCGATTGGAGGAACCATTCCACCAGCCATAACTGCTGCCATTGGTAAACTTCCACCAGATGTCATTGTAGCTGCCAATGTTCCAGAACCAAATACATAAGCTGCCTTATTTACAGGGCCTCCCATATCAATAGCCATCATTCCACCAAGAACTGCACCTAATAGAACAGCGCTTGAACCAGACATTCCATTTAACCAAGCATTTAAACCATTGTTAATTATTGCTGCAAACGGATTTATAACAAGTACCATTGCTACACCTGTGATTAATACTGATAAAACTGGATACAATAATATCATTTTCAATCCGCTTAAAGATCTTGGCATACCTGATAATGCTTTTACTAAACCTTGTACAACATATCCAGCTAAAAATCCACCAAGCAATGCACCAATAAATCCAGAACCACCAGCTGTTGCAATAGCTCCTGCAACTAGTCCTGCCGCTAATGCCGCTCTTTCACTAATACTGTAAGCAATATATCCAGCTAATACTGGAACAAACAATCCAAATGCCTGTCCGCCAATATCTTTTAACATTTTAGCTAGCGGTGCTTTAGAACCGTATTCTGCTCCAGCTCCACCATTACCAGACAATGTATCAACTAAAAATGCCAATGCTATCAAAATTCCACCACTTATTACTAACGGAAGCATATATGAAACTCCACTTAATAAGTGTTTGTAAAGTCCTTTTTTCTCAGATGAAGATGATTCAGAAGAATCTGCAGTTTTTGAACCGCTTGCATGGAAAATAGGAGCTTTTCCATCTAAAACCTGTTGAATTAATGCTTTTGCATTGTTAATTCCTTCTTTTGCTTCCACTTGAATTAACGGTTTTCCATCAAATCTGTCAACTTCGATATTTCTGTTAATTGCCAAAATTACACCGGTAGCTTTTTTAATATCTTCATCAGTCAAGACATTTTTTCTACCATCTGCACCGTTTGTTTCAACTTTTATATTTATTCCCATTTCATCAGCCGCTTTTTTTAGTGCTTCTGCCGCCATATAAGTATGGGCAATTCCTGTTGGGCAGGCTGTTGCTGCGATTATGTAAGGAGCATTTTCATCAGTTGGAGCTTGTGCAGTTACAGCATCTTTCTTTTCTTCTTCTGCAAATTTTTCTGCTTCAGCTTTATTAATGATTTCCAGTACTTCATCAGCTGTCTTTGCATTTTCAAGAGCTTCCTTGAAATCATCATCCAATAATAATTGTGATAATCTTGCAAGTGTTTCAATATGAGTGTTATTTGCGCCATCTGGAGCGGCAATCATAAAGAACAATGTTGCAGGTTCTCCATCCAATGAATCGTAATCAATTCCTTCTGGTTTTCTACCCATTGCAAGTGCAGGTTTTTTTACATATTTTGTCTTAGCATGTGGAATTGCGATTCCTTCACCAATTCCAGTTGAGCTTTGAGCTTCTCTAGCCATCAATGCCTCTACATATCCGTCATAATCATTCAGGACACCTGTTTTTTCGTGCAGTCTGGCAAGTTCTTTAATTATATCTACTTTAGTTGTAGATTTCACATCTAGACTAATTCTATCTTTAATCAGTAAGTCAGATATTTTCATTTGTACACCATCCTTAATTTATTATTTTTCATTTTATTTCTTTAAATAATTTTTATTTTCAGCCGTAGTAAAGCAACTTTAAAATTAAATACAAAAATCATTACTATTTTACTCAATTGTCAAGTTTGATTTTTACTCTTTAAAAAGTTTCCTTTGAAATTTCAATTTCATCATACAATTTATTTACTAAATCCTTTTCTGCAAGTCCATAAGAATAAGCTGTAGCACTTCCTGAAGCGACTGCTAATCTAAATGAATCTTCTGGAGAAAGCCCCTTTACAAATCCTGCAGTAAATCCTGCAACCATAGAATCTCCAGCACCAATTGAGTTGATTAATTGCCCTTTTGGAACAGATGCTTCCAGCACAAAGTCCTTGTTTACAAGCAATGCGCCTTCGCCGCCTCTAGATAAAATGACATTTTTAACTCCTCTGTCTAAAAAGAATTTACATTTTTCTACGATTTCAGCCTTTGTTTCCAGTTTTTCGTTAAACATTTCTCTTAGTTCATGAATATTCGGCTTAACAAAAAGATTATTGTGAATATTGTCTTGCAATAAATTTCCTCTTGTATCAAGCACAATTTCAACATTTGCTTTTACATTTTCAGATAATTGCTTATAAATTTTGCTGCTGATTGAAGATGGGATGCTTCCAGATAAAACAAGTATATCTCCATCTTTTAAATCAGAAATTTTGTTAGTTAGTTCCTGCAATTTTTCTGCTGTAATTTCTGGTGAAACTCCGGTAAGTTCAGTTTCCTTGTCATTCCCATTAACCTTTACATTAATTCTAGTATTTCCTTCAAGTTCCACAAATTCAGATTTTATGTTATCTTTTTTTAAATCTTTAACAATAAAATCTCCAACAAATCCAGCAACAAATCCAATTGCTGTAGATTCCACATCCAGATTTTTCAATACTTTAGAAACATTAATCCCTTTTCCACCAGCTCTATAATTTACTTCGTGGGCAAGATTCAAATGTTCTGCTTTTAAATCATCCTTCAGATACATGTCATAATCCAATGCTGGATTCAATGTCAATGTGTAAATCATCTTTTTCTCCTCCTAAATTTAAATATATTTTAAAACTATTTTTCAAACCATTTAATAGATATGCTTAATAACTCGAATTTTTTTATTTTATCAAAGATTCAAGATTTCTTGCTTCATAATATTTATTTTATTATAATTCTAATATAATTTCAAAACAAATCTAATATGGTTCTACTATATTATTTGCCACTATATATTTATAACATTTGAAATTTAAAAAGTCAAATAATTTAGACTATTAAATTTATTTTCTCATTTTTCTTTAATGTTAATATATTATAATTAAATTAAATCAAGTCAAGATTCAAATCAGATTATAATGGGAGTGGTATATATGAAAAGTAAAATCAAAAAGATATTTATTTATGCCTTGCTTTTATCTTTAATAAGTTGTGGAAGCAGTGGTGGTAATAAGGATACAGAAAAAACACCAACACCAACACCAAAGCCAGCAGATCCAAATCCAAAAGGGCCAAGTGCCTCAGATGTTTATTATAACGGTGAAATTGTGATCCGAAATGGAGGATATTCATCACAATATCCAAATGGTATAATACTTACAACGGCAACAAGTGATATAGTTAAAATTCCAAATATAGCTGGAACACCAATAAAAAAACAAGATTACCAGACATCTTCAGGGACTCCAATGAATGAAAAAATATTTTTGCACAGTACAGGAACTACACAGCAAGTTACAGATTTTAGTTCAGATTTAACTGCTTCAAATAGTTATCGAGCAGCAATTGGCGGAGATTTAATGGACGAGTATATTGCAAGGGTAAATTCAGCTTCAGGTGGAGATAATTTATTAAATAGTGCAAGAACACTCACGACTTTAGTCGTAAAATGAATTGCACGAAAATTTTAGTAAGCATATAGGGAAACTTGTATGTAGACACGGAGCAAAACCGTGCAACAAAGAAACTGAACTGCTGGGAACTCTTAAAGCTGGTATAACCACAACATAATATCTAAGTGAAAACATGGTATAAGTGTGATGGTGGCGAAAGCAGAAAAAATATACTAGATGATGCAAGGTTAAATCCTAAACATTATGATAATAGACAATCAGCAGCTAAGCCTGAAAAGGAAAGTTCAACGACTATCCCTCGTGAGGGGAGTACAATACAAGCGATTGGTATTGGAAGTGGTTTCGCCTAAGTCCTTGAAATAGGATATGGATAAGATATAGTCTGTGCTTGTTAGAGATAACAAGAAGTTCATAAGAGAACTACATAAATGGTAGCGTATTTATGTGAACGACGCTTCCCACTGTTGTGGGGTTTTAAAAACTTTAAAAATATTTAAAAATAAATAAAAAATATTACTTTTTTGACAGATAAAATGTAGAATACATGGTATAATATCTCTGATGAAAAGGAGGTGATTATATATGTATTTAACTCTAAAACAACAAGTAAAACATCTTAGTAAAAATGAGTTTAGGAATTTAAAATGTTTATCTCATATAGCCAAGAACTTAACTAATGAAGCTATATATAATATTAGACAGTATTATTTTAATAAGAAAAAGTATTTAAGTTATAACGAAAACTATAAAATGCTTAAAAATAGTGATAATTATAAAAAATTAAATTCTAATATGGCTCAACAAATTTTAAAAGAAGTAGACGGAAGTTTTAAATCATTTTTTGGACTTTTAAAACTTGCTAGGAATGGTCAATATAATTTTAAAGATATAAAATTACCTAAATATCTTGCTAAAGATGGATTTACTACTCTTGTTATAGGTTTTGTTAGATTAAAAGATGATATTCTGATAGTTCCTTATTCAAATGCATTTAGAAAGACACATAAGGAAATCACAATAAAACTACCACCAGTATTAAAAGGCAAGAAGATAAAAGAGATTAGAATAATACAAAAACAACATTCTAGGTACTTTGAAATTCAATATACTTACGAAGTAAAAGAAGTTCAAAGGGAATTAGATAAAGAAAATGTACTAGGAATTGATTTAGGTATAGATAATCTTTGTACTTGTGTTACAAATACTGGAGTTTCATTCATAATAGATGGTAGAAAATTAAAATCAATAAATCAATACTATAATAAGACAAATGCAAAATTACAAAGCATAAAAGATAAGCAAAAGATTGAGCATATAACATTAAGGCAAAAGAGAATAGCTAGAAAGAGAAATAATCGTATAGAAGATTACCTTTCAAAAGCAGCAAGAATAATTATAAATTATTGTCTTAATAATGATATAGGAAAAATAGTTCTAGGATATAATGAAGATTTTCAAAGAAAATCAAATATTGGAAGTATAAATAATCAAAACTTTGTAAACATACCATATGGAAAATTAAGAGATAAATTAATATATCTATGTAAACTATATGGAATAGAATTCAAACTACAAGAAGAGAGTTATACATCAAAAGCAAGTTTCTTTGATGGAGATGAGATTCCAATATATGATAAAGAAAATCAAAAAGAATATATATTCAGTGGAAAAAGGATAAAAAGAGGACTATATCAAACAAGCACAGGAAAACTTATAAATGCAGATTGTAATGGAGCATTAAACATATTAAGGAAAAGTAAAGTTGTGGATTTAAGTATCCTATACAATAGAGGTGAGCTGAACACACCTAAAAGAATAAGGGTAGTGTAAAGCTATCAAACTTCTTAGAAAATTTTTAAATAATTTTAAAGATTTTAGAACCCTGCAACTTTAGTTGTGGGAGGTTCAGATATTTGGCCAGCGGGGGATATCAGAGGAAATAAAAATCCATCACTTGAAGGAGGACTTCCTTATTTTGAAAAAACTTTGGAAAAATCTTGGGTAAATGTAGTTGCACTTGTGAATAAATCTGGAACTGCAGGATTGGAATGGAAGGATTTAGAGCCATTGTCAAATGCAGGGGTAGCTAGTAAATGGACTATAACTGCGGTAAGTGAAGATGGAACATCAGCAAAAGCAGCGGAAAATGTTGCAAAAGCGGTAGATCAGGTACGTGAAAAATTTCCTGGAATGAAAATGGATATGATTAGAGACATAATTCTTTCAACAGCTACTGATATCGGAGCAGCAGGAGTGGATGATGTATTTGGATATGGACTTTTAAATGCTACTACTGCTTTAAATGGACCAAGAAACTTGAATTACAGGTTAAGCAAGTTTCATGTTCCAGATACAAAAACTTGGGTTTTTAGAAATAATATTTATGGCTCGTATACAGATTTAGAAAAAAACGGAAAAGGGACATTAGTTTTAGAAGGAAAAAATTCTTTTTATAAAATAAAAGTAGATGGTGGAACACTAGTTTTGAAAGGAGACAATACTTCTGAATATGAAACAATAATAAAAGATGGAATACTCGATGTTAAGAAAAAATTTACTCCCAAAAATATTGAAATAGAAACAAATGGAACATTGATTACAAATCCTGAAACTGTGATAGGAGAAATTTCTAAAAATTATCATACGGAGGAGATAACTGTTAATAAGGCAGTTGATGTTGTAAATAAAGGAACATTAAAGAATATTGGAACAGGAGCGATTATAACTGGAAATTATACAGCGAAATATGGTTCAGTGACAGAAGCAGAAATTGGATCAAAATTAATAGTAAAAGGAACAATAAAAATTGATGGAAGAGAAAGAAATCAAACTTTGGGAAGCACAGTAAAACTTTTGAGTAATGGATACGTTACTGCAATGCCAACAACATCGGCAGTTATTGAAGCTGAAAAAGGAATAGAAGGACAATTTGCAAAAGTGGAAACTGATGGATTGATTAATGGAAAAGTGGAAAATAAAGGAAATTCAATTGAAGCTACAATTAGTAGAAAAAATGTGGAAGATTATGTAAATAGTTTGAAAAATAGCGATGAAATGCAGAAGAATACTGCTAAAAATGTAGAGGTTTCCTTTAAAGAATTAGATAAAAAAATAGCTGAAGGAAATGCAAATGTTTCTAATTTTGCTTTAGGTGCGGCAAAACTTCAAAAAAATTCCCTATCTTTGAGTTCAAGTATATTAGATAGTTTATCAGGACAAATTTATGCTTCAGCTCAAGCTTTAACATTTCAACAATCGCAAACAATAAATAAGGATTTATCAAATAGACTTGTAATGCTCGGAACGCTTGATAATGCTAGTGATAAATTTGGATTATGGATTTCTTCCATTGGAGCTAATGGGAAATTAAAACAAAATGGGTATGCTGAAGGAAAAACTAAAGTTTATGGAGGACAGGTTGGAATTGATAAGCAATTTGGAGAAAATTTGATTTTAGGAACGGCTTTAGCTTATTCAAAAGGGAATGTGAAATTTGATAGACATGGTGGAAAATCAGATGCGGATAATTTTGGAATTTCAGTGTATGGAAGAGTTGGAAATAAAGATAATCTGATGTATTTGCAAGGAAGAGTTGGACTTGGATTTGTAAATAGTGAAGTTAAAAGGGATATTATTTTATCTGAAAATGATATTTCACGAGGAAAAATTGAGCATAATGATAAAGTAATTTCAGGATATTTAGAAACAGGGTATGATGTGAAAAAAGGTGATTTTGTATTGACACCATTTGCTGGAATCTCGCACGATACAGTTCAAAGAGGAGCATTTCATGAGGAAAATAGCCAATTTGGATTAAAGGCGGATAAAAAGACTTACAAACAAACAAGTGGACTTGCTGGAGTTAGAGTTAGTCAGAAATTTAATTTTGAAAATGGTTCAAAAACTACATTACAAGGATATATAACACATCAAAGGGCATTTAATAATGAAGATTTGAATTTTAAAGCATCATATTCAGGACTACCAGATGCAAAATTTAAAGTAAAGGGAATAGGACTTTCAAAGAACCAAACATGGGTAGGAGCTGGAGTTTTAAATGAAGTTAGTTCAAAATTTGCCTGGTATTTGAATTATGATGGAAAAATTGATAAAAAGGCTAAAAATAATGTGTTTACAGCTGGTATGAGAGTTAATTTTTGATAGACTTTTTTAAATAATAAATTTACAAATTTTTTATGAATTTTAAATTATATATGTTCAATTATCATTGGTAAAATATTTTCAAATAAAAGTTTAGTTCAAAAATTAAAAATAAGTTTTAGGAGATGATTTTTATGAAAAAGAAAAGAGTTTTAACATTGATCCTATTGTCATTTATAATGGTAACATCAACAATGAAAGCAGATTTTTGGTCAAAATTAAGAGATGCTCTTATAGGTGGTGATAATTATTCAAATTCAAGTTCAGAGGATAAAAATATTGTAGATGGTAAAATTTATAATCCAAAGGATAATAGAGAATATAGACTAGTTGAAAAAATGAAAGATGAAAGAGAAAATTCTCAAAGTGACTATAGAAAATTTGAAAATTCATCAAGTAAAATTTTTTATTATGAATGTACAATAAATCCAAAAGATTTTTTATCAATAATAGGATTTAGGACTTTTTATGGATATGCTGATTTTCCTGTATATGAAATTAGTTCAGGAGTGGAAAAGTGTTATGAAAAGACGGAAAATGAATATAAAAAGGAAGTTTCTAAAAGGAAAATTTATATAGACAATAAATTGGCAAAATATATTTTAAAAAATGAAATTAATGTTCAAAAAATAGCAGTTTATGATGCAAAATTAAATGATAGAGGCTATCCTTTGTTTAGTTCAAAAAATCCAAGAGTTTTGATAAATGATAAATTAGTATCTTATTAAAATGATAAAAATTAAAAAGTAAAAAATAAGAAAAAATGTAACTAACAATTTGAGTTAATTACATTTTTTTATTTATATAAATAAGTTAAAATTATAAATTAAGTTTAAGTAAATTAATGTTTATGTCCGCAACAGCAAGAATGAGAATGCATATCAATTACCATACGTCCTTGAATTGTTCCTTCTTCCATTTCCTTAAAGATTTCAGGAGCTTCTTCAATAGTTCTAGTTTGAACTACTGGCACAACCAATCCTTCAGCTCCAAATTGGAATGCTTCTCTCAAGTCTTCTCTTGTTCCAACAAGCGATCCAATTACTTCAATACCGTCCAATACAGTTTTTACGATTGGCAAGTCCATAGTTTCTGATGGTAATCCAACAGCTACAACTTTTCCTGCAGCTCTTACTGAATCAACAGCTTGGTTAAATGCAACTTTTGATACAGCAGTAACTACAGCAATATGAGCTCCAATTCCGCTTAATTCTTTAATTTTTGCAACTGGATCTTCTTTTTTACCATTTATAACATAATCTGCTCCAACTTCTTTAGCAAGTGCCAATTTATCATCATTAATATCAACAGCAATTACGTGAGTGTTAAACACTTTTTTAGCATATTGAACTGCCAAGTTTCCTAATCCTCCTACACCGTAAATTACTACCCATTGTCCTGGTTGAGGTTTTCCAACTTTTATAGCTTTATAAGTTGTAACTCCTGCACAAGTGATGCTGCTGGCTTGAACCGGATCCAGTCCTTCAGGCACTTTTACCGCATAATCAGCCGTAACGATACATTGTTCAGCCATTCCACCATCTGCAGAATATCCAGCATTTATTACATCTCTACATAATGTTTCCTGTCCATTAATACAGTATTCACATCTTCCACATCCTTCAAAGAACCAGGCAATACTAACTCTATCTCCAGGTTTTAATGATGTCACACCTTCAGCAACTTCTCTTACAATCCCAATTCCTTCATGCCCTAAAACTCTTCCCGGAACTTTCCCAAAGTCACCATGAGCCACATGCAGGTCAGTATGGCAAACACCGCAATATTCCACATCAACTAATGCTTCTCCGGCTTTTAGTCCTCTTAATTCTTTTTCTACAACTTCTACTCCAGTTCCTTCTTTATTAACTACTACTGCTTTCATTTAATTTCCCTTCCTTTTTACTTATTTTTATTTCTAAGTTCCTAAATTTTTAAATTTAGTTATATGAATATTTAATCATATGATATATTTATACCCTAAAAAATTTAAAAAGTCAAATTATTTTTCAATAAAATAGTTTGTCTTGCTTATTATTTAGATAAAAAATTTATTTTAATAAAATGTTATTAAAAAGATTTTTCAAATTTTTTAAAATTTATTGACAATAGGTAGTTTGTTTGGTAGAATTTCTGTGAGCATAAGTTTTATTAGTTATTTATCTTAATTTTTGTTTTGATTTTAGATATAGTAAAAATAACGGATATAAATATTTGGAATTTATGCTAATTTATTGTTTTGTGGAGGTGGATGTTTTGAACGAGGAAGTCCCGGAAGAGAGATTTAAAAATCTGAATAAATTAAAATTTACAAATTTATGCAAATACGGATAAAGGGAGTATCTTCGTTGCTGTTATTCTCCTGATTTTTATTTGCATAAAAATTTAAAAAATTTGAGAATGCAAAAAAGAAAGGAGATAATGATGGAAAACAACATTATTCAAAAACTTATAGATGAAAAAAAATATTTTGAAATTAGAAAATATTTAAATGATTTAAACATTGTGGAAGTTTCAGAACTGCTGAATCAGTTTGAGTCTTCTGAACTAATAATGATTTTTCGGCTACTTTCCAAAAATAGGGCAGCCGATGTATTTTCATATCTGGACAGCGAACATCAGGAAATGATTATTAAGACAATGACAGATGTGGAAACTAAAAATATATTTGATGAGCTGTATTTTGACGATATTGTCGATATTATCGAAGAAATGCCGTCAAATGTAGTAAAAAAAATATTAAAGAATACCGATGCAAAAGACAGACACACAATAAATCTTTTGTTAAAATATCCAGATAATTCAGCTGGAAGTATCATGACAACTGAATATATGGACTTAAAAAAGGATATGACAGCTTCTTCTGCAATTTTTAAAATTAGGGATGTTATGGAAGATATGGCAAATGTCTATACCTGCTATGTGATTGATGAAGGTAGGAGGCTGGAAGGAGTAATTTCCCTAAAAGAGCTTATTACGAGCGAGGATGATGAGCCAATTCAAAATCTTATGAATAAAAATGTAATAAGTGTTCATGTAAATGATGATCAGGAAAAGGTTGCGGAAATAATAAAAAAATATAATCTTATCGTACTTCCTGTGACTGATGATGAAAATAGACTTTTAGGAATCATTACGATTGATGATGTAATGGATGTTGTGGAACAGGAAGCGACAGAGGATTTTCATAGAATGGCTGGGATTTCGCCTGTGGAGGAGTCTTATTTAAAAACAAGCGCCTTTACAATGGCAAGACAAAGAATTAGCTGGCTTATTGTGCTTATGATTTCTGCTACATTTACTGGAAGAATTATAAGCAAATATGAAGATGTGCTGCAGTCTGTAGTTATACTTTCTTCATTTATTCCAATGCTGATGGACACTGGAGGAAATGCAGGCGCACAGTCTTCGACAATTGTAGTCCGTGCTTTGGCATTGGGGGAAGTTGATACAAAAGATACTTTTAAAATATTAAAAAAAGAATTTCTTATTTCATTTATAGTAGCTGTTGTTTTGGCGGCAATAAATTTTTTAAGAATTATAACTTTGACAAAAACACCTTTAAATGTTGCAATGACAGTTTCAGTAACTTTAATTTTTGTAGTTATAATTTCTAAAATAATAGGTGCTTTTTTACCAGTTATCGCTAAAACTTTTAAAATGGATCCGGCAATAATGGCAGGGCCTTTAATAACAACGATTTTAGATGCGCTTACTCTTACTATTTACTTTAGATTTGCAACTATGTTTTTAAGTAATGTTATAAAGTAAATATTTTTATAAAATTTAAGAATATAAAAATTGATTGTCTAATCGAAGTTATATGGCAACTAATATAAGAAAAATGAGGTGAGAAAAAAATGAAAAAAATAAAAAGAATAATTGAAGATCTTTTGAAAGAAAAAAAATATTTTGAAATAAAAAAAGAATTAGATAAATTAAATGCAGTTGAAATTTCTGATGTGATAAATTTATTTAAACTGCCAGAGCTTGTAATAATGATTTTTAGACTTTTAAAAAAAGATAAAGCGGCGGATGTGTTTTCATATTTGGATAGTGAACATCAGGAAATGATTATTCACGCTTCAACTGATGTTGAAACACGGGAAATATTTGATGAACTGTATTTTGACGATATTGTTGACATTATCGAGGAAATGCCGTCGGATATTGTAAAAAAAATCTTGAAAAATACGGATAGAAAAGATAGACATTTGATAAACCAGCTTCTAAAATATCCAGATAATTCAGCTGGAAGCATTATGACGACTGAATATGTGGATTTTCAGAAAAATATGACAGTTCAAGAGGCGATAGGACAGCTGAAAAAAACTGGGAAAGACAAGGAAAATATTTATACTTGCTATGTTACGGACAAAAACGGAAAATTGGAAGGCGTGCTTTCACTAAAGGAATTGATTTCTAAAAAGGACAGTGCTGTAATTGAAGATATTATGAATACAAATTTTGTAAGTGTAAATACACATGATGATCAGGAAAAAGTTGCAGATTTATTTAAAAAGTACGATTTTATCGTTATGCCAGTTGTTGACCATGAAAATAGGCTTTTGGGAATAATTACGGTGGATGATGTTTTGGATGTTGTGGATCAGGAAGTTACGGAAGATTTTCACAAAATGGCTGGAATTACTTCACCTACCGATGATTCCTATTTAAAAACAAGCATCTTTACGATGGCAAAGCAAAGAATTGGGTGGCTTGCAGTTCTTATGATTTCCGACACAATTTCTGGAAATATAATACAAGGTTATGAAAAAGTTCTGGCAAAGTCAATAATTTTAACGGCATTTATTCCAATGCTTATGTCAAGCGGAGGAAATGTTGGTTCACAATCTTCAACGGTTGTAATCCGTTCACTTGCACTTGGGGAAATTTCTC
Source organism: Leptotrichia wadei (assembly GCF_007990445.1). NCBI lineage: Bacteria > Fusobacteriati > Fusobacteriota > Fusobacteriia > Fusobacteriales > Leptotrichiaceae > Leptotrichia > Leptotrichia wadei. The sequence goes on from NZ_AP019841.1 coordinate 633,542, forward strand.
CAAAAGATGCCTTTAAAGTAATAAAAAAAGAATTTTCAATTGGAATAATGGTTTCAATAGTTTTGGCGCTGTTAAATTTTATAAGACTTATAACGCTTGAAAAAACTAATTTTGTAATTGCTTTTGTCGTTTCATTGACGCTTGTATTTACAGTAATTGTATCAAAACTGGTTGGAGCACTGCTTCCGCTTGGAGCAAAAATTGTGAAGGCCGATCCAGCAGTTATGGCAACCCCTTTGATAACAACAATTTCAGATGCTGTGACACTTGTAATTTATTTTAATTTTGCAGCGATGTTCTTAAAACTTTAACAAAAGATAAATGAGAGCAGTTTATAAGTAATGTAAATCTAATGAAATACTGGAAATATCTTTATATATTTATGGTATAATATAATAAACTTTTAGGAAGGAAAATAATTTTATGAAGGCTAAAATATTAATTTTATTAAGCATGCTTCTATTTGTAGTAAGTTGTGGAACTCATCCGGCGCAAAAGGAATTTGAGAGACAAATGAAAGTAATACAGTCGGGAAATTTATCAAAATTTGGCAAGGCAAGTGGAGATGTAACGGTTATTTTAGATCAATTTAGTAAAATGTATGGCGAAGGAATGAAAAAAATAACCTACAAAATTAACAAAGTTGAGGCAAAAGGGGATACAGCTACAATTAATGTTACTGTAAAATCTCCTGATTTAACACCTTATATGTCAGAACTTCAAAATAGAATGTCTGAAAAACTTTCAAAGGCTATGCCAAAAAATAACGAAGAACTGCAAAATCAAATATCAGAACTTGGAAAAGAATTTTTTAATGAAAAATTTAATAGCAAGGATTTGAAATATACAGAAAAAACTTTGGATGTTAAGTATGTAAAAAATGGAAAAGATTGGGAAATGAGCGATGAAAATGAAGAATTTTTCAAAATCTTAACTTTTGGGCTTATGAACTAGTTTATACTATTTCCCATTAAAATAATAGAGTTGTTATAATTTCTACTATGCAAGAGGTCGAGGCTCCTTGTCAGGAAATAAATAAAATATAATTTCTGGATTTAGTATTGAATAAAAAAGAAGAAGTTACTTTGAATTTAGATAACTTCTTTTTTTTGAAAATAAATTTTTTAGCAAGGGTCATGCTGTTTTCCATTTAAATAGTGGATAATTGTGAATTTCAAAATTTAAAGGCTGTTAAATATTGTAAATTCTCTAAGTTCATTTTCTTTGAGTGTATCTGGATGCTTTCTAAATTGAATTTTTCCAAAAGATTCTGTTATGTCAAATTCTGATATAAGATATATATGTAGTTCAAATTTTGTCTGCGTGCTGCAAATCCAGATTGTTCCTTTGGATGAATCTGTAAAAGCGTAACCGATATTGCTGCTTCTCTTCCATTTGAAAATGTGGTTTTTTGGAACTGGAAGTTTTGACATTCTTCGGTTAAGTTCCTTGCTAACTATATTTTCACAGGCATCAGTGCCAAAAACTATAAAAGATGAAATTACAAAACAGATACCAATAACAAATATTCCGAGTTTTAAAAGAATTAGTGTTAATATACAGGCTAAAAAAATTAGAACTCTTGCTGTATAAGCTAATTTTATATATTTGTAATTTTTTATAATCATTGTCCTTTTCTCCTTTGCATTAGATAATATTCCAGCTGGTTATCTAAAAATTCCTTTATATCATTTAATTTTTGAGTTTTAGCATTAGCATCTGGATCTGAATTTCTATCTGGATGCACTTTAATTATTTCCTTTTTATATGCCTTTTTTATTATGTCTTCATTTATTTCTCCATTTTTATCAATTTTCAAAATATCTAGATATTCTTCAAATTTCTGGATAATTCCTCCATCATTTGTGCTTTGGTAATCAAAATTTGAATAGCCGTTATTTTTCCTTTCATACTGCTCCCTTGAGTATTCCTGTTGATGTCTATAGTATGAGTATTCTTGGGATTTTTCTTTCCAGTACTGTTTTTCCCTGTCCTGCTGCTTCTGATATTCTTCCTGAGCTTTTCTTCTTCTTTCGTATTCTTGATCCCTTGCGCTTTCAAACCATTGCTCATATTTTTTGTAAATTTTTTTATTTTCTCCTCTTTCATTCAGAAGAATTCCTAAAATAAAATTCAAAAATTCTGGAATGGCTTTAAAAATCAGAAAAACTGCACAAGCAATTAGAACGTAAATAAGAACACCTAAGAGCCAGCTCCAGTTTCCAGCAAAAATAAAAGCAAGAAGAGCAAAAAATACTAAAATTGGCAATATCGTGTAAAATCCTATAGCCATTATTGTCAATGAAATTAAACTGCATAATTCAGCAATTTCACTTAATACAAACTGTATTAATCTTATTAAGGTTTTCACTATTTTCCTCCTTTTTAGAATTTAAATCCTGTTTAAAAAATTTAAGCAAGAGATCTTTACCCCTTGCAAAGAAATTCATAGCTATTTGCTGTTTAAATGGGAAATAGCATTAAACAGTATTTATTTAGCAAAAATTCAAAATTTCCTATTTCAAATAAAAAATTCTTAAATTAATAGTATTTTACTCAATTATAAGGTAGATGTCAACTTTTTATATCTTTTATAAATACGATAAAAAAATGGGGCTGTTTCACAAAATAAATAAAATTCCTAAATCATAAATCTATATTTATGGAATCAATAAAAATAATATCTATTGATTTTTAAAATATATAATATTTATGTTAGTAAAATTATTTTTGAATTATGAGACAGCCTCACCATATACTAAACTATGAATTTATTATAAATTTTTTTAGCAAGAGGTCTTGACCCCTTGTTAGTAGCTAATTAAAGTAAATGCAATAAAATTAATATTTTGTAATTAAATAGTCAAATGCGCTAAGCGCCGCCTTTGCTCCTTCTCCCATTGCAATGATTATTTGTTTTTGCTTGATATTTGTAACATCTCCTGCTGCGAAGATTCCAGCTGCGGAAGTTGAGTTGTTTTCAGGGTTGATTACGATTTCTCCAATTTTGTTTGTTTCAACTAAATCTTTTACGACTTCACTTCTAGGTGATAATCCCACTTCTACAAACATTCCTTCCACATTTAATGTTTTTTCTTCTTCAGTTTCTCTGTTTTTGTAGATGATATTTTCTACAAATTCATTTCCGTTTACTTTAGTAGTTGCAGAATTTAAAATTACTTTTATGTTTGATTGCTCAGCCAATTTTTCCTGTAAAACTTTATCAGCCTTTAATTCAGGCATAAATTCGATTAATGTAACTGATTTTGCAATTCCAGATAGGTCAAGAGCCGCTTCAACACCTGAATTTCCACCACCAATTACAGCAACATCCAGTCCTTTGTAGAAAGGCCCGTCACAAGTTGAGCAGTAATGTACCCCTTTCCCAACATATTCGGCTTCTCCTGGAATATTAAGACTTCTTGGTTTTGCTCCAGTTGCTATAATAACAGTTTTCGATTTATAACTTTTTCCATCATCAGTTACTAAAATTTTATCTTTTCCATCTTCCTTTATTTCTTTTACCAAATGTCCTTCTTTAAATGCAACTTCGTATTCCTTCAGATGTTTTTCCAAAGTTTGGGCAAATTTAGCTCCAGTAGTCGAAATAGTTCCAATAATATTTTCAATTTCATTTGTATCAAGAACTTGTCCTCCGATTTTCACACCAATCATCGCCACATTAAGCCCTTTTCTAGCTGCATAGATTGCCGCTGAGACAGCTGCAGGTCCAGAACCCACTACAGTTACATCATAAAGTTTATTTTCATCAATTTTTGCCAGTTTCCCTTCATCTAAAGCCCCAAGATTTAAGCTAAAATCCATTTTTTATACCTCCAAATTTTATTTTTATTTATACAAATTTATTTAATTTTGTAATCATTACAATTTATTTTAATATAAATTTTTAAAATTGTCAATATTTAAATTTTTAATTTGGTCCTGCAGAATAAATTTTTAACTTATAAAATAAAAAAAATAAATTGTCGAAACAGGCTTATGATGAAAAAAATATAAAAATTTTGTCTATCAAAAATTATTTATATTTATCTGGAGATATGCTATAATAATTTCAAGGGAAATTAGAGAAGTAAATTTATTTTTTAAAGAGGAATTTTTTATGGATAAGATGAAAAAAGAATTAGTTATAATAACTGGAATGAGTGGAGCTGGGAAATCTGAGGCGATGAAATTTTTTGAGGATAGGGAATATTTTTGTATTGATAATTTTCCTATTAATTTGTTTCAGTATTTGAATGAAATATTTATTAGCAGTGGAAAAAGAAACCAGGTGGCAATAGCAATAGACGTTAGAAATCAGGAATTTATTGAACAGTTGACAAAACAGCTGGAAATATTGGACAAAGAGGAAATATCTCATACTATGATTTATCTGGATGCAAGAACAGATGTTTTGCTTAGCAGATATGAGCTTTCCAGAAGAAAGCACCCGTTGAATATGTATGACACTTTACTTGCTAATATAAAGGCGGAACGTAAAATTATAAAGGATTTTATGGTAAAAGCTGATTTGGTAATTGATACAAGCACATTGACAGTAAAAAAATTGCAGGAAGTTTTGGAAAAGGAATTTTCAGGACAAAGAAAAAAAATAAGCGTCAATTTAACTTCCTTTGGATTTAAGTATGGAATTCCGCTGGATCTTCACCTGATGTTCGATTTGAGATTTTTGCCAAATCCCTATTACATTGAGAATTTAAAAAGAAAAACTGGAAATCATAAGGAAGTGCAGGATTATGTAATGGGACTTCCAGAAAGTCAGGAATTTTATAAAATGCTTTTAGATATGCTTTTGTACTTAATTCCAAAATATGAAAAGGAAGGAAAATCACATTTACGTATAGGAATTGGATGTTCAGGCGGACAGCATCGTTCAGCCACATTTGTGAATAAACTTTACGATGACCTTTCAAAAAAGATGGATTATCATATTGGAAAATTTCATAGGGAAGTGGGAGATAAAAAGGAAATTTAGTTTTACTTACATTTATACAATTTAAAGGAAAGAATAAAAAGATACAAAAATGGGAGAAGAAATAAAGACAGAAAAAATAGAAAAAGAAATAAAATCGCCAGTTAAATATAAGGATATTCCCACAAATCCAGGAGTTTACCTGATGAAAAATGAGCGAGGGAAGATTATTTATGTGGGAAAAGCAAAAAATCTTCAAAATAGGGTGAAGTCTTATTTTACAAATATAAATTCGCATAATCAGAAAACGCTGGAATTGGTGAAAAATATTAGGGATATTGAGTTTTTTATCTGTAAATCGGAAGTTGAGGCGCTTATTCTGGAAAATAACCTGATAAAAAAGAATAAGCCAAAATATAATATTTTGTTAAAGGATGAAAAGACTTATCCATATATAAAGTTTACAAAGGAAAAATTTCCAAAGGTGGAAATTGTGAGAAGTACGAAAAAATTAAATGAGAATGCCGAATATTTTGGGCCTTATCCAATGGGAATATTTTTTGCAATGAAATCGCTTATTAAGATATTTCCAGTTCGAGATTGCAACCGAAATATGGATAAAATTACAAAGCCGTGCTTGAAGTATTATATGAAAACTTGCCCCGCACCTTGTAAATACAAAGATATTGAAGATGAATACAGTACGAATGTAAGCAATTTCAAAAACTTTTTGAAGGGACATTCTGATAAAGTTCTTGAAATGCTGGAAAATAGGATGAAACAGTTTAGTGATGAAATGGAATTTGAGCGTGCGATTAACGAGCGTGAAAAATTGGCTGTGTTAAAAAGAATGCTGGAAACACAAATTATCGAATATAGCAAGGAAATTGACGAGGATGTGTTTGTATTTGAGGAAAAAAGAGAAAATGTGTTTTTATGTGTGCTGAACATTCGGGAAGGGAAAGTTATTAATAAAAATCATATAATAATTTCAATGGAAAGAAGCCAGGAAGAAAGCCTTTTTGAGCGGCTGATTACTTCATATTATGAAAAAAGGAATATTCCAAAGCATATTATTTGTGATGAACGATTTGTGCAAAGCGAATTTTTGATAAAGGAATGGGCAAAAATTGAAAAACATAAGGAAGTAAAACTTCATTTTCCAAAGATTAATAGCCGAAGATTGCAGCTTTTGGAAATGGGATATTTGAACTTACGGGAAGAAGTTGATAAATATTACAGAAAACGGCGTATGGTTCAGGAAGGGCTTCATAATTTAAAAAAAGAATTACGGTTAAAAAGTTTTCCTTACAGAATTGACTGCTTTGATATTTCAAATATTCAAGGGAAAGATGCGGTTGCGGCAATGACTGTGGCTATTGATGGGGAAACGACGCCTAAGGAATATAGGCATTTTAAAATTACTGTAAAAGATACGCCAGATGATTTTTTGATGATGAGGGAAGCATTGACACGAAGATATTCTAAAATAGAAAATGAGAAAATGCCCAATCTGATTTTAATTGATGGTGGAAAAGGGCAGCTTGGAGTGGCTGTGGATGTACTGGAAAAACTTGGAAAAATGGAGCATACTGATGTGATTGGAATTGCCAAAAGGGAAGAGGAAATTTTTAAAAGTTATGAAAGTGAGCCGTATTTATTTGAAAAAACAGATGAAACGTTAAAGATTTTGCAAAGATTGCGGGATGAAGCCCATAGATTTGGAATTACACATCATAGAAAATTGAGAAGTAAGAGAAATGTCAAAAGTGCGTTGGATGACATTTCTGGAATTGGACCGAAAAGGAAAAAGGAATTGATAAAAAAATTTGGATTGATAAAAAATATACGAAATGCAACATTAGAGGAACTGATGGAAATTGTGCCAGAAAATATTGCTATTTCTATAAAGAAAAATTTATAAAGGTATTAGGAGGAAAAACTTGAAAAAATTAATAATATTAATGTTGCTTGGATGCAGTATGACGAGTTTTGCTCTTTTTGATAAAATAAAAAAGGAGATAAAATGGAGGGAAGAGGAAAAGCCGCGATTTAATCAGGTAAAAGTAATGATTGATGGGAAGGAAAAAATGCGAAAGGTTATTCCAGGACGTTACGAAATTAAATTATTTGAAATTACGTATCCGACAGATCTATTTGGAAAAAATAGATTTTATAACGAATTTAATGCTTTTTTGAAGGATATAAGAAAGGGGAAAAAGTATTCATTGCTTTTGGAAGAAAGATTTTATCAGGAAATGCAGGATATAAAAGTTGATCAGTTATCAGAAGAGGAAAAAATACTGGAATTGCCAGCATCTTCACTGGATGAATATTATAGACAGCAAATAACTGCAATGTCTAATGGAGTTAATTTAACCGAATATGTAGGAACAGATCAGGAATATTTGAATAGACAAATTTATGTTCTCTATGAACTTTTGAATAAAACTGATTTTAATCCATCAAATGTTTATTCAGAATTGGATAAGGAATTTTTAATTGAAGAATTAAAAAATAACCGCAAAGAAGTTGTAGAAAACTTTGAGAAATCAAACGTTGAATTTTTTATAAAGGAAACCTATGAAAACTCAGGATTAAATAAATTTAAAGATGATTCAGTATACAAATTTGATAAGGATATTTTAATTTCTGACAAATTAGAAGATCAGGCAATATTGCCAGAACTTCAAAGAAATGTTTATTTAACAGGTTTTCCAAGTGAAATTATCGAAAAACTTGCAAAAAATCAGTTAAAATTAAAAAGAACGCCATTACTGCTTGAAAATAGCGAATATCATGGGTATACTTATAATGAAAATAATACAGTAGTGTTTGTAGGAGGGAAAAAACCAAAATACTACTACAATGATTATAAGATAAATGTAGTTAGAAAGCCGATAGCTGTTCTTGATTTATTAAAAACAAGTTCAAATTATTATGTATCAGACTTTTTTTAAAATTTTATTAAATAGTGCAAGAATCCTGAGGCTTTAGTTGTGGGAGGTTCAGTTTTGATGTAAATAGTAAATTTGTTCAATGTAAAATCCTAAATTATTCACGAAAATAATAACTAAAAATATAAATAAAAAATTTTTTAAATGAATGATTTGAAATTTAAATAAAATTAATTTAAGAAGCAGGAGGAAAGATGAGCGAATATATTTTGGAGATGAAAAATATACGGAAGGAATTTTTAGGCGGGAAGATTGTTGCAAATGATGATATTACGCTGAAGGTTAAAAAGGGGGAGATTCATGCAATTGTTGGGGAAAATGGGGCTGGGAAATCCACGCTTATGAAGATTTTGAACGGGCTATATTCTCCGACTTCTGGTGAGATTTTTTACAAGGGGGAGAAAATTGACATTGACAGTCCTACAACTGCGGCAAATTTAGGAATTGGAATGGTTTATCAGCATTTTATGCTGGTTGACACGTTGACAGTTGCTGAAAATATGGTTTTAGGATTTGAGCCTAAAAAAGGTGGAATATTTTTTGACTTGAATACTGCTAGAAAGCAGGTCAGGGAAGTTTCTGAAAAGTATGGTCTGAATATTGATCCAGATGCGAAAGTGTCAGATTTATCTGTCGGGATTCATCAAAGAATTGAGATTTTGAAAGTGTTGTTTAAAGGGGCGGAACTTCTGGTATTTGATGAGCCAAGTGCAGTGCTGACTCCGCAGGAAGTGAAGGAGCTTTATGAGATTATGAGAAATCTTATAAAGGAAGGGAAAACAATTATTTTTATTTCGCATAAATTGCAGGAAGTGCTTGATTTATCTGACAATATTACGGTTATTCGACGTGGAAGCGATGTTGGAGAATTGAAAACTAAGGAAGCTACGAAGGAAAAGATTGCCAATCTTATGGTTGGGCGTGTTGTGCTGTTTGAAGTTAAGAGACCTGATGTGAAATTGGGAAATGTGGTTGTGAAAGTTGAGAATTTGACTGTGAAAAGAGGAGGAATTGAGAAAGTTAAGGGTGTTTCGTTTGAAATCCGTGAAGGTGAAGTGCTGGGAATAGCTGGAGTACAGGGAAATGGACAGACTGAACTTATTGAGGCTTTGGCAGGACTTGCAAAAGTTGATAGCGGAACATATTTTATAGATAATGATGAGCTGGAAAACAAGACGCCAAAACTTATTAAGGAAAAGGGGCTTTCCCACATACCTGAAGACAGACACAAAAGGGCAACTATTGATGATTTTACAGTGGAAGAAAATATGGCCTTGGGACTTCAGGATCAGTATTCTAAGGGAGCATTGCTGGATTATAGTGAAATTGAGAAAAAAACTAATGAATATATAGAAAAATATGATATTAGGCCAACAGATGGGAAAATCAAGTTTGGCGGGCTGTCTGGTGGAAATCAGCAGAAAGTCGTAGTAGCAAGGGAGCTGGAACGTGAAAATAAATTTATTATTGCGGCACAGCCTACAAGGGGAGTCGATATTGGTGCGATTGAGATGATTCATAATACAATTTTAAATGAAAAAACTGAGAAAAAGGCTATAATGCTTGTTTCGGCTGAGTTATCGGAAATAATGGCATTAAGTGATAGAATTGCAGTGATGTATTCAGGAGAAATTGTAGGAATTTTGGATAGAAAAGATGCAACAACAGAAAAATTAGGAATATTAATGGCAGGAGGGAAAATAGATGATTAAAAATAAGATAAAGGATTTTCTACCATCTATAATTGCAGTATTAATCGCATTAATTATTGGTGGAGTAATAATGATGACAAAGGGTGTAAATCCGTTTACAGCCTACATTGATATGATGCGGGCGGCTTTTTATCAGCCTTATCCAAGATCTCCATTATTTAGTGGACTTGCAAATACATTATTTATCGCAACTCCGTTAATATTTTCTGCACTTGCAACAATGGTAGCCTTTAAAGCGGGATTATTTAATATAGGAATGCAAGGACAGATGATTGCTGGAGGATTAGCGGCAACTTTTTGGGCAATTACATTTAAAAATTATGTTTTTGGAAATGTGCTTGTTGTAATAATTGTGGCTGTAATTGCTGGATTTTTGTGGGCTGGAATAGCAGGATTTTTGCGGGCAAAATTTGGAGTAAGTGAAGTAATCAGTACAATTATGTTAAATTATATTATGCTAGAATTACAAAATTTCCTATTAAATGGGCCTTTAAAGGATCCAACTTCACAAAATACACAATCTCCCCGTGTTTTTGAAGGGGCAAGATTACCGTTACTTTTTGCAAATATTACAAGACAAAACTTAAATTTTGGTTTTATAATCGCAATTCTTTTGACAATAGGGATATTTTTCTTTTTTAAATATTTCAAAAAAGGATATGAAATAAAAGCAGTCGGACAAAGTGATACAGTTGCTGAAAATGCGGGAATTAATCCAAAATATATCATGTTTTTAGCGATGGGAATCGCTGGAGCTTGTGCTGGACTTGGTGGAGCTGAACGTGTTTTAGGAGGAGCTTCAGAATATTCATACACTGAACTTATAATGGGAGATTACGGATTTACAGGACTTGCGGTAGCACTTCTTGGAAAAAATAATCCATTTGGAATATTAGTTGCGGCAATATTTTATGCGGCACTTGAAGTTGGGGGACAAATGTTGCAGCAAAGATATCAGATTGATAAGGAAATTGTATTTATTATACAAGCATTAATCATCATTTTTGTAGCATCAGAAAATTTATTTAAATTTGTGCTTAATAAAAAGAAAGCAGTGTAAATTGGTTATCAAATAAAAAATATTAAGTCAGAAAGGAAAATTAAAATGATTATAAAGCAAATATTCGATTTAATACAGCAAACAATAGTAATAGCACCTCCAATTCTTATAACAGCCGTAGGAGCGTGTATTTCTGAAAAAAGTGGAGTCATTAATATTGGACTAGAAGGAATTATGCTAAGTTCAGCGTTTGCAACGGCAGTTGTCAATATTGCCACAGGAAATCCATATTTGGGGATAATTTTTGGAGTAATAGTAGGAATCTTAATTTCACTAATTCACGCAGTAATCAGTATTAACCTGAAAGGAAATCAAATTATAAGCGGAGTTGCAATTAATCTATTCGCAGCAGCAACAACATCATACCTAATAAAAGCCATTTATAAAACAGCTGGAAATACTCCATTAGCAAAGTCATTGGCAAACCGTCCATTAATGATAATCGTAATCTACGGAATCGCAATCGCAATGTATTTCTTCTTATATAAAACAGTTTTAGGTTTAAGAATCCGTTCAGTTGGAGAACATCCGCTAGCAGCCGACACGGTAGGAATAAGCGTTTACAAAACAAGATATATAAGCGTACTTATATCAGGAGCATTGGGAGGACTAGGAGGAGCTTACCTTACAGCAGTCCTACTCCCAGCCTTTTCAAATAACATGTCAGCAGGACGTGGATATATCGCAATGGCTGCAATGATCTTTGGAAAATGGAATCCGCTAGGAGCAATCTTAGCAAGCCTGTTATTCGCTTTCGGACAAGCATTTGCCGATGTTTCCAAAACAATAGGACTTCCAATATCTCAGCAATTTTTGACAATGATACCGTATATTTTGACATTGTTGGCATTAGTTGGATTTGTAGGAAAATCGAAAGCGCCGAAAGCGTCTGGACTTCCGTATGAAAAATAAAACTCGATAAGGAGAAATTATGAGAAAAATAATTTTTATATTTGTGGTATTTTCTTTAGTTTCTTTTTCAAAGGATTTAGAAATAAAAACAGTCAAATTTTTTAGTGCGTGTGGAGAAAATGATAACGAACATTTAAAAATACTAGAAAATGAACAAAGAAAAATGGATGAAATATATAATAAACTAATTCAGAAATTTGATAAAAATAGAAAGCGTTATTCCAAATTAAAGCAAAAGTTAATTAATTCTCAAGAAATGTGGATAAAATATTCAGATGAAGAAATGACGAATTATGGAATGTATAGAAATTGGTATAACCTATGCGTTAGAGAAAAATCTGTAACAAGAGAACGGATTAATTTAATACAACAAAGAATATTGGAATTAACAAATGAATATAAAAAATATTTAGATTAAAATAATAATTGAAAAAATCTGTTTCATAGATTGTTGAATAATTTATGGAACAGGCTTTTTTGTTTATAAGTAAAGTAAATTTATTTTTAATAATCAAAAAGAGATACTTATGAATCTATTGAATGACTTTTAGAGGAGGCAATCGCCTCCTCTATTTATAGTTATTAAAAAAATTGTATTACAAAATATCCAACCAGGTTGGATTGAAAAAATATTAATAATACTTTTTAAGTGGAGGATATAGATAATGGTAGAATTCCCATACAATCATCTTAACTTTGCATTCTGGACAGTAAAAAGGATTCATTCCAAAAGTTATGTACATCTGCCTCTGATAAAATGAATATTTTGATACGGAAATATTTTTCCTAAAAGGCTCCATAGCCTTTTTAAGTTCATCAGAAATATGTCTTGAATAGAAACCGTACCTGTTTACCATTTTAAAGTTTTTAGGAGGCAGATGAATGAGAATCTGTGAGATAAATTTTTCAGCAGGCATAGTAATGTAAGTTTTCTTTTTATTGCTAGCCAAATCATTGAAAAAGAAGGTAACTTTACCATCATCAATTTCGGTAATCTTGTATTCGGCAACAGGTGAACGTGCGAGATATCTTCCGAGATATCTGATAATACCCTCTGTACTGTTGATGTCACCGTCACCGACATTAAAGAAGAATCTTTTGTTTTCTTTGTAAAGTTTGGAAACAGTGTCCAAGGCCTTCTTCTTAATTTTACTGTCATGATATTCTCCATTCTGAATAATTTTGAGGACATGGTACTTCCATTGACCGGCAATAGTATCCACATTAAAATGTCTCATTTTCCTGAAGTCAAAATTTTTAGTGAATCCACCCAGGGAAACAATGGCATGGATGTGCGGATTCCATTTAAGATCCCTTCCGAAGGTATGTATAATAGAAATCAGCCCATAGTGTACGATGTCGGAGTCAGTGAAATATTTTTTGGAAAATTTTGAGATTTTATTTTTTCTCAGATTTTTCTTACTGATGTTATGGAAGCAGAACTTAAAGATTTCGTTAACGGCCTCAGAAAGCTTTGAGAGGAGTTTTCTGTCATAGAAGAAAAATTGTCTGCATTCTTTAGGTATAGTAAAGAGTACATGGCGATGTTCAATGTTCAGGATGTGTTTCATAGTATTCTGGGACCAGATTCTGGCATATTTGAAACCGCATGAAGGACAAAGTTTGGACTTACAAGTAAGAGGGAACTTGTGGATAATGGGACAGAGAGGGCATTTAAATTTAATGAAACCCTTAGACATATCCCTGCAAGCGAGGAACTTATCGATAGATTGTATAATGTATTTAAGATGTTTTTTCTCAATATTATTTTTCTTGCACAAATCAATAGAATTTAGTAAAATGTTGTTATTACTGAAGATATACTTCAGTTTATTTTGTATGATATATTTGTTGGTCATAAATATATTATACAAAAAAATAGAAGCTGAACTCAAAATTTTAACCATTTTGAGACAGCCCCTTTTATATCTCTAATTTTAGCAATTATCTGATAACTCTCATTTTTTCTTCAAAAACTTCTCCCACAGAAAAAGTATGTATTTTGTCATCAATGAGTATTTCAAGTTCTCCATTATGATTTATATTTTTTACGATTCCTGAAAAATAAGCCCTGTTTATTTTGAGATGAACCTTTTTCTCTTTCAGGTAGCTAAGTTCATTAATTTCAAGAAGGATTTCCTCCCATTTTCCATTTAGAAATGTTTCAAATAGAATTTTAAACTCTTCAATAATTGAAGTAATAATTTCTTTAATATCATAGTGTTTTCCAGTTATTTCAGAAATGGAAGCTGCTGTTTCTGAAAGTTCGGCAGGCAGTGAATTATTTATATTTATTCCAATTCCGACAAAAAAGTTATTTTCAACTCTTTCCACGAGAATACCTGTTATTTTTTTTCCATAAAGATAAACATCATTAGTCCATTTAAACATATAGTCAAGATTTTCTATTTTTCTAAGCCCCTTTATGACGGAAAGTCCTGTAATTAAAGGCAATTTTAAATATTCAGAATCGTCAATGCCGCTATTTTCATCTTTTTTCACGAGAAACGTAAAAAGAGCCATTCCCTTTTGTGAAACCCATGTATTTCCCCGTCTTGCCTTACCGAGAGTCTGATTTTCAGCTGTAACTACATCATATTCTTCAAATTTTGAAACATTATTTTTCATAAATTCATTAGTTGAATCAAGAGTTTCATAACTGTATATTTTCATTTTTCTCAGCTCCTGTTCTTTTTTATAATTATATCACAAAAAATATGGTAAAATATTAAAGATTGAATAAAACCTATAAATTTTGTACAGCCTTTATAGGGAAATAAGACTTCGGAACTGTTATAATAGAATTGAAAGGAGAAAAAGTAAATGAGAATGATTGAAGGATTTAATAAAACCATTGATTATATTGAAAGTGTCATGAAAGATAAAATTGATGAAAAGAGGATTTTAGAACTGTCAGGGTACTCATATGCTATGTTCCGCAGGATATTTTCAATTCTGACTGAAACAACTTTATCCGAGTATATAAGGGCAAGGAAGCTGACTGAAGCTGCAAAGAAGATTCGTGAAACAGATGAGAAAATAATAGAAATTGCATTTGAATACGGCTATGATTCACCTGATTCATTTGGACTGGCTTTTAAGAATTTTCATGGGTATACTCCTTCAGAAGTAAGAAAAGGAAAGCCTTTCCGTGCAGTTTCACGAGTAAGGCTCATGTTAACAGTCAAAGGAGGAAATAATATGAATATTACCATTCAGAAAAAGGAAGCATTTAAAGTTGCAGGAATAAATGCTAAGAATATAGAGCCGTCATCCTGTCCGGAAGTTTGGAAGGAGCTGTTTTCAAAATATTCCCCAGAGAAACTGGAAAATCTTGGAAACGGTCAAAGCTATGGAATATGTCATGATATGAAAAATACGAAAAAAATCAACTATATGGCATGTTATGATGTAAGGGATATAGAAAAGGCAGAGGAAATGGGTCTTGAAATTGTGGAAGTGGCTGCGGCTGAATATGCAGTTGTGGAACTTACAGGAAAAATACCTGATTCAATTCATGCGGGCTGGAAGTATCTTTTTGAAGTGTTTTTTCCTGAACAGGGATACAGGCATTCAGGAAAACCTGATTTTGAAGTCTACTCAGAAGGGGATATGTACAGTGAAACATATAAAATGGAGCTCTGGGTTCCTATCGTGAAAGAACTATAGAAAAAAATGAGAGATACATAGGTTGAAGAAGAAATTATTGTTTTTTTAAATTTTATTCATATAATTGTCTAGTTTACTAATCTTTCATTTGACAAAGGTAAAAAAAGGAAGTATAATTAGACATATCAAGTCCCCTACAAATCATTAATTGATTCTTGTAGGGCTTTTAAATTATTTGGAGATATTTATGGAAAAGGAATATTTGAGTATTAAAGAACAGATAGAGTTGTTAAAAAAAAGAGGAATGATTTTCAAAGATGAGGAAGAAGCAACAAAAAAATTAACTTTTATAAATTATTATAAGATAAAAGAGGCTTCATTACCTTTTTTTATGTAAAAATTTTTATGGACGGGAGTATGAAAAAATGGTAATATTAGATGATGAAGAATATGATAAAGTTTGGGATATAGTTTATGGTAGATTTAATTTTAATCCTAGTGTTGATAAAAAAGAAATAGCATTTGAATTTAAAGAACCATATATGGTTTATGATATTAGTTATCATTATGAAAATCTAGAGAAAATTGAAGGATTTGTAGATTGGGGATTTAAAAAAGAAATTCGTGATAAAATAACGGAAATTTTTTTGAAATGTACTAAGGAAAATGAGGAATTGTATGCATTGGATTGGCATCATTCTTGCTTTAGATATAATCCTCGTATTAAAGATGAGCCTAAAATTATAGAAGTTAAAGATGAACGCTACTGGGGTGGCGGGTATACTGCATATTTTCCAACATATTTTCCAAATGGGGATTATTATTTTTTTATCGATGTTAATTTTAATTTTGGATATTTAGGACATCCTTGGCAACAAAAGGTTTGGATATATGGAAAAAAATTGATTGAAGAATTTAAAAAAGCTGATTTAGAGGGATTTAAGTTAATTGAGGAGAAAAATTAGAGAGGAACATTGAAGAAAATGAAAGACAACAAAATAAAGATTACTGGAGCTAGAGAGCATAATTTACAAAATATTGATATTGAGATTCCAAAGAATGAACTGGTTGTAATTACTGGGGTTTCTGGGAGTGGGAAGTCTTCACTTGCGTTTGATACGATTTATTCAGAGGGGCAAAGAAGGTATGTAGAAAGCTTGTCGGCTTATGCGAGAATGTTTATTGGGCAGATGAAGAAACCGGAATTAGATAGTATTGAAGGGCTTTCTCCTGCGATTTCGATTGAACAGAAAAGTGTGTCGAAAAATCCTCGTTCGACTGTTGGTACAACTACTGAAATTTATGACTATATGCGGCTTTTGTGGGCACATATTGGGGAAGCGCATTGTCCGATTTGTCATAGAAAAGTGGAAAAACAGTCAATTCAGGAAATTGTCGATAATTTGATGAGTTCTAGAAAAGAAAAGGATAAAATGATAATTTTGTCACCAGTTGTGATTGATAAAAAGGGGACTCATAAAAATTTGTTTTTGAATTTGCAGAAAAGAGGGTTTCAAAGAGTTCGAGTGAATGGCGATATTCTTGACTTGAGTGATGAAATTGTTTTGGATAAGAATAAAAGGCATCATATCGAGGTTGTTGTTGATAGAGTTGTGTTTAAGGCGGATAATAAGGAGTTTTTGAGTCGATTGACAGAAGCAATTGAAACTGCGAGTGAGCTTTCTGATGGGAAAATAATTGTGAATATTAATGGAGAAGATAACAAATTTAGTGAGAATTTTTCTTGTCCAGACCATCCAGATGTTGTGTTTCCAGATGTTGTGCCAAGACTTTTTTCATTTAACGCACCTTATGGGGCTTGTGAAGTTTGTAATGGGCTTGGTTCGAGATTGGAAGTTGATGAGAATAAATTGATTGTTGATGAGAATTTGTCAATTAATGAAGGTGGGATAATTTTTCCAGGAGCGACGACTAAAAAGGGATGGAACTGGGATTTATTCATAGCGATGGCAAAGGCACATAAAATCGACTTGGATAAAAAGGTTTCTAAATTGACTCGAAAAGAAAAAGATGTGATTTTTTATGGAAGTGATAAGCAATTTAACTTTTCTTGGAGCGGAGACAGTTTTAGCTATAATGGAAAACGAGGATTTGAAGGGATTGTGCATGGAATTGAACGAAGATACAAGGAAACTGCTTCTGAATCAGCAAGAGAAGAGATGGAAGCAAAATATATGACAGAGAGAACTTGTAAAACTTGTCACGGGAAAAGGCTTAAAGATGTTGTATTGGCGATAACGGTGAATGATAAGAGTATTATTGACCTGACTGAAGTGAGCGTTGTTGATGCACTTGATTTTTATGAAAAAATTCAGCTTACGGAAAAACAAATGCAGATTGCAGCTGAAATTTTGAAGGAAATAAAAGAACGGCTAAAATTTATGATAAATGTTGGGCTTGATTACTTGAGTCTTGCTAGAATGACGAAAACGCTGTCTGGTGGGGAATCTCAAAGAATTAGACTTGCGACTCAAATTGGAAGTAGGCTTACTGGTGTGATTTATGTGCTTGATGAGCCGAGTATTGGACTTCATCAAAGGGATAATGACAAGTTACTTGCGACTTTGAAGGATTTGCGTGATATTGGGAATAGCTTGATAGTTGTAGAGCATGATGAGGATACGATGAGAGAAGCGGATTATTTAATTGACATAGGTCCAGGTGCTGGAATTAATGGAGGAAAGGTTGTAGCACAAGGAACGCCAAAACAAGTTATGAGAAACAAAAAATCATTGACAGCACAATATTTGAACGGAAAAATTAAAATTGAAGTGCCTGAAAAAAGAAGAAAAGCGACTAAAGAAATTGTTTTGAAAAATGCAAAAGGAAATAATTTGAAAAATGTAACGGCACATATTCCACTTGAAGTTTTGACGGTTGTAACGGGTGTTTCGGGAAGTGGTAAGTCGACATTGATTAATCAGACATTGTTTCCAGAGCTTCACAACAGGCTAAATAAAGGGAAATTATATCCGCTTGAAAATGGTGGAATAGATGGGCTTGAAAACTTGGAAAAAGTGATTGATATTGACCAGTCGCCGATTGGGAGAACACCGAGATCAAATACTGCGACATATACGAAAATTTTTGATGATATTCGTGATTTATTTGCACAGACAAATGATGCGAAAGTGCGTGGATATACGAAAGGAAGATTTTCATTTAATGTAAAAGGTGGACGATGTGAAGCGTGTAGCGGTGCTGGAATTAACAAAATTGAAATGAATTTCTTGCCAGATGTCTATGTGGAATGTGAAGTTTGTAAAGGAAAACGATACAATCGAGAAACATTAGAAGTTCAGTACAAAGGAAAAAGTATCGCAGATGTGCTAGAAATGACAGTTGAAGAAGCATACGAATTTTTCAAAAATATTCCGTCACTTGAGAGAAAACTGCAAACATTGATGGATGTAGGAATGAATTACATTCAATTAGGACAACCTGCGACAACTCTTTCAGGTGGAGAAGCTCAACGTATAAAACTTGCAACTGAATTATCAAAAATGTCAAGAGGAAAAACTATTTACATTTTGGACGAACCTACGACAGGACTTCACTTTGAAGATATCAGAAAATTATTAGAAGTGTTAAACAGATTGGTTGATAAAGGGAATACAGTCTTAGTAATTGAGCATAATTTAGATGTAATTAAAGTTGCGGATCACATTCTTGATATAGGGCCTGAAGGTGGTTATAAAGGTGGACAGATTATTGCAGAAGGGACGCCTGAAGAAATTGCAGAGAATGAAGGGTCTTGGACTGGGAAATTTTTAAAGAAGTATTTGAAAAAAGATTCTTGATGGAATTTTGTAGCAAGTGATAAGAGTAAATTTTATCAAATAGTCAGTGAATAAAATAAAATTTTGGAGTTAAAAGGTAAAACTAATTTGAAAAATATGAAATAATAAATAATATTTTGTATGATTAACTAGAATAGTTTTAGTCATAAAAGTTTAAAAATACTATTTTTAAGACTAGATTATAAAAAAGAAAAGGAGAATGGAATTGGTTATGAAAAAAAGAAATTTATTTTTTAAAATGGCATTAGTTATGATTATAACGGTATTCGGAATAATTTCTTGCGATCTTTTGGCAAATAAGACATTAAGAGTGCCAGATTCTATGATTACAAAGGAATTGAACAAGAAATTTCCAATTGAAAAGAATTTTCTGCTGGGGAAAGTTGGACTTAAAAGTCCTGTGATGAGTTTTGCGGGAGATAGACTTTACTTTACAGCTGATTATGATGTTTCACTTTTGGCGGGAAAAGCGAAGGGGAAAGTATTTTTGAATAGTCAAGTGAAATTTGATCCAAAAACAAATAAGGTATATTTAGTGGATTTGGATGTTACTAAAGTTACTGATGAAAAGGGTAATAAAATAGATGATTCGGTTATGGCAAAATCATTAAAAGCGCTTATTTCAAATTATTTGGAAACTAATGAAGTTTATACTTATGATGATGACAAAAAAGTTAAAGTAAAAAATATGTTTATAAAAGATGGAAAACTATTTGTTCAAACTTAATAAATATTTTAACAAAAAGATAGCAAGAAGTCGTAGGCTTTCTATAAGTGGGAGATGAATTGCTTTTTTTGTAAAAAAAATTGAAAAAAGGATATGCCTATGATACAATTTTTGTATAAAATATCGAAGAGAAATAATTAAAAATAATATTCAAAATCAAAAGGAGGTGTAATTTTATGAAATATAACTTAGCATTCAAATACAGAATTTATCCAAATAAAGATCAAGAACTGTTGATAAATAAGACTTTTGGATGTGTTCGTTTTGTTTACAATACGATTTTGTACACTGCAAATAAATTTTATAAAGAAACTGGGAAAAATAAAATAATTACACCTGCTAGTTTGAAAAGTGAAAACCAATTTTTGAAAGAAGTGGACAGCCTGGCACTTTCAAATGCTCAATTGAATGTAAGACGATCATTTACGAATTTTTTCAGAAAAGAGCGAAGTTTCCAAAGTTCAAATCTAAAAAGAATAATAGACCTGTTCGACAACCTAAATTTTTTATTTCCACAAGGGGTCTTGACCCCTTGTTTCAGAATATTCATTTTATTAAATTTTAGAAGTTTCCGAACAAGTCTAATGTTAAAAGTTACACGACAAATTGTGTGAACAATTCGATACGAATTGAGGAAAACAAGTATTTGGTTTTGCCAAAATTGAAAAGAATAAAATTAAAATATCATAGAGAAATACCAAAGGATTATAGAATAAAGTCGGTAACACTAATAAATAGTAATGGAAATTATTATGTTTCTATCTTGACAGAATTTGAAAAAGAAATTCAAAAAAACCCAAGTAATGATAAAGTAATTGGACTTGATTTTTCAATGTCTGAACTATTTATCAGTTCTGAAAACCAAAGGGCTGATTATCCAAAATATTTTAGGATGTTGGAAGAAGAATTGAAAAAATTACAGAAATCATTATCGAGAAAAGTGAAATTTTCTAAAAATTGGTATAGACAAAAAGTAAAAATATCGAAATTACATGAGTTTATCAAGAATTGTCGAAGAGATTTTTTACATAAATTATCGAAAAAATTGTCTGAAGTGTATAATGCTGTGGTTGTTGAGGATTTGAATATGAAAGGGATGAGCCAGGCATTAAATTTTGGGAAAAGTGTAGGAGATAATGGATGGGGAATGTTTTTGAGGATGCTTGAGTACAAATTGATGTTTTTAGGAAAACAATTTTTAAAAATAGATAAGTGGTTTCCGTCGTCGAAAACTTGCAGTAAATGTGGAAATGTTAAAGAGGAACTGAAGTTATCAGAAAGAAGCTATAAATGTGAGTGCTGTGGGATTGAGATTAATAGAGATTATAATGCAGCACTGAATATAAAAAACATTGGGAAATTGATGTTGAAATATTAGAAAAATAAAAAAAGACAGGGTAGGAACTACCCGAAGAGCTTGGTAAATATATTTGGCTAGCAAAAGCAGATACTTCCCAAGAAGCTCCCGCTTCTAAAAGCGGGAGTAGTTCACATTACGGCAAAGTTTCAGTTTTGCCGTTTTTTTTGTTGAAAAAATGAAAATTCTTTGGTAAGATAATATTTAGTGTGAATTGAGAATATTTTTTGAAAGGAAAGTAAAAGTTGGAAGGAATATTTGACAGATTGAGAAAATTAACTGCTTTGTCTATTGTGAATAGGGGAGTTGAGTATTTTAATAAGCAAAAAGTAAAATTAATGTTGTTTATGAAAAAAGATGATAAAATAGTGGTGGAATCACAAGTTGATGGAAATTATAGAAATGCCTACAATGTTAATATAACTTATTTTTATGAAGATGGAAAGCCAGATAACAGAATTATATATAGTTGTGACTGTCCTAACTTTAAAGAGACAAAAAAGCCTTGCAAACATATTATTGCGACTGGGATGGCTGCGGATGCTGAAGTTAAGGCTGGAAATATTTATTTTAAGGAAAATAGGGAATTTAAAAGAGAAAAAGAAGATAAAAGTAGCAGTAATCGTATAAAAATTGCAGAAGATGAAGTGTATGATGAAATTCTTAGAGAAGATGAAAAAATTTTAGGAAAAAAAGAAGAAAATACTTATGAGAAGATTGAAGGAAAAGAAATTAAAGAGTTTAGGGAAAAACTGGAAAAATTAAAAAAAAGAATTGATAAAACTAAGATTTCATATTCAGAAAAAAACGAGTATAAGCTGGCACTTGAAATAGAGCAATTATCATCTACAGTATCAACGTTGAGAGTAAAGGCGGGAGAAAAAAGTTTAAATTATATAAAGGATTTAGAATCTTTTGTTTATTCAGTAGAAAATGAGCAGTTTTATGAAATTACTCAAAAAAATATTTATAATCCAGATTTGCATTATTTTAATGAAATAGATAAAAAAGTGATAAAAAACCTCAGCAACTATTTTAAGAAAAAAAATGAGTTTGGAATGAACTTTAATAATAATAATTATTATTATTATGGAAAGCCACAAGGTGAAATAATGAATCCAATGCTGGCAGAACAGATATTTTCAGCCATAGAAAATAAAAAGACAATAAGATCTGGCAGCAAGACAATTTATGTGACTGGAGAATACGAGCCAATATTTGCATTTCAAAAAGATGAGAATGGAAATAAAAAAATAATTATAAGAAATTTTACAGTTTTATCACCAACAAGTCGTTATTTTACTTTAAAAAATGGTGTGTCAAATATTGAAAAATTTCATAAAATGAGTGATGCAGAGTGGGAAATAATGAATACTCTTACAGATGGAACTAGAAAAGGGACAGAATATCTGAATGAAATATCAGGAAAGCTGTTTGATGAAATAAAGGAAGTGCTATCAAAATATGAAATTCCAATTGCTAAGGTTACGGAAAATTATGGAACGGTAAATATTTTTGTAGAGGAAGGCAATGGGAAAAATAAACTTCAAGTAACGATTTCCTGCCTTGAGGAAAGTATTAGGACAGATGATGGCTATTTTATTCCTAAAAAAAATAAAAAACTTCAAAGGGAAATTTCTGAAGATTTTCAAAAATATGCTGATGCTCAGATTATTGAGTTAGAGTATAGAATGTATGTT
This sequence comes from Leptotrichia wadei, assembly GCF_007990445.1. Lineage (NCBI taxonomy): Bacteria > Fusobacteriati > Fusobacteriota > Fusobacteriia > Fusobacteriales > Leptotrichiaceae > Leptotrichia > Leptotrichia wadei. Next base: position 656,330 of record NZ_AP019841.1, read on the forward strand.
GGATTTAGGGCAAAGCAGTTAAAGTCGGATGACATTGTACTAGTGATTGATAGAAATGAATTTTTAGCAATGGCTGATATTATTGATGGAAAATATTCAGAAAAGGTGAATATTAATGTGAGTGATAAAATAAAAAAAGTTCGTAAAATTGGTGTGGATGTTAATATAAGAGCTATTGGAAATGAACTTTTTAGTGTAAATTTCAATATTGAGGGAATTGATGAAAGAGATGTTGAAACAGTTCTGGAATCGGTAAGAAATGAAGAGAAATTTGTGACATTGTCAAGCGGTGAACTTGTGAAAATTGCCAATAGGAGCACTGAAGAAATGGTTGGAATCGTTGATGCAATGAATGATTTGAGAATTGGTGAAAATAAAATTTCTAAAATAAAGGCATTGCAGCTGGCACAGGTTTCTAGCAGTATTAACAAGGAATTGAATGAAATTGAGGAATTTAAGCAGCTTTTTCAGAAAATAAAAAAACGTGAAAATAAAGAGCCATCAAACATAAAGGTAAAATTATTTCCATATCAGCAAATTGGGTTTAATTGGCTTAAAAATATGTATGATATTGGATTTGGCGGAATTTTGGCGGATGATATGGGACTTGGGAAAACTTTGCAGGCGATTTCACTTATTTCGGAAATTCAGCTGGAAAATGAGGATTTGCTTGGAATAATTATTGTTCCGACTTCGCTTTTACATAACTGGAAGGAGGAGTTTTATAAATTTTCGGATATAAAGCCGATTCTTGTAGAAGGAAATGCTGAAACAAGGAAAGAATTGATTGAAAAAACAGAAAGAGGGATTTTGATAACGACTTATCAAACTTTTAGAAATGATGTGAAAAATTATAACGATAAGAAATTTGATGTGGCAATATTGGATGAAGCGCAAAATATAAAAAATGTATCTTCTCTTGTAAAAAAAGCGACAAGTAAGTTAAAAAGCACTGTAAACTTTGCTTTGACAGGGACTCCAATTGAAAACAGCATTATGGAACTTTGGTCGATTTTTGACTTTATTTTGCCTGGTTATCTTGATAACATAACAAAATTTAGAAAAAAATATAAAAATTCATTAAATAATCCAGATTCAAAAAAAATATTTAATTTGAAAAATATCGTTTCTCCATTTATTCTGCGAAGAACAAAAAGTGAAGTGCTGACAGAATTGCCTGAAAAAGTTGAAAATAATATGATTGTAGAATTGAGCAAAGAGCAGAAAAAGCTGTATATGGCTTATGTTAAAAGGGCGAAGAAGGAGCTTAGGGGATTTGACAAGGAGGAAAATAACAATCTAAAAGTTTTGGCAATTTTGACAAAATTACGGCAAATTTGCAATTCTCCACAATTATTTGATGAGAATTATACTGGCGAAGTTGCTAAAATTGAATTATTGAGGGAAATGATACCAGATATTTTAGAAAATGGTCATAGAATGATTATTTTTTCACAATTTTTAGGAACATTGGAGGAAATAAAGGAGGAATTGGAAGAGGAAAACGTAGAATATTTTTACATTGATGGAAGTGTAAAGTCCAAAGAACGAATGGAAATTTCTAAAAAATTCAATTCAGGTGAAGGGCAAGTTGTTTTAATTTCCCTGAAGGCTGGAGGAACAGGATTAAATCTAACTGGAGCAGATGTCGTAATCCACTATGATCCGTGGTGGAATTTTGCTGTGGAAAATCAGGCAAGCGATAGAGCCCACAGAATTGGTCAGAAAAAGAGTGTTCAAGTTATTAAGCTTATAACTGAAGGAACAATTGAGGAAAAAATAATAAAAATTCAGGAGAATAAGCGGGCTTTGAGTGAAAATATCTTAGGGAAAGATAGCGGAAATAATAAGGATTCAAAAGAAATTTTTGAGATGGATGAGAAGGAATTGATGGAGCTTTTGAGTTTTGAGAAATAATTTATTTAATAAAATAAAAAAAATAATTTCTTATAATGTTGACAATTCTGAGAAAAAGTGATATACTAGTTAAGTCATACTAGCCGGGGAGTTAGCGGTGCCCTGTATCTACAACCCGCTTTAGTAGAGGTGATGTCAAATTTGAGGGAAGTTTTAGTGTCAACGTCTTATTTCAAGAGTGTTGAGAAAATAGTCCCATATTGTAGAGAGTTAGCGAAACGTGTCAGGTCGGGAACGAAGCAGCACTAAGTTAATTTCTTTAGGTTTATGGGGTAGCTGTTTTTGAGCTTTTGACTTAAGAAACGGATGGTAGAACGTTTTCGAGAGTTTGACGTATGACTTTTTATTTTTTTTTAACTACAGACGGAGGTTTCAATGAAAGTAGTCGAGTGGGATAAAAAAGGGAATATTGGTAATATTTTAATAGACATATTGGAGGCAGATCCAAAATTTTCTTTTAATAAGAAAAAGGAAGATATATTTTTTTTATGCAATAATGAAGATTTATACGGTTATGCAGTTCTTAGTTTAGGTAATATTGCGGAACTGAAAAAAATATTTATTTTACCGAAATTGAGAAATAATGGATATGGGACGTTTTTTTTGAAACATATGATTAATTGGCTTACAAATAGAAATTTTGATTCACTAATCGTAACTAATCATAAAAAAATGAATAATTTTCTTGAAAAACAGCGGTTTATAAGAACACAAGACGGATATATCTTGAATAATTTAAGAGAAGGAAAAAAGCAGGAAGAAAATATGCTTTTTATTTCAAAATTTGCAATTTGTGTAAATATTATTTTAGCTTTTTTAAAAATTGCAGCTGGAAAGATTTTTTTCAGCATGTCGCTACTTTCAGACGGGTTAAATTCATTTTCAGATTTGATTACAAATATTTTAGTTATTGTAGGATTAAAAGTTGGAAGCAATCCTGAAGATAAAGAGCATCCTTTTGGGCATGGAAAGATAGAGTCAGTTTTTAGTGTGATAATTGGGACATTTATAATGATAACAGCTTTTGAGCTGATAAAGGATAATTTTTCAAAATTGACATCTCTTAGCAGTGAAAGTAATTTGAAGATTACAGTTATTCCAATAATTGTAACAATTTTAGCGATATTAATAAAAATATTTCAATTGTCTTTTATGAAAAAAAGGGTAAAAAAATATAATAATTCATTAATAAATTCGTTGCTTACAGATTATAATTCAGATATTGTAATTTCTGTTTCTGTTTTAGCCGGACTGTTTTTATCAAGGATTCATCCTGTATTTGACACAATTGTAGGATTTATCGTGTCAATCTATATTATAAAAAGCGGTTATGAGCTAATAAAGGAAAATTCATTAATATTGCTGGATTCACAAGATGATGAATTAATCGAAAAAATACGTTCTGAAATATTGCAGTTTAAAGAAATTGAAAATGCACATGACTTTAGAATGACTACTTCTGGAAAAGATATTTATATATTTGCTGATGTGAGGATGGATAAAAATAAAACAATTGAAGAAGCGCATGATATTACAAATAAAATTTCCAAAAAAGTTAAACATAAATATAAAAATATAAAAAGGCTTTTGATTCATATTGAACCTATGTATGAAGATGATTAAGTTTGTTGGAATAAAAAAACTGTACTTATCGTATTTTTAGACTTTTACAAATGACTATAATATAAAAATATAAAGGAGATATAGTAAAATGATAGAAAAAATAAAACATGAGAAATATAAAATTTTAAAACGAAATATTATTGAAGATTCTGATTTTACAAAGGAAACGATGTTTATTCTTATTTGTGCAATGATTATTGCTTCGATAGGTTTAAATACAAATTCTGTTGCTGTAATTATTGGAGCTATGCTGATTTCACCATTAATGTCGCCAATTCAATCAATAGGATTGGGGCTGTCAAATGGAAATTTAAAAAGAGTCTATATGTCGCTTTTTAGGCTGGGAATTTTTATATTAATAAGTGTGATAAGTTCCACTTTTTATTTTTTAGTAAGCCCTATAAATGAAGCAACTCCGCAAATATTAGCTCGAACTTCTCCAACTTTATGGGATGTATTAATTGCAATTTTTGGTGGAATTGCAGGAGTAATTGGAAAAACGGAGGAAGATGGCGGAAATGTTGTTCCTGGAGTAGCAATTGCAACTGCATTAATGCCGCCTTTATGTGTAGTAGGATTTGGAATTGCTCATGGGAATCCCAAAGTTTTTCTTGGAGCAGGATATTTATTTATAATAAATGTATTTTTTATAATGATGGCAACATTAGTTGGTTTGATAATATATTCTGGAAATATTTTTGAAGCAGGACATAAAATTTCAATAAAAAAGCAAATAATATTTTATATAGGAAGTTTAATTTTAATTGTTCCAAGTATATATACAGCGGCAACTTTGGTTCAGGATATAGCAACTGAAAATTCATTAAAAAAATTTATTTCAAAGGAATTAAATAATCATTATGTTTTTGATAATTCTATTAATAAAAAAGATAAAACTGTTACTTTAAAAATTGTAGGAGAGGCTTTTAAAAAACAGGATATTGAAAAATTAGAAAAAAAACTGGAAAAATATAAATTGAAAAACTACAAATTAAAAATACAGCAGTTATCAAATGAAAAATATTTGACAGCACAGGACTTATCAAAATATTTAAATGAAGAAAAAACAAAAGAAAATACAGAAAGCGTTGCATTACCAAGTAAAAATGAAGATCAGGCAATTTTGGAAAGTGATTTAAAAACTGTTGAAAACGTTTTGTATAAAAATTTTTCAAATAGCATTAGTGGAGTTAAAATTGGGAAACTGATAGATACAAATAATAATGAAAACTTTGTTGTTTTAGTTATTGGAAATGAAACAATGACAGATGAAATCGCTGAAAAAATAAAAAATCTTGAGTTTAATACTGAGAAAAAATATGAAATTATTATTGAAAAAAATAAGCAAGAGAAAGTTAATGCAATATCTAAAGAAAATCAAAAATAAATTTTTGAAAAAAGTAAAATAATAGAAATTCAATAAAAGTTAGAAAAATAATAAAAAATCTTGTGAATAAATGGAAAAAATAGATTAAAGCCTTGACAAATAGCTTTAGATTTATTATAATAGTTTGTATAAGTGTAAAAAATTATAAGTTTTATAATTCTTTTTACAATGTTAGATTGAAGTATTAATAATATAAAATTTGAAAGGAGTCGATAAATAATGGCAGTACCTAAGAAAAGAACTTCTAAAGCAAAAAGAAATATGAGAAGATCACATGATTCAATTAAAGCTCCAAATATTATTGTAGAAGCTGACGGATCAATTAGAAGACCACACAGATTAAACTTGGAAACAGGAGTTTACAGAGGTAGACAAGTAATAGCTAATGAAGCTACGGAAGCTGAATAGTTTTTCAAAGCAGGATTTATGTCTTGCTTTTTTTTTTGATTTTTTAATTTGATAATTTTTTCGTTTTGCAGTTGTATTTTTAAGTTTTTTGTGATAGACTTTAGTAGAATAATTTTAAATTTGAAAAATATAAATGGGAAAAATAAAAATAAATCTGAGGTGAGATATGAAAGTTGGGATTTTAGGAACAGGATCTTATGTGCCTGAAAAGATAATGACAAATGATGATTTGGCAAGGATTGTGGATACAAATGATGAATGGATAACAGTTAGAACTGGTATCAAGGAAAGAAGAATTGCAGATGAAAATGAAGCTACATCTGATTTGGCATTTAGAGCTGCTGAAAAGGCAATTGAAGATGCGGGAATAGATAAAAATGAGATTGACTTAGTTATTGTTGCAACAATGACTCCAGATTATGGGACACCATCAACTGCGGCATTAGTTCAGGATAAATTGGGAATAAATGCGGCGGCATTTGATTTAGGTGCAGCTTGTACAGGATTTGTTTATGCCTATTCAGCTGGACATAGCTTTATTGCGGCTGGACTTTATAAAAAAGTGCTTGTTATTGGGGCAGAAACAATGTCAAGAGTAGTTGACTGGACAGACAGGGGAACTTGCATCCTGTTTGGAGATGGTGCAGGAGCTGTTGTGCTTGGAGAAGTGGAAAATGGAGGATATTTGGCAAGCCATCTTGTGGCTGACGGTTCTGGAGCAAGTGAACTTTTAGTGCCTGCTGGTGGAACTAAAGAGCCTGTATCAAAGGAAAAAATTGAAAACAAGGATATTTACTTGAAAATGAATGGAAGAGAGATATTTAAATTTGCAGTAAGAGTATTTCCAGAAACAGTTGAAAATGTGCTGGAACAGGCTAAAATTACTGCAGATGATGTTGATTTATTTATTCCGCATCAAGCAAATATTAGAATTATTGAGTCGATTGCAAAACGATTTAAGCAGCCGCTAGATAAGTTTTTTGTAAATTTGAATAAATATGGAAATACTTCGGCGGGATCAATTCCGATAGCTCTTGATGAGGCGATAAAGGAAGGAAAACTTAAAAAAGGAAATAAGTTTGTTGCTACTGGATTTGGTGGAGGACTGACTTATGGTTCGATTATGGTTGAAATTTCAAAATAATAATTTATAAATATATGATTAAAAAAAATTGTTAAAACTTGTAATTTTAAAAATTTCAGAGTATAATGTAATAGAGAATATTTAAAACTAGATTTATTAGGTTTACTTTATAAATTTAGAAATATAATAAAATATTATAAGTTAAAAAAATTTTAAATTTTTATAAAAATAAAGTAATAAAATTCGAGTAATTTATTATTCTGAAATTATAAATGGTAACTTAAATAGAAATTTCTGAATGTAAAAAATAAAAATTTTTAAATATTAAGGAGGAAAAGTTATGAATTCAAAAATATTTTGGGGATTAGTAATTGTAGTTTTAAGTTTATTTAAGTTTATACCCGAAGATATTATGAAGTACATTGTAAATTATCAGGTAGTAATGATTCTTGTGGGGGCTTATTTCTTGGTTAAAAAGAAGAAACATGGATGGATTTTTCTTTGTGTAGGTGTATATTTGTACATCACTAACTATGTATGGGAAAATTTGCCGCTATTTATGGTTCCATTGATTTTAGGATTAGTTGTTATTGGATTTGGTGTAAAAGAACTTGTTGACAAGAATCAGCTGACTAAGTTCAGTAATAAAAATGCTAAAGAATCAAAGGAAGAAGTAGTTGAAGCAGAAGAAGAAAAAAAATAGTTTTTTCAATTAAAAATTTTGAGTATTAAAAACTAGAAAATTAAGAGGAGAGTCTATATGGCAAAAATTGCTTTTGTATTTCCAGGACAAGGGACACAGTATGCTGGAATGGGTAAAAAGTTATATGATGAAGTAAATGATGAAGATAAAAAAATAATTGATAAGATTTTTGAAAATAATGAAGATGTGAAAAAGGTTATTTTTGAAGGGACAGATGAAGAAATAAAAAATACAAAATATGCACAGCCTGCAATTGCGCTATTTTCAGTTGTCTTAACGAAATTATTAAAGGAAAAGGGAATAAATGCAGATTTTGTAGCTGGACACAGTTTAGGAGAATACAGTTCATTATATGCTGCTGGAGTTTTGAATGAAATTGATACATTAAAATTAATTTCAAAAAGAGGGGAAATCATGAGCAATGCTAATATTAGTGGTGGAATGGCTGCAATATTGGGACTTAGTGCAACAGATGTTGAAAATATCTGTAATGAAATTGATGGAACTGTGGAAGCAGTAAATTATAACGAACCAAAGCAGACTGTTATCGCTGGAGAAAAAGAAGTAATTGAAAAAAATCTCGACTTATTTAAGGAAAAAGGTGCAAGAAGAGCATTGCTGCTAGCGGTTTCAGGGCCTTTCCATTCATCATTAATGAAACCTGTTGCCGAAATTTTGAAAAAGGAATTTGAAAATTATACTTGGAACGATCCAACAACTCCAATTATTGCAAATACTACAGCAAATATTTTAACTTCAGCTGAAGATATTAAGAACGAATTATACAACCAAACATTTGGCCCAGTAAAATGGGTTGACACAATAAATAAACTGGCTGAAAATGGAGTTACAAAAATTTATGAAATCGGACCTGGAAAAGTATTGGCAGGATTGATTAAGAAAATTAATAAAGAAATTGAAGTTATTAATATTGAAAATGTTGAAAATTTATCAAATTTAGTTGACTAATAAATACTTTTTCTTTTAGAAAAACTTTGTTTTGTAAATATAAAAAAATGAAAATCTTAAAAATACAAAAAGTATGAAAAAGACTGGCTTAGAAGTGAATTTCTGAGTTCAGTTTTTTTTATTTATAAGGAAATTAAGTTCATATTTTTTATATAAAAAAACTAAAATTTATAAAAAAAAGATTTATTTAAAAAATATTTTAATTTTAATATTGACTTTTATTAAAAAATATAGTATAAATTTATTAAATAAAAATTAATTAAAAGGAGATTAATTATGAGTGAAGTTATAAAAAAGGAAAAAAGTAAAATTGAAAAGATGAAAAGAAGGGAGGCAAGTAGAAAATTAAAGGAAAGAGAAAAAGGGTTTACACTTGTGGAAGTGATTTTAGTAGTGGCGATCATTACGATAATATCGGCGATTGCAGTGCCACAGGTTGGGAAGTATTTGAATAAAGCTAATAGAAGCAAGGTGATCGGGGCGGTTGCAGAGCTTAATAATACGACAACTTCTTGGAGTATTGATCATGGAGGAGATTCACCTAAAAACTTGCAGGATATTTTGACAGAGCATGGAAATCTAAATAAACTTGGGATTGGGCTGGATAGCAATGGAAAATTTAAAATTGGAAATATTGAAGGAAATGTAGTTTATCAGGATGGAGAGGTTTTTGCTAAGGTTGCTGCGGGAAGTAAGGCATTTGCGGGGGAAGAAATTAGGAAGTGATGAATTGGGAAATAGTAAATAGCGTAATTGAAGTTGTAAAATATTGTATTTTTTGCAGAATAATTTGGGTTGATGTAAAAAAAAGAATAATTCCTGAAGAAAGTGCCGTTATTTTACTTATTTTAGGACTAATAACAGCAGTTCAAAATGACAATTTGGAAAAGTATTATTTGGGAATTTGTGCCTATTCAATGCCGATGATTGTACTTTATATTTTAGAGGATTATTTTGGAAAAATGTTAATCGGCTTTGGAGATGTAAAGCTGATGATGGGGATTGGGGGGCTTCTGGGATATTTTGAAATAGAAAAAGTGTTAAATTTTTATATGATTTTGTATATTTTTTCAGGGATTATTGCTTTTTTATTTTTATTTTTGAAAAAATGGAAAAAGTATGAGTATATTCCATTTGCACCATTTATTGTTATAAGTTATATTATTTTTAGAATTTTTAATAAGTAAAAGCTGGTGAAAATATGAAGAAAAATAAGGGAGAAACGTTAATTGAGAGTCTTATTTCAATGTTTTTTGTTACAGTTGCAATTATTCCAGTTTCAAATTTATTTTTGAAAACGTTTCAGACAGATGTGAAGGTGGATGATTTGAATAAAAAAAATGTAAGCATAGAAAATATGATTGAAATAATAAAGGGGAAAAAATATGAGGAAATATTGAATTTTAGCGGAAAATATGAGATTTCAAAAGTAGATGATTTTTATAATAGATTTGCAGTTGAAAAAAAGTATCAGATTTTAAAAAATTTTGAACAAAGGAAGGATAAAAAGGGAAAAATTCAAGAGGATAAGATAAATGTGGAAATAAAGAGGACAGATGGGTATTTTGTAAATGAAACTGGGGAAAGGGAATATATTTTTGAAATAAATGTTGATAAAATAAAGGATTATTACTTTCCTGATTTTGATAAAAATAGTCAATTATAAAATATAAGGAGGATAATGATTGGGAAAATAAAAAATAAAAAAAATGGCTATTTGCTGGTGGAAATATTAATAAGCATGTTTATATTTTCTGTGCTTGTATTTGTGATTTCTGTATTTCTGAAGCGGATGGTTATTATGGAAAAGGCTAAGAAGGACAGCCAGAAAATGTATGAGAAAATGTATTTTTCGATGGATAAAATTGTTTTGGATATAAGAAATAGAGATATTCAGAAGTTTTCTTATGAAGGAGAAAATAATAATATTTTTGTCAGGGAAAATTTCATAATTTTTAAATTGAATGAAATTTTTTATAAGATTGAATATGATAAAGGAAAACTTTTTGTTTCAGATGCTGAAAATAATGGAAAGTTTGGAAGTAAGGTGGAAGTAGGGAAATTTGATGAAGCAAAGTTTGAAAAGGTGGGAAAATTGCTGATTATTCGATTAAAGGAAAATAATAAAGAAGATGTCAGAGTTGTAAAAATTTAGTATAAATTGAGGTTTTGGATAATGAAAAATAGATATTTTAACGGGATGAGAAATAGAAAATTAGATAGGGGAAAATTAAACTTAAATAAAAAAAGAAATAAAGGGGCAAGTTTAGTTTATGTTTTGGTAATTTTATCAATAATTTCGGCATTTTCAATTAATTTTGTCTATTATGTGCAGCAGAAGAAGGATATGGTATTTTTGAAAAGTCGTAAGGAAAGCAGGGTAGAGAAAAAGTTTTTAGTTCAGAAGGAAAATCAGAATGTGGAAAGAATTTTGGAGAGTGGGATTAATTTTGATGGAAATTCAATTTTGCTGGAGAAGAAGGAGCGGTATTTTGATAGTGTTTTGAAAAAAGATGGACAAAATATTGAATTGAAAAACTTGATATTTTTGGGAAAAGATATTGAAAGTATTGGAAATTACAGGATTAAGTCTATAAGTGATGAAAATGATAATGAATATTTGTTGCCGCTTGAGGAAAATAAGGTTTATAGTGAGCTGAAAGTTATTTTTGGAAGGAAAATTTTAGGCGAAGAGATTTTATTTTGTGAAAAAGTTGGGTTTAAGAGAGTGAGCCCGCTGGAAGTGGAGATGAGAGTTCTGGAATCAGAATTTTTATAAATGATTAAACTAGTAAAGGGGGAGTGATGGAAGAAAAAATAAAAATATATATAAGAAATAAAAATAAAATTTATATATTTTTTAATGATGAAATATATTTTTTTGAAAATCAGGAATTGGAAATGGCTTTGGAGTCGTTTTTTGAGGAAAATAACGTTGAAAAAAATGTAAAACTAGCTGTAATTTTGCATTATTCGTATTTTTTGTTTGATAATTTTGATG